>JAUVTR010000047.1 GCA_030601425.1 Desulfobacterales bacterium
ATTTGCGTTGACTTGCGTGTTATCCTATGTTAGGTCCACAACCTTCAGATGGGCTTGGTGAGGACCTTCCCGAAATAATGGAAGGTGCTGTATTTTATGAAAAAAGAAACCAAACGCTCTTTAAGGGAGCTGGCGTATTACAGCAGCCTTGGCCTGTCTGTATCTCTGGCTATATTTATCGGTCTGGCTGTGGGGGTCTATCTCGATCGGCGATTTGAAACATCACCATGGTGGACCCTTATTTTTCTGGTGTTGGGGATTATTGGCGGCTTCCGGAACATTGCCCTCGTGATTCGTAAGACAAGGAAGTACTAGTAGACAATTATTCGACTAACAGAGAAAACATCTTGGAAATCCAGCAACGTATCATTCATTTTGTGACCCGTGCCAATTGGATTCTTTCCGCTGTAGTCAGTATTCTGGGATTTATACTCTTGCCGTTGGATGTTGCTTACGGAATTCTTTTTGGCGGGCTGCTGGTCACCATCAATTTTCATTTGTTGGCTAAAACCCTGAAAAATGCTCTGACACCACCCCACCTGGCGTCCCATAATTTGATTTTGGCTAAATATTATCTTCGATTTTTAGCCAACGGTTTTATCATCTTCGTGCTTATTGCCGGCCACATTGTTCATCCCGTCGGCTTGGTTATCGGCCTCTCCTTGGTGGTTTTCAGTATCATTCTTGCAACCATTTGTGAAGTTAAGAAACTTATTTTTAAGGAGGCAGTCTAAGGATGGAACATCCCTATCTATTTGTTGTCAAGCTTTTTGAGCTGATCGGATTCGGCCATTTTGCTCATGCCTACCCCTGGGTGATTTACTCCTGGTTTGTGATGATTTTACTGATTTTTTTTGCGTTTCTGGCAGTTCGCAAAATTGACATGATTCCGTCAAAAGCGCAAAATGTCTTTGAAATTTTGATTTCGGGAATGGAAGAATTTATGGTTGATATTACCGGTGAAGAGGGCCGTAAGTTTTTTCCGCTCATCGCCACGGTGTTTCTCTATATAGCGACCTGCAATCTGCTGGGTTTGATTCCGGGTTTTTATCCGCCGACCGCCAGTATAAATACGACCGTGTCCTGCGCCCTAACCGTGGTCGTTTTTACTCATGTGATCGGAGTCAAATTCCATGGCGTTAAGTATATCAAGCACTTTTTAGGACCCATCTGGTGGCTGAGTCCCCTTATTTTAATCATTGAGCTCATTGGCCATTTCGCACGTATTCTCTCACTCTCCATTCGTTTATTTGGTAATATAACCGGCCATGAACTGGTGCTCGGGATATTATTTGTGTTGGCCGGTGCAGCTTTTGCGCCGCTGCCCATAATGGCATTGGGTATTTTTGTTGCCCTTTTGCAGGCGTTCGTCTTCTTTCTGTTATCGATCATTTATTTTGCCGGCGCTATGGAGGAAGCGCATTAGAAAAAGTGCCTAAAGTGACTAAAATGACTAAAGTGCCTAAAGTTATGGCGTCGCTGCGCTCCATCTTTTCTTATAATGATCGTTCGACCCAGTCGTTCGACCCAGAGGCTCTCGACGGGAGGCTCTCGACGGGCAGAATTCATCAACTTTAGTCACTTTAAATAACTTATAATTAGCTGTTAATGGGATAAAGGAAGAAGCCCAACAATATATCCAGAAAAGGAGGTAGGCTATAGTATGGAAACAAAAGCATTAGAGTTCTTCATCGCCTGTGCAACGGCTGCTGGTTTCGGGATTGCAATTGCGGCATTTGGTTGCGGTATTGCCCAGGGTATTGGATTACGAGCGGCTGTTGAGGGTATCGCCAGAAATCCTGAGTCTTCGGGTAAAGTTACTGTTACCATGATCATTGGATTGGCGCTGATCGAATCATTGTGTATTTACGCGCTGGTCGTGGCATTGATCCTTATCTTTGCCCATCCGCAGGCTGGATCTATTGCCGCGTTGTTTGCTCAAGGTGGCTAATAGGAACCTTTTTTTAACTCTGTATACCTTTAAAACGGGGCTAACCGGATTTCCGGTTGAGCCCCGTTTTTTTGACACCGTCAGGCCCCTTCCGCTGATACCGGTTTGGAAACACCCAATGACGGAATTGCGGCATAAGGGGTTGTATAAAAAAACGTTTGAATAGCGGAACGTTTTTTTAACAACCACTATAAGACGCCTGAATAGTTGCCTAAATTTCTCCTCCCGCTTTCAATTTTAATAAAATTATTATATACTTAAACATGAATAGAAAAACGGGTAAAAATTTCAAGCGGATACAGATCATATCGAAGGCATAATGGATTCTGCGACACCTTAAAAAATAGATAATAGGAGAAACACCATGGACGAACAGCAAATATTAAAGCAGCTCGATCGCATCAAAGAAATTCCGACCCTTCCCACCATCGTCTTCGAATTAAATAAATATCTGCAGGACCCGGACACCTCAATCAAGACAGTTTGTGATACCATCGAGAAAGATCAGGCGATTACTTTAAAAATATTAAAGCTGGTGAATTCGGCTTTTTATGGATTTAAATCCAAAATTAGCGACCTGCGCAATGCAATTGTCCTTCTGGGCTACAATGCAGTTCGAAACGCTATTGTTTCACTTTCGGTTATCAGTTCGTTTTCGAACCGCGTGGCCCTGATGGATTTTAATATAACCCAGTTCTGGAAACACTCCCTTGCTGTGGCCGTAACCAGTAAAAATATTGCCCAGCTTTCTAAAAAGGAATCCCCCGATAATTGCTTCGTTGGCGGCTTGCTGCACGATATCGGCAAGGTCATCATGGCCCAATATTTTCATGACTTATTTGAAACGGTCTGGACGACCCTGCAGAATGAACATATTTCCTTTTACGAGGCGGAGCAAAAAAAGCTGTCCACCGACCATACCCGAATTGGTTCTCATCTGGCGTCTAAATGGCAGCTCCCCGGAGGCCTGGTTGATGCGATTCGTTGGCACCATGAGTTTCAGCCGGAAAGCAAGCATGCCAATTTTGTGCGGAACATTTATCTGGCCAATTTCATTGTCAACAGTTACGACTATGATCAGGAGCTGCGGCTCGATCTGTCAAAAATGCACCCTGAAGTTGTGAAATTCATGATGGATATGATGGAAGATGTGGGAGATTGGTATGCGGGTTTGACCGGTGAAATCGAAGCCGCCTACGGGTTTTTCCTAGAATCAGATCTTTAGATGCTGCTTTCGCAGCACTTTTTTTAAATACCGGCCGGTATAAGATTTTTTAATTTCAGCTATTTGTTCAGGAGTGCCGCATCCGACAATATAACCACCCTCATCACCACCTTCCGGGCCCAGATCGATGATGTAATCAGCCGTTTTAATGACATCCATATTATGCTCGATGACAACGACGGTATTGCCGTGTTCAACAAGCTGGTTGAGAACATTGAGCAGCTTCTGAATATCATCGGCATGTAACCCGGTGGTGGGTTCGTCCAGAATGTAAATCGTTTTGCCGGTGCTCTTTTTGCTGAGCTCTTTTGAGAGCTTTACCCGTTGGGCTTCACCGCCGGAAAGCGTTGTTGCCGGCTGGCCGATTTCGATATATCCTAAGCCAACTTCGACCAGTGTCTGTAGGATGGATCGTATTTTCCTGATCTTTCCAAAAAAATCGAGTGCTTGATTAACGGTCATATCGAGTACTTCTGTGATCGTTTTCCCTTTATAACGGGCTTCTAACGTCTCACGATTGTAGCGTCTGCCGTGACAGACATCGCAGGTTACGTATACGTCTGGTAAGAAATGCATCTCTATTTTTATGATACCATCACCCTGGCACGCTTCACATCGACCCCCTTTGACATTGAAGCTAAAACGGCCCGGTTTGTATCCGCGCATTCTGGCTTCGGGGGTCCGTGCAAAGAGTTCCCGGATTTGTGTAAAGACGCCGGTGTAAGTACCCGGATTAGAACGAGGTGTTCTTCCAATCGGGCCCTGATCGATGTGGATAACCTTATCGATGTGCTCAGTCCCCAATATCTGCCGATGAGCTCCTGCCGGTATCCTTGCATAGTGCAGTTTTTGCATTAGGGCCTTGTAGAGTGTCTCCAGAACAAGTGTTGATTTGCCTGAACCGGAAACGCCGGTTATACAGATGAGGCGACCCAAAGGGAATTTAACATCGATATTCTTCAGATTGTTGGCCGACGCAGCTTCAATAAAAATATGCGGTCTCTGATTTGAACGTCTTATGGGCGGGATGTCTATTCGTTTGCGTCCACACAAATACTGGCCGGTCAACGAGGTCTCATGGGCGATTAGTTCCGACGGTGGACCGGCAAAAATAATCTCCCCGCCATTGATTCCGGCTCCGGGGCCCATATCGACCACATAATCCGCAGCCCGAATCGTTTCCTCGTCATGTTCTACGACCAGCACCGTATTGCCAAGATCTCGCATCTGCAAAAGGGTTTCCAGCAGACGCCGGTTATCGCGCCGGTGAAGACCGATACTCGGTTCATCCAATACATAAAGTACGCCGGTTAATTTTGATCCGATTTGGGTGGCCAGACGGATGCGCTGGCTTTCACCTCCTGAAAGAGAATGGGCCGATCGGTCCAGTGTAAGGTAAGAAAGCCCAACATTTTCAAGAAAACCCAGACGTTCAACAATTTCCTTTAGAATACGTCGCGCGATGATTTCTTTTTTGCCTTCCAGCCTTAGATCCAGAAAAAAGTCACGGATTTTCGATATCGATAAAGCGGTTATCTCCGAAATTGTAAATCCGCCCACTTTGACGGATCGACTGGCCTGGTTTAATTTTTCGCCATTGCATTCGGGACAGGGTTGAAAATTCAAATAGCGCCCGATTTCCTCTCGCGACCAGCTTGAGCCGGTTTCCCTGTACCGGCGTTCCAAATTCGGGATTATGCCTTCAAACGGTTTCTGATAATGGATACGCCGATTACCACCTTCAAAGTAAAAGGTAATCAGTTTATCGCCTGAACCGAAAAGAAGCACCTGTTTGAATTCTTCGGGAAGATCCTTATAGGCGCTGAAAATATCAGCGCCATATTGTGCGGTGAGGGCATCTAAAAATTCTATGAAATGTACACTATTTCGATTGGCCCAGGACGCAATGGCGCCCTCTCTCAATGAAAGTTCCGGATTCGGAACGATGAGCGCCGGATCAAATTCGGCTGTAGATCCCAGTCCATCACAATGCGGGCAGGCTCCCTGGGGTGAATTAAATGAAAAACTGGCCGGGGTAAATTCTGGATAACTGATTGCACATTTGGTGCAGGCGGCCTTTTCGTTAAACAGGATAGGGCCAAGCCCCTGGACATCTACCGTAACCAATCCGTTGGATCGAGCCATGGCCAATTCCAATGAATCGGCCAGGCGATTTTTGACCTTCTCTGTAATAATTAACCGATCGACAACAACGTCGATGGAATGTTTTTTGTTTTTATCCAGTCTGCCGACCTCTTCGATATCGGTCATCTTTCCGTCTACTCGAACCCTGGCAAAACCGTCCTTTTTCAACTGTTTGAGAAGCTTTTCGTGAGATCCTTTCTGTTCTGAAATTAAAGGAGATAAAATAATAACCCGGGAGTTTGCATCTAAGGCCATAACATGGTCGACAATCTGATCCAGTGTCTGTGAAGTGATTTCCTGACCGCATCGGTAACAATGAGGAGTACCAACCCGTGCAAACAGCAATCGCAAATAATCATATACTTCTGTAACTGTCCCAACGGTTGAGCGCGGGTTGTGTCCGGCGGTGTTTTGTTCAATGGCAATAGCCGGTGACAGGCCTTCAATCAGGTCAACATCGGGTTTTTCCAAGCGTTCTAAAAACTGACGCGCATAGGTAGAAAGAGATTCAACATAGCGGCGTTGACCCTCGGCATAAAGGGTGTCAAAGGCGAGCGTTGATTTCCCTGACCCGGATAGACCCGTAATGACGACGAGTTTGTCGCGTGGCAGATCGACATCGATGTTTTTTAAATTATGCTGTCGGGCACCACGAATGATTATTTTTTCAGATATTTTTGGCATTTTTTTTGGCCTTGAGTTTACAGCTCATAAAAAAAAAATTCAAACAATTTTTCACGAGCAGCTGTTAAGCCCTGGTAATTCTACGTTTAGGTTTTTTTGGTGAAAATCCATTTTATTTTTTTAAAAATCAAAGATAATTTAAGATAATACGAGTTTTTCGAAGAAGACTTTCTTGTTTATAACTCGGCGCGTGATATGGATATACTTAAAATACTTAAAAATACCTCGCATTTAGAAAAGACCGTATTTAAAGATACTTTTCGATGGTTGTTAATTTAGCTAAATGAAAACAGTGAGATATAGATTGTTCAAAACAACTCTGCAATGCCATCTAAAACCGCCTTTATCAGGTTTGACTGAATCTGTCTTATGTCTTAAACAAGCTCCTGTTTTTCGAGTTTTTCGATAATCAATATTAAACCTTCCAAGCCGTTTAGCTTCGTTATTTTTTTTCATAAAATTTCTCAGAAAACTGTACTATTACTGGATTTGTATTAAGACATATCATGCAAAAGTCGATGGGAGCTGTCTGGAAAAAGATTAAGTCTGCGATCAAGGGTCGGATTCCCAAACACAGTTTTGAAATGTGGATCGAACCTTTGGAATTGGAAAAAGGCTCAAATGATAACTGGGTCCTAGCATGCCCGAATTTCTTTTCCAAAAAACGAGTGTCCGATCTCTATGGCAAATTGATAAAAGCAGAACTTAAGAAAGAAATCGGTGATGCATGCAACCTCTCTTTTGCGGTTGGCCATAAAAGCAAGCCGGGTCAGCCGTCTAAAAATCTCCATAACCATCAACTGCCGCTTCTAAACGATTCAATCCGTCCGCACAACGGGCGATTTTTCAGAAAGGATTTCACCTTCGATCATTTCGTAGTGGGCGCGAGCAATGATTTTGCCTATTCTGCCTCCCTTTCGTTGGCTTCAGGCAAAGAACGCCAGCAAAATGCGCTGCTCCTGCTTTCCAAAACCGGTATGGGTAAAAGCCATCTTTCCCAGGCCATCGGACATCACGTCTTGTCACAATATCCCGATGAGCGGGTTTATTATGTCACAGCAGAAGACTTCAGCAATGAGATGGTACAGGCCTTTCGCCAGGATTCGATCGCCAAGTTTAAGGGCAAATACAGAAATTCTTGTGACGTCCTGCTTCTTGAAGATGTTCATTATCTTAGCGGCAAAGAAAGAACCCAGATAGAGCTTGCATTAACGTTGGACTCTCTGTTTGAGGCTGGCAAGCGAATAATTTTCTCAAGCTGTTACTTGCCCGCCGATATTCCCAAATTAAATGATAAATTAAGATCTCGTCTGTCCTGTAGCCTGATTTCCAACATTGAGCCACCAAATTTCAGAACCCGTGTGCGAATATTGCAAAAAAAAGTGATCCTCAACAGGTATCAAATGCCCGATGATGTCATTAACTATCTGGCCGGCGAGTTAACCGATGATATCAGGCAACTTGAAAGTGGTCTAAATGGTGTTGCGGCCAAATCATCCCTATTGGCGGTTCCGATTGATCTGAATCTGGCAGAAAGCGTCGTCAAAAACATAGTTCGTCAGCGCAAAAAAATCACCATCGATCTCATCAAGAAATTGGTTTGTAAATATTATAATTGTTCAATTAAAGATATCGTTTCACGCTCTCGCAAACAAAGTTTTGTGAGACCCAGACAAATGGCGATTTATCTGTCGCGTCGTTATACAGACGCCCCTCTCCAGAGTATCGGCAAAGCCTTCAACCGATACCATGCCACGGCACTTCATTCGATTCATCGTATTGAACAGGGATTAAAAGAAAACAGATCGATTCAGAAACAGGTCGATTTTTTTCATCAGAAGCTTGAATCCGGAAGATTTTAGTCTTTTAGCTTTAATAGTGACAGCATCTCCTGATGAATTCTGCCGTTGGTGACCAGGATTTCATTTTGATTGATCGAAAAAGGCTGGTTTGAAAAATTGGTAATCACCGCACCGGCCTCTGCGGCAATAATCGCGCCAGCCGCCTTATCCCAGGGTTTAAGGTTCTTTTCCCAGAATCCGTCGAATCTCCCGCAGGCCACATAACAAATGTCAAGGGCGGCCGAACCGAGCCGCCGAACGCCTTGAGAGGCCAGCTGGCAAACAGTAAAGCGCTTCATTGCCGGCTCGACGATTTCGCTAAAGTCATAGGGGAAACCTGTAACCAGCAGACTGTCGTAAACAGATGCGGTTGATGATACCTTGAAGGACTTGCCGTTTAACTCTGCGCCTTTACCTGAAATTGCCGAGTAAAGCTCACCATCCATCGGGTTGAGTACCAATCCGAGCATAATTTCATCGCGTAAGGCCAATGCGATCGCAATTGAAAAAAACGGCAGCTGATGCGCATAATTTGTCGTGCCATCAAGAGGATCAATCAGCCATCGATATTCTCCAGTTCCTTCGCTTGCACCACTTTCTTCGGCTAAAATGGCATGGTCCGGAAATGCTTGACGGATGGTCGCAATAATTTTCTTTTCGGATCCGGTATCCGCTTCAGTGACCAGATCGAAGTCTCCTTTTTTATTAATCTGAGAAATATTGCCGAACCGATCGCGTAGCACTTGAGCACCAGCATAAGCCGCTGCTATTCCGACTCTTTTGGCATGTTCAAGGTCCATAAGGATTACCTTTTTTCTCTGTCTTCGAAGATGCACTGCTAATTTTGAGATAACTTCTAGTCTATGGGCGACGGACGCTCTCTATGGCCGTTTGCATCTGATCGATTAGGGGCAGCAGGGTCGATTCTTTTTTTGCCGAGACGGCAGTTCCCCTGAGTGTGCGGCTAATTGCTTGAATGGCTGCCGGGTTCACAAGATCCATTTTGTTCAGCACTCGAATAGAAGCTGTGTGCTCTAAATTAAGATCGGAAAGAATTCCTTCAACCGATTCGATTTGAGCGTGGTATTGCGGATTGCTGATATCGACAACATGGAGTAAAAGGTCCGCATTTTCTAATTCCTCAAGGGTTGCTCGAAAAGCCACCAATAGATCTTTGGGGAGATCCTTGATAAATCCGACCGTATCGGTGATGATGACCTCGGTATCTCTGGGAAATTTTAGCCGACGGCTGGAAGGGTCCAAGGTTGCAAATAACCGGCTTTCTACCAGAACATCGCTTTTTGTCAGCGTGTTCAGCAATGTGGATTTGCCGGCATTGGTATAGCCAATTATAGAAATGACAGACAGCCCCTTTTTCTGTCGTTTTGCCCTTTGTTGCTTACGGTGTTTGCGCACTGCCAATAACTCTTTTTCAAGCCGTGCAATGCGGTCTCGAGCCCGCCGTCGATTGATTTCCAGTTTGGTTTCGCCCGGGCCGCGTCCTCCAATTCCGCCGGTTAAACGTGACATGGCCGTGTTTTTAAGAATCAAACGTGGCAGCAAGTACTTCAATTGAGCCAGCTCGACCTGTAATTTGCCTTCACGTGTTTGGGCGCGCTGTGCAAAAATATCCAAAATCAGTTGTGTACGATCGATGACCTTCAGCTCTATTTTATCGGTGATGGAGCGTATCTGAGAAGGATTTAATTCCTGGTCAAATATGATAACGGTTGCCGCCTCCTGCAAAGCCAGGATGGCCAATTCTTGCAGTTTTCCGGGACCGATTAAGAACCTGACCTTATTGCGGTTGCGTTGCTGCAAGACGGTACTCACGACGTCGATACCACTGGATTTTGCCAGTGATTTCAACTCCGATAGGGGTTCGATGACGTTTTGCTTTGAATTTGAAGATATACCGACAAGCAATGCTCTTTCCTTACCGGAATCTGCTGTGTACTCTTTGGTCGCGCGTGCAAGTTCGGCTTCTAACGCTTGAATCACTGCCAGGCAGTCAATATCCAGTTGAGATGGAAGAAGGGGAGGCAGGATCTGATAAGGATCGCCATCAGATGTTTTCGGCAGTATGTGCCCCACATAAACCTTTTTGGGCAGGCCCTCTTCACCATTTACGACGGCGGCCATCATGTCAAGCCTCAATAGGGCCAAGTCGGTAAGATCGTCAGTCGTCAGAGGTTCATTGGTCAAATGCGTGTGAATACAGCGCAACCCTGTCAAGCGACCTGGTGCGGCACGATATTCTCTGATTCGAGGAATAATAATTTTTCGGTTGTCACCAACAATTACAAACGCCACTTTACCCTGACGATTGACCAGCAGACCAATTTGACGGCGGATTTCATGCGATAGCTGACTCAGATCGCGTGTCAGCTCATAGCTGATTAAAAATTTGGGTTGAATGCGTCGGCGATAAAGATTCTCAAGTCGTCGGATTTGATTCGTCTTGAGACCGGCGGTATTTCCAAAAAGCCTTTTCATACTGATTGAACTTAGTTCGCTTCGCTCATAATTGGAATGTAGGCGGCATAAAACCAGTGTCGTTAAACGCTACATGCTTTCAATATGTTATAGAAATCCCGAGACGTCCGAGACGTTTAGCGGGCTGGTCAATCTGTCGCTCAGAGTATTATCCAAGCCAGATAATAAGCCATTTCAGTGTCAGTTGCAAGTCTACGGTGATTGGAAGATACAGAGGACAGAACACAGAAAACAGATGACGGAAGACAATTGGAAGACTTTTTTCTGTTTTCTGTCATCTGACTTCTGTCATCTGTTATCCGACACCTGACACCTATAAATTGTCCGCCATTTCTTCGGGTGCCAAATTTTCAAAACGGGTGTAAGCATCAAGAAAAGTAAGCTTGACTCTTCCGGTGGGACCGTTGCGTTGTTTGGCCAGTATAATCTCTGCCATTCCTTTTTGGGGATTATTCTCATCCTGATTATATATTTCATCTCGGTATATAAAAGCCACCACATCGGCATCCTGTTCAAGGGCGCCGGATTCCCTCAAATCAGATAGTCTCGGACGCTTATCGTTGCGCTGTTCGAGCATTCGGTTGAGCTGAGAAATGGCTAAAACCGGTATCTCAAGCTCTTTAGCTAAGGCCTTCAATGAACGCGACATATCCGATATTTCAAGATCCCTTCGTTCTGCACCGCCCCGTGATTTCAGTAATTGCAGGTAATCGATGATGACGAGCCCAATATTTTTGTCCATTTTAAGCCGTCGCGCTTTCGCCCGTATCTCCATTGCTGATAGACTGGGAGAATCATCAATATAGATCGGGGATTCGGATAAGATACCGGCGGCATCCGTGAGCCGATGCCAGTCATCCATGCTGAAAAATCCGCCTCTCAAGCGGGATGAATCCAGCCGGGCCTCTGCACAGAGCATCCTCAGGGACAACTGCTCCTTTGACATCTCCAGAGAAAATATGGCCACAGGGATATTTGTATCAACAGCTGCGTTTCTGGCAATATTCAATGCCAATGATGTTTTGCCCATGCTTGGGCGGGCTGCCAGGATAATCAGGTCAGATTTTTGCAATCCGGAGGTCAGGTTGTCCAGTTGCCCAAAACCCATCGGGACACCGGTTACCAGACTCTTATTCCCTTGATTCTCTTCCAGTGTTTCAATATTGCCAATGATGAGTCGACTGATCGGATAAAATGACTGGCTCGTTTTTCTTTCTGAAATCTCAAAGACGGAAGTCTCTGCAAAGTCAATGATATCGTCTACATTGCCGCGGTCATCATAGCACCGTTTGGCGATAGCATTGGTTTTCTCGATTAAGCGTCTTAAAGATGATTTGTCGGCGATAATTTTAGCATAATGCTGAGCATTGACGGCTAACGGTACTGCGTCCACAAGTCGAGCCAAATAGGTTGCCCCACCAACTGCTTTGAGCTGGCCTCCTTCTTTTAGATTGTTGGCCAAAGTCACCAAATCAACGGGTTCACCGTTATCAAATAAATCGATGATGGCGGCAAAGATTTTCTGATGTGCGGTGCGGTAGAAATCATCGGCTGAGAGAATCTCAACAACATCGAGCAAGGTGTTGTTGTCGACCAGCATAGCGCTAAGAAGGGATTCCTCCGCCTCGATGCTTTGCGGCGGCAGATGGTAAAGAGAAGGATCTTTTTGGTTTTGTAACTGTTGATTTGCCATTTGTTTTGATCGTCGAACAGGGTTGGAAACGGGCTGAGCAAACTTATTCCGCTATAAACCATCTCCGCGATGGTATTATCCATTCATCGGTTGCTCCTAAAATACACCCTCTTGAATCAATTGTAAATTACAAATTACTCCGGTACAATTTCGACAGCTATTTCGGGTTCGACATCCTTATAAACGCGAATTGGGACTTTATACGATCCGATAGCTTTGATGGGTTCTTTAAGCAGTACCATTCGTTTTTCAACCACGATATCCTGACCGGCGAGGGCATCAACGATGTCACGTACCGAGACGGACCCATAAAGATGATCTTCTTCGCTTACTTTGGCAGCAATCGTACAGGCCACGCCTTCAAGTTTTTGAGCCATTTCTTCCGCTAATTTTCGTTCCTTGGCAATCTGGAGTTCGAATTTAGCGCTTTCCTGTCCCAGCATTTTTCGATTTTGGGGCGTTGCCTGAACGGCCTTATTTTGGGGTAAGAGGTAGTTGCGGGCGTAACCATCCGATACAGTTACTTCACTGCCGATGATACCAAGGGAGTCAATTGTTTCTTTTAATATGATTTTCATATTTTAACCTCCGCTTCCGGATCGAATTCTAATTTTTTACACGTATTTGTATCTATAAAATTAAGCTTTTATTTTTTCTAGTTTCCGAAAATTAAACCACATATCGAAAAGTCCAATTCCAATCACAGCTATCAACACTAATTGTTGCAAGGCGATTAGCGTGTATAGTAGAATTTTAAATAATCGCGGAACCTGTTTTTTTTCAAAGAAAAACGATACGATGGCCATACCCTGAAAAAAGTAGATCGTCATCAAAATCAACAATACATTTAAGCCGATCAATTTAGTGACACTGGCAGGGAACAGCATCAATAAACCACAACCAATTACAGCCCAAACAAGGTAATCAGGTGCCTGCCATTGATTCAATTTTTCATAATCCGGATGAAACTGAAACCTGCCTTTAAGCAGCGCCTTCGATAGCAGGATATTGATCCAGATAACCAGCAACGTCGAGGTAATTGTTAAACCCGGAATAATACTTACCAGAATATACTGGATTTTGCCCAATGAGTCTTGAATCAGAAGGAGGTTTTCTTCAGACATCCCCAGGCTTTGATACAGTGCCAGGCTGAGCTCAATATTTTTGGCCACGTATTGAGATAAAATGCTGATCAGATCGTTGCCGGATGCAGTGCTATAAACAAACAGGCTGACAATCCCGCTAATTAGAACCACACCGCACGAATACAGCATGGTTTTATCAATCGGAAATCGAGACTCCAGCAGTTCCCCTAAAATAAAGCCGACTATCAGTAGCTCTGCAAAGAACATAACATCAATCGTAAAGCTGCTCAGCACGACAACCATGATTAGGAATCCTAAGACCGGGATAATGACACTGGTTGTCCTGCCAAGCTTGATGCGATAGTAAAGAGTCGGCAAGGGGATAAACAGGCTGCAGAAAAATCCAAATATAGGGATCAAAATAGAAACAGCAAATATCAGGCTGGTGATCAAAACGCCATTTGCAATATTTTTTAGCATCTCCCCAACTTATCCCGAGTGGTTGAGGAATATCCTTCCCCTGGCAATGCTGAGATCAATATAATTCAACGGATCCTACATAAGGCAGCAAAGCAATCGTGCGTGCACGCTTGATTGCATGGGTTAAGGCACGCTGATGCTTTGCACAACTGCCTGATATTCGTCTGGGAATAATTTTTCCGCGTTCGGTAAGAAAGTATTTTAGTGCTTTAGGGTCCTTGTAATTAATTGCCAGACTCGTATCAGCACAAAACCGGCAAACTTTACGCCGATGATAAATCCGTTTTTTTCGTTTTGGTTTTCTATCTGAATGATGGGCATTGGCAGCCATTTTATTTTGTTTCCTCCTCGGTTTCTGTTGGGATTGTATCGGCTTCGTTTCCCTCGGGTTCAGGAGTCTGTGTTTCGGAAAGTTCAGCCTGTTGTTCCGGCGTCTTTAATTCAGAAGGTTTCGTCTGCTCTTCGGGGGTCTCTATTTCGGGTGGCTTCGCCTGTGCTTCAGGTGTTTCTGCTTCGGATGACTCCACCTGTTGTTCAGGGGTCTCTAATTCAGAAGGTTTCGTCTGCTCTTCAGGGGTCTCTATTTCGGCGGGCTTCGCCTGTGCTTCAGGTGTTTCTGCTTTGGATGGCTCCACCTGTGCTTCAGGCACATCCGCTTTTATTTTAGCTGCGGCAACTTCTTCTTTGATTTTTTCAATATCAACGATTTTATCAAGTAACACCGTCATAAATTTCAGAACACGATCATCAATTCGAAAAAAACGTTCTATTTCATCGACCAATGCCGCAGTTCCGCAGAAGTCGAATCGAACGTAATAGCCGCGTTCTTTCTTTTTAATTTCATAGGCGAGTTTTCGGGAGCCCCAATCATCTATCAACGCCAAATAACCGCCCTGTTGCTCAATTACATCTTGAACTCTTTTTAAAACCGGTTCTCGTTTCTCAGCAGATAGATCCGGATCTAGAATGATAATTGTTTCGTAGCGACGCATAATTCCTCCTTTTGGCTGATAAAGCCCTGTTATAGTCCAGAGCAAGGATATATGAAGCCAATAATTGATTTTCGAACTAAAACCGCTTTTCATAACATTGTCAAAAATAAACTGTCAAGATCAAATACAAATAAATTGAAATTTTATCCTTGTATTTTTTGCGATTTTGATATTAATTGCTTATTTACGGTCTTTAATTTACGGAGGAAACTGCTGCCATGATAGACGAGGCAACCTTACAGCATTTTATACTGGGTATGATGATGGCGCTGTCATATCCAACGGTTAAACGCTTTAAATATCCCTATTTGGGTCTGATACTGATACATCCATTTATTATCGAGGGGGTACAGTTTTTCATGCCTAATCGAACACCGGATACAGCGGATGTATTGGTGGGACTGGTGGGGACCCTTTTAGGATTCTGTTTGGTCTAAAAAAAGCTTTCAGGTATTAGTTCCTGAAAGCTTTTTTTATTTTGGTGGGCCGTGAAGGAATCGAACCTTCAACCTACTGATTAAGAGTCAGGTGCTCTGCCTAGTTGAGCTAACGGCCCGGTTTTATCGGTGATCGGAAAAGCTTGGTAACAACTTTGCCGGCTGTTGTCAATTTCTTTTTTGATCTATTGGATAGGGACTTTTTAATTCTTTGACAGGATTAACCCGCCTTCGCTAAAGCTTCGGCGAGGCAGGCAGGATTAATCGGATCGAGAACGAATAAATTATGTTATTTTGATCTGCGAAGCAAAGTTCAAATAACCCATAACAAATAATAAATATAAAAAGGCGCCGAAGGCGCCTTTTTATCTCCTCCACGGCGGACGTTCACGTTTTCGTTTTTGTTTTTTTATCCGCTTTTTGTTGTCCTTCCAATCCATTTGCCGCTGTTGCGATTTATGGCCGGCCGGCTGGCTGCGTACGGTATCACCCAGATTAACCGAATAACTGCCCGCCATTTTGGGCTGGCTGGCTTCATCTGCGTTGTCCGGCTTTTTTGTTTCAGGCCTTTCTTTTGGTAACGGCGGTCCGCTAAAACAACTTGTCGGTATGGATTCGGCCAGGTAAAGCGACTCGCTGGTTTGATAAAACATGACACCTTTTTCGACAGATTTTTGTACCTGAACGGTGAGCATGACAGGGTCGTGGTCGGTTCGTTTTCCGATCCTCACGGCCAGTTCTCGATTGGAGGACAATACAACCTGATGATACCCTGTGGGGAAAATGCCCTTATCCAAAACAGACCGATAAGCGCGTTTGCGAATACTCGTGAATAAAAGCTTGGGAAGCTCCCGAACCGGTTTGGGCAGCGATAATTGATCCCGGCACTTTGCACGAATTTGTTTGTCCAATATTTCAAAAGAGGGATCCGGCAAGCTGTATAGAATTTCGTCCAGGTGAGACCGGCGCACATATTTCCAACCTTCTTCTTCGGTGATCGCCTTTAATAAATCCTTGATTTTAACAAATCCATTCGTATCGGTGACCAACCCGAATTCACCCGGACGTTTACCCAGGATATATGTGAGGAGCTTGGCGAGTGACTGAGGTGATTTTGCTTTTCCCATGATAAATACGACCGTTCGGGTAAGTCGATTGCGCATGC
>JAUVTR010000236.1 GCA_030601425.1 Desulfobacterales bacterium
ACATTTTCAGGCGGAACAAGATACGCCAGTGCCTCTTTCATATCCTGGTTTATCTCCTCACTGGATCTGACAGGAATAGCGTGTCGTCTGTAGCCATCGGGTTCCTGTGTGCGCTCAAGTGCGTCCATCCGCTTTAAACAGTCATCGTCAACTTCAAAGAGTTCCCCTTCAACGTGATACCCCTGTCCGGGGCTATGAATCATACACGGTACATACCGCTCATCGCAAAGAACCAGTGGATACTTCTCAACTGTATGATATTGACCAAGGAGTTGAGCGGAGCCCATATATTGATCGTGATTCGGAAATCCCTTTTTAAGGGTCCCATATATGAATACCAGGTGCCCCATCAGACTGTCCGCTATGTTGACGTGTTGCTTATTCTTCTTAGATGAAGCATTTGGGTTGTGACATAGCTCAAATTCAGCTCGGTAGATTCATTTCTGTAATATTATGAGTCTGTCAAATTGATCGTTAACCCTCTAATTCTCACCGATAGTTGCCCGGATGACCTTGTACCCCTCCTTCTCCATAGCTGATGCCACGACCTCCTGAAGCTCCTTATCAGGAGTTAATGCAACCATATAACCGCCTCTGCCGCCTCCTGTGACTTTCGCACCCAAGGCGCCCTTTTCAAGGGCCAGGTTGCATAAGTAAACCAGGGTTTCATGCGAAAGCCCCATATCGATCAGAATTTTGTGGTTTTCCGTCATGATCGAGCCTGCTTTCTCCAGCTCGCCTTCTTCCAGCGCTTTTTTCATTTCAAAAGACTGTTCCTTAATCGCTTTGAGGCGTTTTATAAACAAGTCCGGATCCTTTTCCCTTAACTGCGTGGTGAATGCATCCAAAGTTGATGTGTCGGAGGTAACGCCACTGTTGGCAAGAACCACATTAATTGGTGTTTTGACCTGTATCCTTTCAAAACTTTTTTTCTCATTTTGCACCTGGTAAAATAATATGCCACCATAGGAAGAGGCAGTATTGTCAACTCCGCTTGGTGTACCGTGGTAGGCAAATTCACCCTCCCAGCCTACCTGGTTGATTTCTTCGATGGAAAGATCCAGCTCAAACTCTGCATTCAATGCTCTGGCAAGCGAAACACAGCTGGCCGCACTGGCTCCGACTCCGCTGCCGGCTAAAAGACTTCCCCCATAGGTAATTTTAATCGGGGTCTTTTTGATATCAATTTTCATCACTTCAAGAATTCTGTTGATGGAGTCTACCTGCTGCTCTTTTTTCTTTTCCTTGTATCCTGGAACCTCATTGCGGTTGTCCTCTAAAATCCACCCCTCTCCTTTGATCTTTTCCACCGTTGCCACGGTTTCAAAAGCAAGTGCTGCAACAATCGCCGGGACGTCATGCAGCACGAACTGGTCTCCTATTAGAATCGTTTTTCCATAACCCGAGCCTTTAGCCATTACCTCCTCCTTTCTTAATTTGCAGTGTTTTTCTCAGACAGACACTTATTTTTATACGCTAATAATTTTTTCCATTTCTTCGATGAGTTCATCTTCCTTGCCAATAGCTAAAGTGGTAGCGGCAGCCAGTCTATGGCAGGCGTCGGAAAATCCGCCAAGCCTGTTGGTGGCTTCGGGAAGAAACGTATTAAGGGCCGCTGCTTTTTCTTCTTTGATTTCTTCTTCCATAAAAACAGGAACCCGCATGGAGATCTTTACTTCGTTAAAAGCGATAGGACCAAAACCGGGAATTTCATTAGGGATGACTTGAAACCCGGCGATGTATTTTTTAGGATCGATAAACTCCATGTTTTTGATCGTATGACAGAAGGCGCCGATCATCTTTACTCCCATTGGGGTAAAGCGATCTTCCACATGCAGCCATTGTATATGCAGTGACTCGTTTAATCCGTCTGTTTTAAGCCTGTGGATCTCTGCTTCAAATATCTTTGCTTTTATGGTGTTTAATTCTTCCACCATCCGGTCGGATTCAGGGGAAACGCCATCAAGGCAAACCCGCACTCCCATATTGGTTAACTTGCGGGCATAATCTTCTCTTGTGTAAAGCGGTTTGTTCGACAGGAAAACAACCTTTTTGCCCATATTCCTTAAGGTCAAAATAGTGTCGTCTGCCCCGGAGATAAGTTTTTCTCCAAGATACACCGTGCCATCCAGATCAAAAATGAACCCCTGGAATTTTTGGATAGATCTCTCAGGTTCCATACAAACGGCTTTTTATATCTTATACAATTCAGGCAATCGGGTTCGATGCACTCGCTTTCTTAAAGTGGCATGATGCCCTGATACCTTTTTCTCACCACGGCATTATAGACCATGTTCGTCAATGTAATAAGATCGAACACCGGAAGGTTTACCGCCTTTTGGATAAGGTGGGCAAAGGGCGGCATATCGGTACACTCCAATACGATAGCACCCACCTCCGGATTTTCTCGCACCATGGACTCAGCGACAGAGGTGATCTCTCCTTCGAGCTTGGTGATGTCAAGTTGCTGCTTATTTTGCTCCATAATGACTTCGCAAAATTCCTTTTGTCCATCCATTCCGGCGATACATAGCGGCACATGATCAGCCCCCACTGCACTCAGGTGTTCTGGCGTCAACCCGCTTTTAGTGGCCACCATAACCCCCACTTTTTGGTCGCTTCGCAGCATGTGGTACACGATCGGCACCTGGATGAGGCTCGATATAAAGACAGGTACATCCACCGCGTCCGCTATCTCTTTCTGGAACACGGCCAGGAAGCCACAGCTTCCGGTAATTGCGCGAACCCCCTCGTCGCGTATCAATTCTCGCGCCGCTTCGATAAAGGGTTCCAGGAGAGTTCGATCCGGTTGTCCCATGAGCTCCGGTATCCGGGCATCCTTAATGATCTTATAGGTCACCGGGAAATCGAAGGTGGTGGCGTTCTTAATGTGCCCCGGGACCTTGGCGAAATTTGAATCGAGGCTCAGAATGCCGATCGCAAAGCCATAGATATTCGGCCCGCCCTGCAAAATCATGATTCATCTCCGATACATAAAATTAAGCTGTTTCAGTAAAACGTGACGGTTTCAAATATGTTTTTCCCTGTTGGTATGAGATATAAATAACCCTCTAAGCGTCTGAAGGTTCATGGTGAGAGCGGCAGCTCTCCATCCGTCAAGTTAAGTTTGGTACCGATTCCTTTTTCTTTGGCGCGGGCAAAAACAACTGAAGCCACCGCGACATCATGAATGGCGATGCCGAAGTTAAAATTAATGATTCGCTCCGATTTACTTTCACGCCCCGGTTTTTTGTGGGTCACAATTTCGCCCAGCTCTGCGTATAGATCAGGCAGCGGCATGTAAAACCCGCCGGGCTGACCTAAAGTCCGGCTGAATTGCTGCCAATCATCGACGATGAACTTGTCGACTTGGTGAAGCGTCCGGGGTTCCCAACCGGCAGTGTGGACCGGCAAGACCAGGGCGCCTTCTGTGACCCATTTCTCTTTGAAGACCGGCTTGTCAAGTTTCCCGGTGGCGGTTACTACGATGTCAGCACCCTGGATGACCTCAGCGGCAGTCTGAGCGGCCTCCACCGGAAATGGGACAATCTTGCTCATGGACTCTACGAATTGCTGCAAAGCACTTTCGTTGGTGTCGAAAACTCTGGCTACCTGGATTCCGGGCAATGCCTCATTCAGGGCAAGCAGGTTGTAACGCCCCTGGACGCCGGCGCCGACTATGCCAATTACTTTAGCGTTCTGATTGGCCAGATATTTGGCCGCAACACCTGAGGCGGCTGCGGTTCGTAGGGCCGTGATGTAGGCACCGTCCATCACTGCTATCGGTTGCCCCGTATTCACATCGTTGAGCACAATCAGGCCCATGATGAGCGGCAATCCATGCTGCGGATTGCTCGGATAGCCGCTCACCCACTTGAGCCCAACCGCGCCTTTGCGCGGTAAATATCCCGGCATTGCATGGATAAAGGCATCGTCTCGCGGATGGACGCCCGGTTTCGGTGGATTCTCAAACTTTTTTAATCCATGTTCCTTAAAAACGTCCTCAACAATGTCAATTGCTTCCTTCAATGTAAATCCGGCGTCGATTACTTCCTGTTGTGATAGATAAAGGAATGCGACTGGCGTCATATTGTTGTCTCCTCCACTTTAATACGCCTCGTTTAAATTCACAGGCTCTGGGTCAGTTTAGCGTTAAACTCAATAGTTTAATTTACATTTTTCATCACTCGCCCTCTTTGAGATAAGTATATTATTTTAGTGGGATGATAACCGTGCTGGAATGAATGCGACAGGCTTTCTTTTTTAATCGATTCGTCGGCCAAAGATCTTTTACAAGAACCCTTATTTTATTAGTTCTCAATTCGCTTCCCGGTTTCCTTATCAAACAGATGAAGTTTTTCAGGTGGGACAGCAAGTTGTAATACCTTACCTTTTTGGAAATGATGTATATCAGGAAGACGAACGGTTAAAAACGTATTATCTTCTCCCGCATGCCCGTGAACCAGCGTGTCGGCGCCAAGTGTTTCCACATGATCCACTTTTATTTGGATGACACCGTCGCCATCTTCAACGATCTTAAAGTGTTCGGGCCGAATTCCTAAACTGACTTCCTGCCCCCCATAACCAGGTACGGCGCCGTTTTGAAGAGGTAAACTATCAGAACCAGAAAGTTCAACCAGACGACCGTCGGTACTGAGGCGAACATTGAAAAAATTCATGGACGGGGAACCGATAAATCCCGCAACAAACCGGGTAGCCGGCCGCTCATATACTTCCAGCGGAGAGCCGATCTGCTCCACATAACCGTCTTCCAAAATGATCAACCGATCGCCGAGGGTCATGGCCTCAACCTGGTCGTGGGTGACATAGACGCTGGTGATTCCCAGGTTTTCATGAAGATTCCTGAGTTCAAGCCGCATCTGAACACGCAGTTTGGCATCCAGATTGCTCAGCGGTTCGTCAAAGAGAAATACTTTGGGTTCGCGCACAATGCACCGACCCATGGCAACCCGCTGGCGCTGACCGCCTGAGAGCTGTTGGGGCTTGCGATCCAGAAATTCGGTAAGTTCAAGAATTTCGGCCGCATTATGCACTCTTTTCTTGATTTCGTTCTTGGGCATCCTGCGGATCTTGAGGCCGTACGCCATGTTTTTAAAGACGGTCATATGCGGGTACAGGGCATAGTTCTGGAAAACCATGGCAATATCACGGTCCGCCGGCTCCAATTCATTGACGATTTTTCCATCAATGCTAATCTCACCTTTGGTAATAATCTCAAGGCCGGCAATCATGCGCAGGGCCGTGGATTTACCGCAACCAGAGGGTCCCAAAATTGCCACAAACTCACCGGCTTTAATTTCACAATTGATTCCGTGAATGACCTCATTTTTTCCGAATGATTTATAGACATCCTTTAAAGTTACATTAGCCATAGAAACGCTCCTATTTCTCTGTTTCGATTAAGCCTTTAACAAACTGTCGCTGCAGTACCAGGATGACAACCACCGGTGGCAACATCGCAAGAATTGCAGTCGCCATCGTGATATTCCACTCGTTGACAGCATCAGGCACATAGAGCATGGCCTGAATGCCCATAACAATCGTGGTCATGTTCTTTTCCGTGGTGATCAAAAGCGGCCAGAGATATTGATTCCAGCCATAAATAAAAAGGATCACACAAAGCGCCGCTATATTGGTCCGGGACAGCGGCAGCAGAATATCGAAGAAGAAACGAAT
>JAUVTR010000024.1 GCA_030601425.1 Desulfobacterales bacterium
AAGGTATACCTGATCTTTTCTTCCCCAATTCCCCGGGATCATTCCGTTTTTACATGTTGCCGCTTACCCATGATCTGCTTTTAAAAATCATCACTCAACCGATTAACGACTTTTTCTGCAATTCGTCGCGACAGCACTCGAATTGCATCTCGCCTGTTTTGGTCCGTGCGCTCATTGTTGGCATCGACGCTATACCCTTCATCGTCAGAAAGGTGTTTGGTTGCCCAAACAACGTTGCCGTCCGGTTTCGTTAATTTCAAAGCAACTGAAACCGTAACACGCCTTTCACCGGCCGTATCTCTTTTCCTGGTGGAAATGGTTCTGATGGCGACCTCTTCAACCACGCCACTTAAGACAACATCGGCATTATCAATGCCGCTTGCCAGATTATCGATTTTGCGCAACGTGAACTCAGATAGAAGCGCAGCTGTAACTATATTTTCAACCCCGGTCTCCTGTGTCCGGTTTTCTAAGACTTTAACGAAAAGACGATCGGTATCGCCCGGGAATCCGCCCTCTTCCGAAAACCGGTACCCGCAGGCAGAACATAATACTGCAAATAAAATCATTATTGCGGTGATTTTGATTTTTTTCAAACCCATCTCCCTGGTGTCGGTCTTCAGAGGACAGAGGTCAGACGACAGAAGACAGATGATAAAAATTGGAGGATGGAGCACACTATCTGACTTCTGTTTTCTGTCTTCCGTCATCTGTTTTCTGACATCTGAACACAAAACCCTGAACCTCAGACAACGATATTGACCAGTTTACCCTTCACATAAATAACCTTTTTTATCTCTTTAGCGTTGGTAAATTTCTTTACGCGCTCATCGTCAAGGGCCATCTGTTTGATGGTTTCTTCTGCGGCATCGGTAGCCACAGAGAATTTGCCTCTCAATTTGCCGTTGACCTGTACAACTATTACAAGTTCATCCTTTTCCAAGGCCTCTTCCAGAAACGACGGCCACTTTGATAGCAGAACGCTGGAGGTATTGCCCAGCGTCTCCCACAATTCTTCGGCAAAATGGGGCACGATCGGTGCCAACAAAAGCGTAAGCGATTCCATGGCAAACCGCATCACACGATCCTGCTCCGCATTGTTATTAGCCCCCTCTATGCCGGACATCGTATTAAAAAGCTCCATAATAGCGCTGATGGCGGTATTAAAATGGTACCGTTCCTCAATATCGCGCGTAACTTTCATTATGGTTTGATGCGTTTTTTTATAAAGCTCCCGTATGGCGCCCTCCAATGTGGCGGGGCTGCCGTCAAACGCAGAGACATCTTTTATTTGATCCATCCTTTCTGTCGCCAGCCGCCATACTCGGTTTAAAAAACGATGACCCCCTTCAACTCCCTGCTCACTCCATTCAAGATCTCGTTCGGGCGGTGCCGCAAATAGGCAAAAAAACCGTGTTGTATCGGCACCGTATTTTTCCAATAGAATATTGGGGTCAATGACATTCTTTTTCGATTTGGACATCTTTTCAACCCGACCCAATGTTGCCGGATTATCACAATGTTTGCAAAAATAGTCTCCGTCGACGACTTTCACCTCTTCAGGCAACAGATAGTCGTGCCTGGCGCAGGAAACGGTTTCTTTGCAGACCATCCCCTGGGTCAACAACCGCGTAAACGGTTCTTTGAATTTGACCAAACCCAGGTCATTTAATACCCGGGTATAATACCTGGAATAGAGCAGATGCAAGATGGCATGCTCAACGCCGCCGATATACTGATCAACCGGCATCCAATAATCTACCGCCGCGGAGTCAAACATGCCGGTATGGAAATGCGGGCTGCAGTATCTATCAAAATACCAGGATGATTCAACAAAAGTATCCATGGTATCCGTTTCTCGACGGGCACCCGGATTGCCGCATTTCGGACAATCGGTTTTTAAAAAGGAATCCAGCTGAGGCAGGGGTGAATTCCCACCTTCAAGCATTTCTGCATCTTCCGGCAGGACGACCGGAAGATCTTTTTCCGGTACCGGCACCACGCCGCAATTATCGCAATGGATTATGGGAATCGGAGCTCCCCAATAGCGTTGCCGTGAAATACCCCAATCCCGCAATCGGAAGCTGATCGCTCTTTTCCCCAGATTGTTTGCTTCCAGAAAATCCGCAATACACTCCATCGCCTTTTTGTTATCCATTGAATTAAATTCACCGGAATTAACCATAATACCTTGACCCACATAAGCTTCCGATAGGATTTCGGCATTTAGATCTTCATCAGCGGGCTTTACCACGACAATGATGTCTAAACCGTATTTTTTGGCGAAATCAAAATCGCGTTGATCATGCGCCGGTACGGCCATTACAGCACCGGTCCCGTATCCCATTAATGCAAAGTTAGCCGTATAAATCGGCATGCGTCTGCCGCTTAAAGGGTTAATGCAATGCACACCCAGAAACACGCCTTCTTTTTCATATTCTTCTAAAGCCTTGTCCGAACGATCCTGCATCGACATCCGTTCGACAAATTCTGCAATCGCCGCTTCCTGGGAAGTCCCCCTGGACAGTTGAATGGTCAACGGATGCTCCGGCGCCAGGCACATAAAGGTCGCACCGAAAACCGTATCATGGCGGGTCGTAAACACCGGAATAACTTCATCCCGCTTTTCGACGGCAAAGCGAATTTCAGCGCCGAAGCTTTTACCGATCCAGTTTTTCTGCATGGTGGTAACTTTTTCAGGCCAGCCGGGCAGGTTGTCGGAATAGGCCAGCAAGTCATCCGAATAATCGGTTATGCGGAAAAACCATTGCCACAATTTTTGTTGGCGAACCTGTTGGCCGCAGCGCCAACATAAACCGGCTTCGACCTGCTCATTCGCCAAAACAGTCTGGCAGGCTTCACACCAGTTGACAAAAGATTCCTTTCGATAGGCCATCTCTTTTTCGTACATCTTCAGAAAAAGCCACTGTTCCCATCGATAGTATTCCGGTTTGCAGGTTGCAATTTCTCTTTCCCAGTCGTAGGAAAAACCCAATTGTTTCAGCTGGGAACGCATGGCATCAATGTTGGCATAGGTCCACTTGGCCGGATGGGTGTTGTTTGCAATGGCCGCGTTTTCTGCCGGCATACCAAAAGCATCCCAGCCCATGGGGTGCAACACATTGAATCCGCGCATACGCTTGTATCTGGCAACAACATCGCCGATGGTATAGTTTCGCACATGCCCGATATGGATGTTGCCGGAAGGATACGGAAACATCTCCAGGAGATAATATTTTTCTTTAGTCAGATCTTCCCGAACCTTGAACAGTTTGTTTGACTCCCAGTAAGCCTGCCATTTAGGCTCAATTTTTTTTGGGTCGTATTTCGCGTCCATCACTGCTACCTGCCTTATTGCGGGTTCATTAAATAAAACTTCCCCGAAGTTCATTTCCGAACCTCAGGGAAAAATTTACGCCTATTTTTCCATGCCACAAAATGATAACAATAACAAGACTGTCAGTCAACTCCCCGCTGGCGGGTAGCCGACACGCAATCTAGTCTCTCAAAAATGCCAATATCGAGGACGAGGAGGTGCACGAGGACGAATACGAGGTTAGGCAACGTTCCTCCGCTTCGTACGCGTCGTCGTCCTCGTTATCTAACGCCCCATAGCTTATTTGTGAGCCCAGTGACTTAACAGCCGTTGATTTTGAGCTGAGAAATCGTTTGACTTGTTATTCACAATTGCATATTCAGGCAAATACAAAAGTTAGAGACTCCGCCCCTATTGGAAAGTTGGAATTCTGGAGATATGGAATAATGGGTTTGGGATACTGGGATAATGGTTTGATGGCTAAATTCATCTATAGCCAAAATAAAAAAATAGATTGCATCCTTATTTTAAAAAACAATATTCCATCATTCCATTATTCCATCTCATACTCAAATTTATGAGGCCCCGGGGAAATTTTATTTTTTAGGTCGGTAGTAGATGTTAAAAGGTATATCTTCATGAGTATAAAAATTCTTATAAACGCCATTGACCCGGAAGAGTGTCGGGTCGCCACGGTAAAAGCGAACAAGCTGGAAGAATTTTATATTGAAAGTGCTGCCCGCGAAATAACCCAAGGAAATATCTATAAGGGCGTCATCTCGCGAATCGAGCCAAGCCTCCAGGCGGTTTTTGTCGACTACGGTGCCGAACGACACGGGTTTTTGCAAAGACCTGAAATTCACAGCGATTATTTTCAGGACAGCGAAAGTGGAGATCATTCAATCGATAAGATCGTCAAGCGCGGGCAGGAAATCATGGTGCAGGTCACCAAAGAGCCGTTTATGAAAAAAGGTGCCATGCTGACAACCTACATTTCACTGGCGGGCAGGCACCTTGTTCTCATGCCGGGAAGCGATAAACTGGGAATTTCCCGCAAGATTGAGGACGAAGAAGAACGCAATCGACTCAAAGATTTAATGGGCAAATTAAAGCCTCCGGAGGGATTCGGTTTAATCGTCCGAACAGTCGGTATTGACAGCACCAAAACCCTCTTATCACGCGATTTAAGATACCTTCTGCGACTGTGGAAAACGATCAAACAAAGCGTAGTGAAGGAACAGGCTCCAGCGCTGCTTTACCGGGAAAGAGACCTCGTTTTACGGTCGATCCGGGATTATTTTACGCCCGAAGTCAACGAGATTCTCATCGATAATCCTTCCGTATACCAGGAGGTAAGAAAGTTTATCAAAATTATTTCCCGCAAGCATCACAAAATCGTCAGGTTATATAAGGGCGCCAAACCGATTTTTACCAAATTTGAGATCGAAAACCAAATTGCGTCGATATTTGAAAGTCGTGTCATTTTAAAATCAGGAGGCTCCATTGTCATTGAACAAACCGAAGCGATGGTATCCATCGATGTAAACTCCGGCAAATCCACCCACGAACGATCCATCGAAAAGACGGCATTCCTAACCGATCTCGAAGCAGCCGAAGAGATTGCCCGTCAGCTTCGCCTAAGAGACCTGGGAGGACTGATTGTCATCGATTTTATTGACATGCAAGAGCCAAAACATCGTTCAGAAGTTGAACGCCGGCTGCGGAGCTGTACCGGTGATGACAAAGCCAAAACAAAAGTGGGGAAAATATCACGATTCGGTTTATTGGAAATGTCGCGCCAGCGGATCCGACCCTCGATTGAATTTGGCAGTTATCACCCCTGCCGGCATTGCCAGGGTAAAGGATTGGTAGCTTCCACCGAAACGCTGGCAGTGGGATTTCTCAGAAAACTCAGCCTTGAAACCCTCAAGCCGGGAATCACATCCGTTAAGGGGGTTGTGCCGGTGGATGTGGCTGACTATCTTTTAAATAAAAAACGCAAAGAGATTGCTGAACTGGAAGAAAGACGCACGCTCAGCGTCGAAATTGAAGGTGCCCAATCGATGGCGCCGGGCGACAGTAAAATTACATTTACCGACTGAAGAATCTTAACGGTGGCAAGTTCAATGTTGACACCATTTATATATTGCTGTATATGAGCGCCATTTTTATCCGAAACCGTGTTTAGGTCCTTAGAAATTATTTTTTTGCATTTTGTGGCAAAACATTTACGCCACCAAGACACAAAGACGCAAAGATGAATATTAACCAAAGGTTTCGCTTTGTGTCTTGGTGCCTTTGTGGCAATTTCTTCCGGTTTATCCAGATTAGGTGTTGAGAGTTCTAAATATTCGATGTGCGCAAAATCTGAATTTCATGTATTCTAACATAAGAACATAAGGAGGTAATATTTTGATTGATATCGCATATGCATTGGGTGGAGGCGGTGGAGAAGGTACGGGGGGATTTACTGGATTTATCCCGATTATCTTGATGTTCGTGATTTTTTATTTCCTGCTGATCCGGCCCCAGCAAAAAAAACAAAAAGAACAGCGCAATATGGTATCTAACCTGAAAAAGGGCGACCGCATTATCACCAGTGGTGGATTGCACGGTCGTATAACCGGATTAGACGATGCAACGTTAACCTTAGAAATAGCAGACAAGGTCCGGGTGAAAGTTGGACGCTCCAGTGTAGCGGGTATGGTTCAGCCGGCCTCCCAGCCTCAATCGGAAAAAAAGTAACCCAAAAACCTACAGTCGATTCAATTCGAATTCGATAAATGGCTTGTAGAATGGTTGATCTGTTAAACGGTTCGATGGAATGGCTGTTTAACCGCTCAACCATTTGTCTATTTGGAGATAAAATCAGGGTGCAAACCATTCAAGGGCTCCGCTACCGTAATGAAAAGGTTGCATCCCGTTAACTAACGGATCAGTCAAATAGCGCTAAAGAAAAGGGAACACACCATTGAAAAACTTTTCATGGAAACTGATTTTAGTTTTTGCAGTGATTGTAGCGGCAATTATTCATGTTCTGCCGACATTTAAACCGGGTTTGTGGCCGTATAAACAGGTAAACCTTGGACTGGATCTTCAGGGCGGAATGCACCTGGTTTTGGAAGTCGATACCGTAAAAGCCATTGAAGGCCAGGTTGAACGCATTTCCCAGGAAATCTTTGAGCAGCTCAAAAAAAAGCGGATTCGGAATGTCTCCCTGGATCGTATCAATGGAACCAAAATTGCGGCAACGGTTCATAATCCGGAAAGTCTCGACAAATTTAACGAACTCTTAAAAGAGGATTTTGATTTTTTAAAAAGATCCTCGCAGACAGAGAGTGGCGTCACAACCCTTATTATCGAGCTTCTCCGAGAAGAGTCCGATCAGGTTGAAAAGCTGGCAGTCGACCAGGCCCTGGAAACAATCCGCAATCGCATCGACCAGTTTGGTGTGTCCGAACCCGATATCCGGCGCCAGGGCGAAAAACGAATATTAATCCAGTTGCCCGGAATCAAAGATACGGATCGCGCCAAGGATTTGATCGGCAGAACGGCTCTTTTGGAGTTCAAACTCGTGGATGACACCCAGAGTGTCAATGCCGCTGTGCAAGGAAATGTTCCTGCGGGCAGAGAAGTTCTTTATCGGGTTGACCAGGATTCTGAAACTGGAAAAACCTCAAAAGTGCCTTTTCTCCTAAAAAAGCGAACCCTTTTAACCGGCGCTCATCTGACCAATGCACGCGTCGACTTTGACCAGTTCAACATACCCCATGTGTCCATTAACTTTGACAAAAAGGGGGCGCGGGTTTTTGAACGCATCACCGGCGAGAACGTAAATAAGCGCCTGGCCATCGTACTGGATGACACAATTGCATCGGCGCCCGTAATTCAAGAAAAGATTGCCGGCGGTCAGGCGCGTATTACCGGCAACTTCACGCTGGATGAAGCTAAAGATCTCGCCATCGTATTGCGCGCGGGTGCTCTGCCGGCACCGGTCAACATTCTGGAAGAGCGCACCGTTGGCCCGTCTCTCGGCGCGGACTCCATCCAAAAAGGACTTATCTCCATATGCATCGGAGGCATCCTGGTTGTTTTGTTTATGATCGTTTACTACAAGGGGGCCGGCGTAATTGCCGACCTGGCGCTCATGATGAACATTATCCTGATTGCCGGGGCTCTGGCCGGTTTTAAGGCCACTTTAACGCTTCCAGGAATCGCTGGAATTATCCTAACTATCGGAATGGCGGTCGATGCGAACGTCATTATTTTTGAACGCATTCGAGAGGAATTGACATTGGGGCGCACACCGCGCGCAGCAATTGACGCCGGCTATGATCGTGCAACATTGACCATTCTGGATGCCAATGTCACCACACTGATTGCCGCAGTGGTGCTGTTTCAATTCGGGACCGGACCGATTAAGGGATTTGCGGTAACCCTGAGCTTAGGCGTAATTGCCAGCCTGTTTACAGCACTGGTGATGTCACGGTTGGTATTTGAATACATACTAAGGGGCCGCAAAATAAAAACATTGAGCATATAAAAAATAAGTTCATTACGCGGCTAAAAAGGTAAAGAAAAGGAAACCTCATGCGGTTTATAAAAACTGAGACCAACATCAATTTTATCGACAAAAAAAATATCGCCTTTTGTTTATCCATTGCATGTATCGCCATTAGCTTGCTGTCGCTCATCATTCACAGGGGCCCCAGGTTAGGTATCGACTTTTCCGGTGGGACCCTCATACAGATAAAATTTACCTCAGCGACACGGATAGCTGATATCAAATCCGGTCTTAAATCAGTGGGTTTGGGCAAATCATCCGTGCAACAGTTTGGCGAGCGAGCCGATAATGAATTTCTCATCCGTACAGAAAGTGCCTATGGAGGTGGCGAGGGATTTACTTTGGATATTAAAAAAGCGCTGGCATCATCCGCCGGGGATCAGGTAGAAATCCGCCGGGTCGAAATGGTCGGTCCTCAGGTCGGCGAAGACTTAAAGAAAAAGGCTTTGTTCGCCATGTTTTATGCGCTGCTTTTTATAACGATTTACATATCTGGCCGCTTTGAGCTAAAATGGGTCTTGAGCGGGGTGGTCGCTGCTGCCCTGATTGGAGCTGTTTACATCTTTAGCCTATTTAACGTGAGCATCCCCTTTCTGATCGGCGCTGCATTGTTGGTCACCCTGGTCGTTTTCTGGTTTCTGGAGCTTAAATATGCCATGGGTGCCATTGTGGCCTTAATCCACGACGTCGTTATAACGGTAGGTCTTTTTTCCATATTTGACAAAGAATTCACGCTTCCAATCATCGCCGCATTGCTTACGATTATCGGATATTCATTAAACGATACCATCATCGTATTTGACCGCATACGGGAAAACTCAAGAAAACACCATAAGAAGCCTTTAGAATTTATCATCAACCGAAGTATCAATGAAACGCTGAGTAGAACGATTTTGACTTCGCTCACCACGCTGGTGGTCGTGGTGACTCTTTTTGTTTTAGGCGGCAGCATCATCCATGACTTTGCCTTCGCCTTAATCATCGGTGTCCTGGTGGGAACCTATTCATCGATTTATGTGGCAAGTCCCATATTGCTGGCCTGGCAGGGTCGCGGTAAAAAATAATACCCAATGTTTCAGTCGCCGTCGATGAAGCCACTACATTATCGAGGCCTAAAATAAACGAACAAAGGTTCAGAGGTTCAGAGGTTCAGGGTTCGAACAACCTTGAACGGTGAACCCCTGAACCTTTGAACGTTAATGAGAGAAAGCAACCTTGAACGGTGAACCCTGAACCGTGAACGCATATGTATGAGATGCATAAACTTTTACCCTGGTTTAGTCTGAAAAGCGTTCCGGGAATCGGCAATCATCTGTTCAAGCGTTTGATAGACCGGTATGAATTGCCGGAGATGGTTTTTCAGGCGTCCGAGGAGGAATTGATTCAGGTCGATGGTATATCGCCTCGCCAGGCCGCAGCCATACAAAATTTTAGGACACCGGACAGCGTCAGGCGGGAGCTGGATGAAATAAACCAAAAAGGGCATCGTATCACGACCCTTGCGGATCCCGCATATCCACCCCTTTTGCGGGAAATACCGGACCCACCGCCCTTCTTATATGTTTCCGGAAACCTGGATGGATCCCTGAAAAATATTGCTGTTGTCGGTTCACGCAATGCAACCGCCTACGGAATTTCAACGACACAAAAGCTGTGCGCGGATCTATCCGCATTTGATATCACCATCGTCAGTGGTATGGCCATAGGAATTGATACGGCCGCCCACCATGGAGCCTTGGTGGGAAGGGGCAAGACCGTTGCTGTACTGGGAAGCGGTCTGAACAAAATCTATCCATCTGAAAACCTAAACCTGTTTAAGCGAATTTCCGAACGCGGTGCCGTCATTACAGAATTTGCGCTCAACACGGAGCCTGAAGCCCATCATTTTCCAATCCGTAACAGGATCATCAGCGGCATGTGTCTTGGAACCGTTGTCGTGGAAGCAACCCAAAAAAGCGGGGCTCTGATCACTGCGCGACTTGCGGCCGAACAGAATCGAGAAGTGTTCGCAGTTCCGGGAAGCATTCGATCTTTTAAAAGCACCGGCACGCACACACTGATTAAACAGGGAGCGAAACTGGTCGAAAATGCACAAGATGTTCTTGAGGAGCTTACCGCGTTTATCGATGCGCCGAATTTAACAAAACATCAGGATCAAAACAGCACGACTGAAAGCTTATCCTTATTGACCCCGGAAGAACTCGCTGTATATAAGGTCCTCAGCCCTTATCCTGAGCATATTGATACGATCGTACGCAAAATGACGATCGAACCTGGAAAACTTTTGAGCATATTGTTACAATTAGAACTCAACGGAATGGTAAACCAGTTGCCGGGAAAACGATTTGTTTTGAATTGATTCACTATTCCATTATTCCAATTGTGAGCGAAGCGAACTAACTTGTTCATCGAAATTCGCTAAACTAGAAAACTAGGAGAAATCGTGACCAAACCGCTTGTCGTTGTGGAGTCGCCAACAAAAGTCAGAACATTAATAAAGTACCTGGGTAAGGCGTATAACGTTGCTGCAACTGTGGGACACATTAAAGATCTTCCCAATAAAGAAATGGGGATCGATATCGAAAATGGTTTTAAACCCAAGTATACTAATATTCCCGGAAAGCAAAAAATAATAAAGAAACTAAAACAGGCAGCAGGAGATGCCACCGATATTTATTTGGCGCCGGATCCTGATCGCGAAGGCGAAGCCATTGCATGGCATACGTCCGAAGTGCTTAAAAAAAAGGGCCGCAAATTTTACCGGGTCCTTTTCCATGAATTTACCAAAGATTCCATTCAGAGAGCAATGGCTTCTCCGGATAGCCTTGACCGTCTGAAATATGAAGCCCAGCAGGCGCGCAGGATTCTCGATCGGCTGGTGGGCTACCAAATCTCGCCGCTGTTATGGCGTAAAGTAAAAGGCGGTTTGAGTGCCGGGCGCGTCCAATCTGTTGCCCTGCGAATCATCTGTGAGCGAGAACGCGCTATCCAGGCTTTTGAACCCCAGGAATACTGGTCCGTCACCGCTCACCTCGAAGGTGATTCCCCTTCCCCGTTTACTGCAAAATTGGCCAAGAAAAATAATGAAAAAATTGAAATCCCAAATGAAGAAAAAGCCAATGCGATATTAGCGGATCTTGACGGCGAAAAATTCGTTGTCAAAAAAATAGTCAAAAAAACGACACGCAAGAATCCATTACCGCCTTTTACGACAAGCAAGCTTCAACAGGACGCGATTCGAAAACTAAGATTTTCGGCTAAAAAGACCATGCTGATTGCCCAGCAACTCTACGAAGGCATCGAGCTCGGTCCCGGCGAACCCGTTGGGCTTATCACCTATATGCGCACCGATTCCACGCGTATCGCCAAAGAAGCAGCGGATGAAGCCCTTCGACTGATCCGTGAAAAATTTGGTGATGCATACGCTCTGGAGCAACCGAGATTTTTTAAAAATCGCAAAAAAGCCCAGGACGCACATGAAGCTATCCGCCCGACTTCGATCTTTCACACCCCTGAAGAGATGGCCTCGCATTTATCGAAAGATCAACTGGCTTTATACCGTCTCATCTGGCAACGATTTGTGGCCTCCCAGATGGCACAGGCTCAGATCAATCAGATCTCTGTGACGATAGAAGCCGGCTCCTATCAGTTTGCCGCCAGCGGATCAACCGTTAAATTTCCGGGCTTTATGGCCCTTTACATGTCGGTCGACGATGAAATTGCAAATGAGGATCAGAAGAAAAAACCAGGGCTTCCCGAGCTTTCGGAAGGCTTGGTATTAAAGCTGCTGCAATTGGAGCCCAAACAGCATTTCACTTTGCCGCTGCCCAGATTTTCAGAGGCTTCGCTGGTAAAAGAGCTCGAAGAAAACGGGATCGGCCGGCCCAGTACTTACGCCAGCATTTTATCTACCCTTCGAGAAAAAGAATATGCCGACCTGCAAAACAGATATTTTAGGCCCAGCGAACTGGGATTTATTGTAAACGATCTGCTGGTAGAGAATTTCCAGGACATCTTTGATGTGGAATTTACCGCTCGAATGGAAGAAAATCTGGACCGCGTTGAATCTTCGGAAGTAGAATCCTCCGAAATTTTAACCCAATTTTATAATCCTTTTAAAAAAGATCTGGACGCTGCAACTGACGGCATGCTCAGTGTCAAAGGCGTCGGGATGCCCACCGGCCTCAACTGTCCTGAATGCGGGAAACCGCTGCACATAAAAGTTGGCAAAAACGGGCATTTTCTTGCTTGTAGCGGTTACCCGGATTGCAGCTACTCCAGAGATTACACTCGTGATGAGAAGGGGAATATCCAGGCAATTGAAACGTCAAACGATGAAGTTGTTGATAAATCTTGCGACAAATGCGGCAGCCCGATGATCATTAAGCGCGGTCGATATGGAGAATTTCTGGCGTGCAGCGCTTATCCGGATTGCAAAAGTACCCAATCGTTAAATTCCAATGGTGCCGGCAATAAAATCGGTGTAAAGTGTCCGCAAGAAGATTGCGATGGAGAAATTGTTGAACGAAAATCAAAGCGCGGCAAAATATTTTACGGTTGCAGCCGATTTCCTAAATGTGAGTTTGCCACCTGGGATAAACCGGTTGCCAGGGAATGCCCGGCATGCGGCGCCAAGATACTGCTTGAAAAAACGACCAAAAGGGACGGTACCTTTTTAACGTGTCCTACGAATGAATGCGGCTACCGCAAAAACCTCTAACGCCAGTCTTTTAAAAAATGCTTGACAATGTTTTTTCAGCCTGCTACGCAGTAGCATAAATTTAAATTTAACAGGTTACCATGTACAAAATTATCGCCATTAGCAACCTTATTAACCTTATTCTCGTACTCGTCAGCGGAATAATTATTGTCCGCTGCGAGCAAAGGGGTTGATAATGGCCTGACCTTATCGTTAAATCAAAAAAATCCGTTATCAGCCCTGAAACTGATAACGGATTTTTTTTTGACTTCAGATAATGTATTGGGAACACCAATTTGTAACAATTTGAACTTTTTGAAGAGGTGAGAAAGATGAAACTAACCGGCGCTCAGATTATGATGGAAGTACTAAAAGAAGAAGGTGTCGACACCATCTTCGGATTTCCCGGTGGAGTGGTCATTGATATTTTTGATGAACTGGCCAAAACGGATATCCGATGCATATTGGTCAGACACGAACAGGGAGCCGTACATGCCGCCGATGGATATGCACGCGCCGGTGGAAAAACCGGGGTTTGCCTGGTTACTTCGGGTCCGGGAGCAACCAATACGGTGACCGGTATCGCAACGGCTCATATGGACTCGATACCGATAGTTATCTTTACCGGTCAGGTGCCGACCCAATTAATCGGCAACGACGCCTTCCAGGAGGTCGACATTGTCGGCATCACACGCCCCTGCACCAAGCACAATTATTTAGTTCAATCCACCGAAGCGTTTCCCAGAATTATCAAGGAGGCATTCTACCTGGCCAGATCGGGCCGTCCGGGTCCCGTGCTCGTCGATATTCCCAAAGATGTTGCCAAGGAGGCCATTGATTACCGCCCGGTAGAAGAAATCCACTTAAAATCTTACAATCCGACCTATGATCCGAACAAGAAGCAATTACGGAAAGTCATCGAGCTGATTGAGCAATCCAAAAGACCGCTAATTTTTGCTGGAGGAGGCGTTATCCTTTCCGGGGCTGCTGCCGAATTGACTCAGTTTGCCCATAAAACACAGATACCGGTTACCACTTCCCTTATGGGTTTGGGAGCTTTTCCGGGCACAGACCCCCTGTGGCTCGGGATGATCGGAATGCATGGTACCTATCGAGCAAACATGAGCACCGGTGCCTGCGATCTTCTCATATCTATCGGTGTGCGTTTTGATGACCGCGTTACGGGAAAAACAGACGCATTTGCCTCACAGGCCAAAATCGTCCACATTGATATCGATCCAACCTCGATTCGCAAAAATATCCCGGTGACAATTCCCATTGTGGGAGATTGTAAAATCAGTCTGGATCATCTAAACGAACTCATCGATCAAGCCGATCTGGGAGATGTTGCGAAAAAACGTCAGAACTGGCTTGCGCAAATCGAGGAATGGAAGAACACAAACCCTCTGGCTTATAAACAGGAAGATACCATCAAGCCCCAGTATGTGGTTGAAAAATTATATGAGCTAACAAAGGGGGAGGCCATTATTACCACCGAGGTCGGTCAAAACCAGATGTGGGCGGCTCAATATTATCATTTTGATCGACCCAACCATTTTATAACTTCGGGTGGTCTGGGTTGTATGGGATTTGGTCTGCCGGCGGCTATCGGTGCTCAAATAGCATGTCCTGACAAACTGGTCGTTGATATTGCCGGAGACGGCAGCATTCAGATGAACATTCAGGAAATGGCCACGGCGGTCCAATGTTGTCTGCCGATAAAGGTGGCTATATTGAACAACGCCTATCTGGGGATGGTCCGTCAATGGCAGGAATTGTTTTACGACAAACGCTATGTCTGCACAGACATGAATTGTGCGCCTGATTTTGTAAAACTCGCTGAGGCATTCGGGGCAGTCGGTTTAAGAGCGTCAAAACCCGAGGAGGTTGAAACCGTGCTAAAAGAAGGCCTCTCTGTCCCGCAACCCGTCATTATGGACTTTAGGGTCGATCGGGAAGAAAGTGTGTATCCTATGGTACCCGCCGGTGCTCCCATTACGGAAATGCTGTTGGTGTAAATGGGTTGGTTCCGGGTTCCGGGTTTCGGCCCGCGACGAGCTCGGCCGAGTCGGTTACGCGTTTAAATTTAACTCAACTAATTGCTCTAACCCGGACAAGCCGGAACCCAAAATGATTAATCACGAAAACACGAAATTTGCAAAGCACGAAATTTTCTTCCTTTCGTGCTTTCGTGATAAAAAAGTTTTTTTATAAAATGCAAAGAATTCACAACTAAGACTCTAAATATCTAACCCGCAACACGTAACTCGTAACAAGGAATTTTACTGTGGAAGAAAAAAAACATACCATGACGATGCTGGTTGATAATCAACCGGGGGTTCTTTCAAGAGTGTCCGGATTATTCAGCGGCAAAGGGTTTAACATTGAAAGCTTGTGCACGGCCCCGACCATGGACCCTCGGGTTTCCCGAATCACGATTGTCACCAAAGCAAACCCGCCCTTAATCGAACAAACTGAAAAGCAACTCAGGAAGCTGATTAACGTTATAAAGCTGCGCGATATGACAGGTCCCAAGGCGGTTAAAAGAGAGATGGCATTGATCTGTGTGCAGGCTAAACCGGAACTTCGTGCAGAAATACTGCGAATCGTCGACATCTTTCGTTGCAAGGTAATTGACGTCGGCATAGAGCATTATATTATTGAGGTAACCGGAGATGAAGGCAAATTAGCTGCGCTGATAAATCTTTTTCGACCCATGGGGATAAAGAAGATTGCTCGCAGCGGGACGCTGGCGCTATATCGTGAACCCAAATAGAACCCATCTCAAAAATGCCAATATCGAGGACGAGGAGGAGCACGAGCACGAATACGAGGTTAGGCAACATTTCTTCCCTTCGTACTCGTCGTCGTCCTCGTTCTCGTTATCTAGCGCCCATTAGCTTCGTTGTGAGCACCTAAAATTGAAAAGATCAAATGCGAAATCCCGCTGTGGGGCGGGATCCAACAAAAAAATTTCTCATTTATGAATTAAAAACACTTTCTTCAAAAAACAAATGTTTCAAAACATAAATTAACGAATAATTTAACAATAGGAGAGATGGTATGGCACAGTTCAACTTCGGCGGTATGATGGAAGAAGTGATTATGGATGAAGAATTTCCTCTGCAAAAAGCCAGAGAAATTCTTAAAGACGAAATTGTGGCGGTTCTGGGTTACGGGGTCCAGGGACCGGGCCAGGCGTTGAATATGAGAGACAACGGAATCAATGTTATCGTTGGCCAGCGTGAAAACAGTGCGTCCTGGGACCGGGCAGTTGCCGACGGCTTTGTGCCGGGCAAAACGCTTTTTCCGGTTGTGGAAGCCGCCCGGCAGGCCACCATCATCCAGTACCTGCTCTCGGATGCAGGCCAGATGGCCGTGTGGCCGCAGATAAAGGAATGTCTTGCTGACGGAAACACACTTTACTTCTCACATGGGTTTTCAATCGTGTATCACGACCAAACCGCTATCGTTCCACCCAAAAATGTAGATGTGGTTCTGGTCGCTCCCAAGGGATCGGGGCGCACTGTCAGAAGTAATTTCCTGGATGGCAGCGGTATCAATTCAAGCTTTGCCATCCATCAGGACTACACCGGCAACGCCAGAGAAAAAACTTTGGCTCTGGGAATTGCCATCGGTTCCGGCTATCTCTTTCCCACCACCTTTACCAAGGAAGTTCACAGTGATCTAACCGGTGAACGCGGCGTGCTGATGGGATGCCTGGCAGGTGTCATGGAAGCGCAGTACAATCTTTTGCGAAAAAACGGACACAGCCCGAGTGAAGCGTTTAATGAAACGGTAGAAGAATTGACCCAAAGCCTTATCCGGCTGGTGGCTGAAAACGGTATGGATTGGATGTTTGCCAGCTGCTCTACGACAGCTCAACGCGGGGCCCTGGACTGGGCACCGAGATTCCGGGATGCCGTAGCCCCGGTTTTTGATGAGCTTTACGCAAAAGTAATATCCGGAGAAGAAACCAAACGGGTTCTGGAGGCCAACAGTGCTCCGGATTACCGTGAAAAGCTCGAAAAAGAACTGAAGGTTATAAAAGAATCAGAAATGTGGCAAACCGGTGCCATGGTGCGCTCACTCAGACCGGAAAACAGAAAAAAGTAAAAAAATGAGCACCTCGCCTTCAGCGAGACTTGAGGACCGGCTCTCACGAGCCCCGAGGAGCGGCCTTTTAGGCCTCGAGGCCAGAAAAGAGTCTTTCCTAAAGCGCAGTGCTCCTCAAACGAAGTGCTCCTAAAGCGAAGCGCTCAATCATTGTTTGGAGAACCATAATGGACCCTATCTTTCTATACGATACAACACTAAGGGACGGAACCCAGGGCGAAAACGTCACATTCTCCGCAGAGGAAAAATTAAATATTGCGATGCGGCTGGATGATATCGGCGTTCAATATATCGAAGGTGGCTGGCCCGGTTCGAATCCAAGAGATGTGGCTTTTTTTGATCTGGCCAAAAGAGTGAAATTTAAACAGGCCCGTTTAGCTGCTTTTGGTTCAACCCGCAAGCCCGGCACACGCCCGGACGAAGATAATAATCTGATTGCCCTTCTTGAAACCCAAACTCCAGCCGTAACGATTTTTGGTAAAAGCTGGGGCCTTCACGTCGAAGAAGTTATGAATAATACCCTGAAAGAAAACCTCGCCATGATAGGCGACAGTGTGGCCTTTCTAAAACAACAGGACCGCGAGGTTATCTATGACGCCGAACACTTTTTCGATGGCTACAGGAACAACAAAGATTATGCATTGCAAACAATTGCTGCTGCGATAAGTGGCGGAGCGGATTTTATTGTTTTATGCGATACCAATGGGGGTACTCTTCCATTGGAAATGGATTCGATCATTACTGAAGTTCAAAAGGAAATTATTAACAACAGTGCCGATTCCTCTCAAAAGGACGCCATTAAACTCGGAATTCACAGTCACAATGACTGCGGTCTGGCAGTAGCCAATGCGATAACGGCCGTCCATAAAGGTGCGGTCATGGTTCACGGGACCATAAATGGATATGGTGAAAGATGCGGCAATGCCGATCTGACTGCAATCATTCCGATTCTGTGCCTAAAAATGGAGCGTGAGTGCATTTCAGGTGAAAATCTCAAAAAGCTTAAAAATCTTTCGAGATATGTCAGTGAAACGGCCAATCTGGTTCCACTAAATTCGCGACCTTTCGTCGGGAAAAGCGCTTTTGCCCATAAGGGCGGTATCCATGTAAGCGCCATCATGAAAACGCCGCGAGCCTATGAACACATGGAACCGAAACAGGTCGGAAACAAACGCCGCGTTCTGGTCTCCGATCTTTCCGGTAAGAGCAACGTGGAATACAAAGCCAAGGAACTGGGAGTTGAACTCGGAAAAAATGGCTTCGACAGTAGCAAAATCGCTTCCGAAATCAAGCAGCTGGAGCAGGACGGGTACCAGTTTGATACTGCCGACGGATCGTTTAAAATTCTTTTAGAAAAGTTTACCGATCAATTTAAACCTCATTTTAAACTCGAATCCTTCAGGGTGACCATCGAAAAAGACAAAGACCAACCCTGCAGTGCCCATGCAACCATTAAAATCAGCGTCGGAGATAAAAAAGAGATTACCGCCGGCGAAGGATACGGTCCGGTAAGTGCTTTGGACAATGCCCTGAGAAAAGCCCTGGATAAATTTTATCCGGACCTGGATACGATGCGCCTGGTCGATTTCAAAGTGCGGGTAATTGATGGCACCCGCGGAACTGCGGCCAAGGTCAGGGTTTTAATAGAATCACGGGATCAAAATCAGATCTGGAGCACCATGGGGGTTTCCGAAGATATTATCGAGGCCAGCTGGCAGGCTCTGGCAGACAGTTTTCAATTCAAACTCGCCAACCAGGAAAAATTAAGAATCGAAAATTCGGCATAAGCAAAAATGTGTATGATTTAAAATCAAACAAACTAGGCAAAGACTGAAGAAGGAGATGTCATTTGAAACGCAAAGAAGGAAACAACGCCGCAGGCCAACCGCTGATCGAGTGCCTGCGGCCTATGCTCCCTGCCCTAACGTCAAAGTGTTAAATGGTTAAATAGTTGAATAGGTATAGGCAACCCAGGTACCACAACGATTTAACCAATCAACGATTCAACCAATTAACGAACTAACGATTTAACGAACCAACGGGGAGTTAAAGAAAAATGAATGATCACGTACTCATATTTGATACCACCTTAAGAGATGGTGAACAGAGCCCGGGGGCCAGTATGAATACAGCCGAAAAATTGCGCCTGGCCACCCAGCTGGAAAAATTGGGTGTGGATATACTGGAAGCCGGCTTTCCGGCTGCTTCTGAAGGTGATTTGGAAGCTGTTTCTCGAATTGCCGCTAAGCTGGAAAAAACAGAAGTGGCGGCTTTGGCCCGCACCTCCAAAGACGATATCGACCGTGCCTGGGAAGCCATCCGGCATGCCGCCAAACCGAGAATCCACACCTTTATTGCTACCTCGGACATCCACCTGGAATACAAGTTAAAAATGACCAGGGACGAAGTGGTGAAGACCGCGGTGGAGGCCGTAAAATATGCCAGGTCGTTAACCGATAACATCGAGTTTTCGGCAGAGGACGGCTCGCGCAGTGACCGGGATTTTCTTTGCAAAGTTTTTGAAGCTGTCATAGAAGCCGGGGCAACGACGGTTAATTTACCGGATACGGTCGGCTATGCCATCCCGCAAGAATTTTCCGATCTTGTAAACTACGTTAATGTGCATACCCCGAATATTAACAACGCCGTTTTAAGCGTACACTGCCACAATGATTTAGGACTGGCAACTGCCAATACCCTTTCAGCCATTAATGCCGGCGCCAGGCAGGCCGAGGTAACTATCAACGGTATTGGAGAGCGGGCCGGAAACACCTCTCTTGAAGAAGTCGTGATGACCCTGGTCACACGCAACAATTCTTTGGGTCTAACGACTTCCATCAACACAGAATATATCCATCCGACCAGCCGCCTGGTCAGCATGATTACCGGTATTATCGTACAGCCGAATAAAGCCGTTGTCGGCGCCAATGCGTTTGCCCATGAGGCGGGCATTCATCAGGACGGGGTGCTTAAAAATCCCATGACCTATGAGATTATGAAGCCGGAAACCATCGGACTCAGCACCAACAAACTTGTCCTCGGCAAACATTCCGGAAGACACGCGCTGCGCACACGGTTAAAAGATATGGGCTACGATTTGTCTGATGCAGAAATTAACCTAGTCTTCACCAGGTTCAAGGAACTGGCTGATAAGAAAAAGCACCTAGTGGATGAAGACCTTGAAGTTATCGTCACCGAAGGCATCCTGCGCACCTCCGATATTTTTAATCTTGAATATCTGCATGTGACGGCCGGCACGACCGTACTGCCGATGGCCAGTGTCAAGCTGGATATCAACGGAAGGTCGGCACAGGGTGCCGGCTATGGGAACGGACCGATCGATGCCGCATTTAATGCCATCGCCAAACTCACCGGAACGGGATCGGAACTGTTGCGATTTTCAGTCAGTGCATTAACCGGCGGCACGGATGCCCAGGGGGAAGTAACCGTTCGTCTAAGAGAAAACGGGTTGCTAGCGCTGGGCAGGGGTGCGGACCCCGATATCATCACCGCCAGCGCAAAAGCCTATGTTAACGGGCTGAACCGCCTGGAATACCTCAAGAGCCATCCAGTCAAGGAGACAATTGTTCTATAATATTGCCACCAATAGGATTGCAGATTGAGACGTAAAGAAGATTTCGGATTGCGAATTGCGGATTGCGGATTGATAAGTACCTAGCCTGCAGGATATCCAAATCCGCAATCCGCAATCAAAAATCCGCAATCGGTGTGTTCGTCTCCAGCGTCCCGGTAATATCGGCGACCCTGGCAATTTTTCTCTGCGCCAGAAAATTTTCGATACCGTCGATTATATCCATGGTCGCCTGGGGGTTAATGAAATTGGCGGTGCCAATTTGGACAGCAGTTGCACCGGCGATAAGAAACTCCAGCGCATCTTCAGCCGTCATGATACCCCCGATACCGATTACCGGGATTTTGACCGCTTGCACCACCTGCCACACCATTCGCAAAGCAACCGGTTTGATAGCGGGACCCGACAGACCGCCGGTGATGTTGGCGATCTTCGGGTGCCGGGTTTCAATATCAATGGCCATACCGGTAATGGTGTTGATAAGAGAAAGTGAATCGGCCCCGGCTTCTTCTGCAGATCGGGCGATTATTGTAATATCGGTCACGTTCGGCGACAACTTTACGATAAGGTGTTTGCGGGTTTTTTTTCGCACGGCCTTAACAACGCTAAAGGCAGAGTCCGGATCAACACCAAATGCAATCCCGCCGGCTTTTACATTCGGGCATGAAATATTAACTTCCACTCCCGAAATTGCTTCGAGTTCATCTACCCTGGCTGCCAGTTCGGCATATTCCTCAATCGACGTGCCATAGATATTAGCAAAAATTGGCGGATAAAGTGTTTGCAAAAACGGAAGCTTTTGCTTCTCGAAAACGTCGATGCCGACATTCTCAAGACCAATGGCATTTAGCATGCCACAAGGGGTTTCAACAATGCGCGGTGGCGGATTCCCTTTGGTCGGTTCCAGTGACAGCCCTTTTACGATTATGGCCCCGAGGCGATTTAGATCGACAAGGCCTTCAAATTCTCGCGCGTACCCAAAGGTTCCGGAAGCGCTCATCACGGGATTTTGAAGTTCGATGGCATCAAGCTTAACTTTTAGATCCGGTTTTTTGCTCATATTTATTTTAGCTTTCTACGCTTAACAATGGCTATAATTCGGGATTCAAGGGTCACCGATCACCCGCAGAGCGGGTGGCTTGGATTTTTCCGCCACAGGCGGGAAAAAACACCGGCTTGAAAACACCCAACAAAAAATACAATAAGCATTGTCAATATCAAAACATTGGATGTATGTATAAATTATCTGCTGTGATGAGTCAATGACCACTGCGTACGAAGCACGGGATGACTCCAATTATTTTGCATCGCTAAGCGCAGAATGGCACGCATACCTCTAAGCTTCAATGGCTGCGTTTCACCCGTTTCCATGCGCATAGCACCGGTTTGTAAGCCAACAGACAAGGTCCCGCAAAAAATGAAAAACAAATCAATACCACCCCTTAATAAAATAGCATTGATATCCACCCCATGGCCTCTTTACAGCCGGCCGTCTATACAGCTGGGCACGCTGAAGGCATTTTTGCAGGCCCGCACATCAGACCTTCAAGTTGACGTTTTTCACTTTTATCTGTCATTGGCAGAAGCCATCGGTTACCGTCTTTATCATGAAATTTCGGAGCGGACCTGGCTGGCAGAAAGCATATATGCCGCCTTGCTGTATCCAAAGCGTATCAAAAAGGCTGCTGATCTTTTTCGGAAAGAATCGGCCGGAAATTTAATCCTGCGGCAGGTAAGGTTTAAAACTTTAACAGCCCGGGTAAAAAAAGCGACAGCTGCCTTTATAAACCGTCAAAATTGGGGGGCGTTTGGGTTGCTCGGTTTTAGCATTTCATTTTGCCAGCTGACTTCTGCGCTATATGTAATTAAGTCTATAAAAAGGAAATTTCCCAACCTGATTATCGTAGCCGGTGGGGCT
>JAUVTR010000077.1 GCA_030601425.1 Desulfobacterales bacterium
ATCTCTATGAGTTCATAACTGCGTTTGCCGGCAGGCACCTGAAGGCTGAGTTCATCACCCGGTTTTCGGCCGATAATGGCTTTTCCCAGAGGCGAGGAAATGGATATGCGACCATTTTCAATGTCCGACTCATCCGGGCCCACCAGCTGGTAAACGACATCTTCCCCGGTTTCGATATTTTCAAGGACAACTTTGCTGCCAAAAACAGCCCGATCTTTTGGAAGCTTGTCGGTTGCAATAACATCCACGTTTGCCAGTTTAAATCCCAAATCATTGATGCGCGCCTCAATAAACCCCTGACGATCTTTGGCTGCCTCATATTCTGCATTTTCGCTTAAGTCGCCGTGAGCACGGGCTTCTTCAATTGCCTTTATATTTTGGGGCCGTTCGATCCTTTTTAAATTTTCGAGCTCTTTCTTTAGAGCTTCAAAACCCTGTCGCGTAACTGGGATTCGATCCAATTTGATAACTCCTACAAATATTCATCAGTTAAAATTCGAGCAATCTGCACCGTGTTGGTAGCCGCTCCTTTTCTGATATTGTCTGCAACAATCCACATGTTGATGCCATTGGGGATTGATTCATCATTGCGAATCCGTCCCACCAGCGTTAAGTCCTGCCCGGCCGCATCTATTGCTAACGGATACATATTCTTTTTGGGATCATCAATAACGCGAACCCCCGGAGTATTTTCAAGCAACATCTTAACATCCGCGGCAGAAACAGACTCGATTGTTTCAATATTAACAGATTCACAATGGCCGAAAAATACGGGCACCCGAACAGTTGTTGCCGTGATACCGATAGAATCATCCTCCATTATTTTACGAGTTTCGTTTACCATTTTCATCTCTTCTTTTGTATACCCGTTATCCAGAAATGCATCGATGTGGGGCAAACAGTTAAAAGCAATACGATGCGGATAAACGCTGGTCTCATAATTCAAAAAGTTAATTATGGCCCGGGTTTGATCAAAGAGTTCATCAATGGCTTTTTTGCCCGTTCCTGATACCGCCTGATAGGTGGAAACCACAATCCGTTTGATACCATATTTCTTATGAATCGGATTTAACGCAACAACCATCTGAATTGTGGAGCAATTCGGATTAGCAATTATGCCTTTTTCGGTATGCTGTGCAATTGCGTGGGGGTTTACCTCAGGCACGACCAACGGAACCTGCGGATCCATGCGCCAGGCACTTGAATTATCAACGACCACACACCCGTCTTTAGCAGCAAAGGGGGCAAATTTTTCACTGGTACCGCCACCGGCAGAAAAAAGTGCAATATCCACACCTTTAAAGGAATTCTCCTTGAGCTCTTTAACATCGACCAGGTCACCCTTAAATCTCAGCTGACGTCCCACAGAACGGCTCGAGGCCAGTAATTGTATTGAGTTGGCCGGGAAATTCATCTCTTCCAGACAGCGAATCATCTGATTTCCCACAGCACCTGTGGCTCCGGCAACGGCAATGTTTATTTTTTTCTGAGCCATATTCATTCCCTTTTATACTAACATTTGCATAATCAGGAAACGTAAACTAAGCAATGTCTTGTCCCACAAATATATTACAAAAGTCGTAATTACTATGGTTTCAGGTTTCAGGTGTCAGATAACAGATGACAGAAGTCAGATGACAGAAAACAGTCTGCCCTTTGTCTTCTGTCATCTGTTTTCCGTGCTCTGTCCTCTGTATCTTCCCGACACCTGACACCTTTATATTTGAAAAAGAAGATTTACAAAACCAAACCGTGTTTTGCCAATTACATAAGGGACACCATACTAGCAGTTTTCTTGAATATATCCCACAATCAGATCACCGATCTCCTGGGTGGTATACCCCATCTTACCGGCGGCTACATCTTTGATATTCTCTCGCAGGACTTTCGCCACACCGGCTTCAATAAACGACGCCGCTTTTTGCTCGCCGATGGTTTCCAGCATCAGCTGGGCAGCCAAAATGGCTGCAATCGGATTTATTTTCTGCTGACCGGTATATTTTGGAGCCGAGCCCCCAATGGGTTCAAACATTGAAACCCCATCCGGGTTGATATTGGCGCCAGCGGCGATACCCATGCCACCCTGAATCATGGCTCCTAAATCGGTAATGACATCCCCAAACATATTGTCGGTAACAATAACGTCGAACCACTCCGGATTTTTTACCATCCACATGCACAACGCATCGACATGCGCATAGTCAGTTTCAATATCCGGATACTCAATAGCGACCTCATTAAATGTTCGCTCCCAAAGATCAAAAGCATAGGTGAGTACATTGGTTTTACCGCAGAGTGTCAGTTTTTTGGCCTTGTTTCTTTTTTGGCAATAATCGAAAGCATAGCGTATGCAACGTTCCACTCCTTTGCGGGTGTTGATGGATTCCTGGATTGCAACCTCATCGGGAGTGCCGCGCTTTAGGTAGCCGCCAGCCCCTACATAAAGGCCTTCCGTATTTTCACGTACGACAACAAAATCAACATGTTCGGGCAGTTTATCTTTGATAGGCGTATAAACACCTTCGTATAGCTTAACCGGTCTCAGGTTGATATATTGATCCAAAGAAAAACGGGTTTTCAGCAGGATACCCTGCTCTAGGATTCCGGGTTTGACCTCCGGATGGCCGATAGCCCCTAAATAGATGGCATCCTTTTGACCGAGGCATTCAAGCAGTTCATCGGATATGGTTTCCCCGGTCTTTAAGTATCGTTCGCCGCCAATATCGTAGGTGGAAAAATGATAATCAAAATTACATTTAGCGGCCACGGTTTCAAGAACCTTAATACCCTCGGCAACAACCTCCGGCCCGGTCCCGTCACCCGGGATTACGGCTATTTCATAGTTTTTTTTCATATGAAACGATTTTTCAGCTATCTGAATTGTCCGATAAGTGAAGATCCCGCCTGGGTTTTATCACCGACAGACACTTTAATTTCTACATCTCCGGGCAGATATACATCGAGTCGAGAACCAAAGCAAATGAGACCGTAACGCTGCCCTCGAAGCAAATCATCCCCGGACCGAACTTTACAGATGATTCGTCTGGCAATCAACCCTGCCACCTGGACCACACATATGCTTTTTCCGTCTTCGGTTTCAAGAAAAACCGCATTGTGTTCATTTTGCAAAGACGCTTTATCCAGATTTGCCGCAAAAAATTTGCCGGGATAATAACTAACCTTCTTTACAGTGCCGGCAAAAGGGATACGATTAACATGCACATTAAACACGGACATAAAGATGCTGATCTTGGTGCAGCTACCCTCATAAAAAGCACTATCATTGATATTTTCGACCAAAATTACTTTTCCATCGGCAGGAGAAACGATGGCACCGCTTTTATTTGGAATGACCCGATCCGGATCCCTGAAAAACCCACAAAGAAAAAAGGTTATGACAAGGCCAACTAAAGTCAGATAAGTCATTCCCAGTAAAGCTAAAATCAAGGTCACAAAAGCAGCGCTAAATATCAACGGATAGCCCGCTTTTGCCACCGGGAAGGCCGTCTGGCCATTTGGATCAGACCCAGAATATTTTTCCATGGAACCGCTATGCCTAAAAAAAACAGATCTGGTTAACGCAATAAACACGCATTAAATTTAAAACTGCTTTTATATCAACCTGACTCTATATTGTCAAAAGTTTAATTCCGCATCTGATTTCCGAATATAGTGAGGAACCAGACCGGCAGCCTCACTGGTATCGTGGGTCTTAAATTTTTCCATGCTGAGAAACCCAACGCTCGATGCCCGGATGATGTTTTGGTCTTCAGGCGCGAAATTGGCCAGATTGCCAAGTACATTGGTTATATTTCTACGATAAAGCTGCGCACCACTTCCAATGAACACGCAGGGTTCTTTGAGTCCCTCAACTGCTGCTTCAGGGGCGGTTACATTTTCGAGACTTTTTTGGGTTAAGGTGTCATTTTCGAATCGATAGGTGGCTGAATAGACTTCGCCTTTGCGGGCATCCAGCAACGCACATATCAAATGAGAACGATCGGCACATTGCCAGGCAAGGGCGTCCAGACTTGATACACCGACAACCGGCTTATTCAGGGCGTGGGCCAACCCTTTAACGGTACTGACCCCAATACGCAGCCCCGTAAATGAACCCGGTCCGATCGTAACGGCCAGGCCATCCAGCTCGCCGACCCTAAAACCAGCCATTCCCAGCACTTTATGGATTAATTCCATTAAATGTTTTGAGTGCGTCTCGTCTTTCAGGGTTATCAACTCGGCAGATAAGGACCCGGCAGCCATTATGGCAACGCTGCAGCTTTTAGCTGCGGTATCTACGGCAAGGATTCTCATATTTTAAATGGGATTTTGGATTCAATTAATGAGGTGCGAAACTGAAGTTAATTGCGCTTGGCTTTTACCCGCTTTGGTTTTCCCTTTGACTTCATTCCTATAATCGCCTGATACAAAACTTCATCCATATGCTTTGCCGGAACAAATTTGATCTTGCGCTTGAGGTGTCGCGGAATCTCAGCCAGATCTTTTCTGTTTTTCTCGGGTATAATGACGGTTCGAATCCCGGCACGCATGGCACCCAGTGCCTTTTCTTTTAAGCCGCCAATGGGAAGAACACGCCCCCTCAGAGTAATTTCGCCGGTCATTGCCACATCATTGCGTACGGATTTGTTGGTTAGTGCAGAAATAAGAGCGGTCGCCATAGCGATGCCGGCAGAGGGACCATCCTTCGGTATCGCGCCGGCCGGCACATGAATATGGATATCCAAATTTTCAAATTTCTTTTCTCCCAAACCCAACGAAGCCAGATTCGCCCGCGCATAGCTCACCGCTGCCCTTGCCGACTCTTGCATGACATCTCCAAGCTGACCGGTAACAATCAAATCGCCCTTTCCCCCGATTAAAGATGCTTCGACATACAAAACTTCGCCTCCGACATGCGTCCAGGCCAGGCCAGTGGCCAGGCCCACTTGGCTTTCCTCCTGATCCATTTCCGGACCATATTTTGGAACCCCCAGGTATTTCGGCAGGCTATTCTTGGTAATCCCAAATGGCTCTTTTTCACCCTCAGCGATTTTACGCGCAACTTTACGGCAGATGGCGCCGATCTCCCTTTCAAGATTACGCAATCCGGCTTCAGATGTATATTCTGAGATGATCTGCTGCAGGGCACCCGAACTGATGGAAACAGATCGGAGCTTTAGCCCATTTTCTTTGATTTGCCGCGGAATAAGATAGTTTTGAGCAATCACCATTTTTTCCTCCTCGGTATAACCGGAAAGCGTGATGATTTCCATCCTATCCAGTAAAGCTGACGGAATCGTATCTGTTAAATTGGCTGTTAGAATAAACACCACTTTCGATAGATCAAAGGGTAAGTTGAGAAAATGGTCGCTGAATGCAGAATTCTGCTCTGGATCCAGTGCCTCCAGAAGAGCCGAGGAAGGATCTCCCCTGAAATCAGCGCCCAGTTTGTCAATTTCATCCATCATAAAAACCGGATTATTGCTGCCACATTGCTTCAACCCCTGCAATATCCGCCCCGGCATGGCACCAATGTACGTTCGACGATGACCTCTGATTTCAGCTTCATCACGGATTCCGCCTAACGAAATCCGAATAAATTTGCGCTTCATGGCCCGGGCAATCGATTGGCCCAAAGAAGTTTTGCCAACACCGGGGGGACCCACAAAGCAAAGAATCGGCCCTTTCATTTTCGGATTCAATTTACGAACGCCCAGATATTCGAGGATACGGTCTTTTACCTTTTTTAAACCATAATGGTCGGTATCCAATATGGTTTTAGCTTTTTGAATATCGAAACTTTCCTTGGAGGCCTTACGCCAGGGCATGGACACTAACCAGTCTAGATAGGTCCGTGAAACCGTTGCTTCGGACGAGTCGGGGTGCATCTGCTCAAGGCGTTTCAGTTGCTTGATGGCTTCTTGGTCGACATCTTTAGGCATTTTGGCACGCTTGATCTTTTTGCGGTAATCTTCGATCTCAAGCGCCTTTTCGTCGTGTTCCCCGAGTTCTTTGTAAATAGCTCTCACCTGTTCGCGCAAAAAATAATCGCGCTGTGATTTTGAGATTTCATCTTTTACATCAGACTCGATTTTGGCCTGCACAGTTGAAAGTTCAAGTTCACGCGAGAGCAGGTCGTTTACTTTTTTAAGTCGTTCTACCGGATCAATTAATTCCAGCAGTGTTTGGGATTCCTGGATTTTAAGCTTCAAATTGGATGCGACCAGATCGGCTAGTTTGCCGGGTTCTTCAATACTCTCTAAAATCGTGCTGATATCTCCTGACATCTCCCCCCGCAAAGACATGATCTTCTCTGAATTCTCCCCGACGGTTCTCATTAAAGCCTCTATTTCCAGACTAATTTCTTCAACGGGTTTTTCTTCAACAAGCTCTATTTTTACCCGATAAGATGACCGTTTTCTTAGGTAGTTCGTAATTCTCGCCTTGGCGGATGCCTGCACCAGTGCTTTAACGCTACCATCGGGAAGTTTCAACATCCGTAAAATGCGGCCAACAGTGCCGATGGTGTAAATGTCGTCGGTTCCGGGGTTCTCTATTGCGGGATCCTTCTGCGTGGCTAACATCAAAAACCCATCTTTGGCAAGGCCTTCTTCCACAGCTCGAATTGACTTTTCACGCCCGACAAACAACGGCAGGACCATATCGCAAAAAATAACAATATCTCGAACCGGTAATAACGGGAGGGAAGTCGGGATTTCAGCGCTCGCACCATTTTCTTCAATGAGGCTGATCAGATCATCTTTATCGCTTCGTGCCATTTTATCTCCTGTGGGTCGCCCCACGACTTAAGATCTACGCTATTTGACCGAAATTGAAATTATAGTACCCAACTGCCGGTCAGAAAAGGTAGACCGATCTATAATAAGACATAATTTTTCTTTGACAATATCCATATAATTTTTTTATGAAACATGTCAAAATAAAGGGTATGAAAAATCAATCCCTATCACGTTCGATTCGAACCCAAAGCCGACAAAAAATTGGGCGCTGATGGTGGCTACTCCTTAAAAAGCACCCGCTAAAGTCATAGGATAGAGAAACGATCATGATAAATTATTTTACTGAAATATGGGTCTTTATTTTGGGTTTGTGTATCGGAAGTTTTTTAAATGTATGCATATATCGGCTTCCGGAATCAAAATCAATTGTTCATCCCCGGTCTATGTGTCCAGAATGCGGGACACTCATCCGGTTTTACGATAATTTGCCCATCTTAAGCTACCTTCTGCTCAGAGGAAAGTGTCGCCACTGTCAAGCGCCGATCTCATTTCGGTACCCCGTTGTGGAATCGCTAAGCGGTTTATTTGCTGTGGGCGTATTTCTTAAATATGGAATCTCGCTTGAAGCAGCCATATATTATGCCTTTATTGCCACTTTGCTGGTGATAACGTTTATTGACATTGATCACCAGATCATTCCCGATGTTATCACCCTGCCGGGCATCCCCATCTGTTTTGTGGCCAGTTTTGCCCTGCCGCATATTACCTATATTGAGTCCGTCATGGGAATATTGATTGGGGGCGGAAGCTTGTTTATGGTTGCCTGGCTGTATCATCTGCTCACCAAAAAAGAAGGCATGGGCGGAGGAGACATTAAGCTTTTGGGTATGATGGGCGCAATTATAGGGTGGAAAGGTGTTCTGTTTACGATATTTGTAGCTTCAGCGGTCGGAACGGTCTCAGGTATGCTCATCATGCTAAAAACCCGCAAAACCATGAAGCTTGCGGTTCCATTCGGTCCTTTCCTGGCTATCGGCAGCATCGCTTACATTTTTTTTGGACCCCAATTGATGGCCTGGTATGTTAATTTGTTGAGGCAGTAAATTTTCAGCAAATATTATTATCCAAAATATGAATAGCTCCAGTAATCAATTAACTCTTGTTGCATAGAAAGGAATAAAGGTGAATCCAGTAATTACGTTAACGCGGCCTCACCTAATTTAATTCCGATATCCAGAGCCGTGCGATTCATATCCAAAAAGTCAGCCGGAATTCGCCGTTCCAGTACTTTCATAATGGATTCGGGTTTGACCAATTCGGTTAAACTGATCACCACCCCGAGCATGCAAATGTTAAACGCAATGGGTTTGCCGATCCTATCCATTATGGTTTCAAACATCGCAATTTCTTTTTGTTGCGCATCGACCTTTTTCCCAGTTTTGACATAGCGGGTATCGGCAATCAGCAATCCACCGGGCCGGATTACCTGATAAAACTTATTATATGCATCCTGGGTCAGACAAACCAGCACATTGGGTTGAATCACTTTTGGATAATGGATTGCGGAATCTGATATGATAATATCTGAACGGGTTGCCCCTCCTCTGGCTTCAGCACCATATGATTGAGATTGCACGGCATTCAGATTTTCAAAGAGCACGGCAGCTTCTGCCAAAATAATGGCTGCGGTGATGACACCCTGCCCTCCCGAACCTGAAAATACCACTCTGCATTTCTCCATATTTATTGCCCTTTCATTGCCCTTTGAACCATCTTTTCATATTCACTGCAATATTCCGGCAATTCTGTTTGCACAAATATCCCGCGTTCAATTAAGTCAGGATTTTCCTGTTTGGCCTTTGATCCTATCGAGGTGGTATTTTTCTTGAAATGCTGGACCATATCCACAGCATCGCCCTCTTTGTTTTTGCGCCCGAAATAGGTCGGACACTGTGACAAAACCTCCACCACTGAAAAGCCTTCGTGCAGAATCGCTTTGCCGATGATGTCGCTCACCTGTTGTATATGATAGGTCGTCGTTCGCGCCACAAAAGTGGCACCAGCGGCTTTTGCCAGCTCCACGACATCAAAGCTGGGATCGATGGTCAAATACGGCGCCGTCGTCGCGCGGATGTTCTCGCCCGAAAGCGGCGAAAACTGCCCGCCGGTCATCCCGTAGATACGGTTGTTCATGACAATTGCGGTGATATCAATGTTTCTGCGAGCCGCATGGATGAAATGATTTCCGCCAATTGCCAGAGCATCGCCATCGCCCATGGGAACGATGAGATTGAGTTCCGGGCGCGCCATCTTTACACCGGTGGCAAAAGCTAAAGCGCGGCCATGGATCGTGTGCAGGGTGTGAAAGTCGACATAGCCGGTGATCCTGGACGAACAACCGATGCCGGATACCATAACAATCTCATTTTTGCTCATACCCAGTTTATCAATGGCTCTGAGAAGGCCGTTTAAAACCATCCCGTGACCGCATCCGGGACACCACAAATGAGGGAAAAACCGTTCTCGCAAATAATCCTTTATGGCCATGAGTTAAACCCCCTTTCCCTGGATCAGCCGCAGAATATTCAGTATATCCGCCGGTGTGATAAAAACCCCGTCGATTCGATTGGCCAAAAATACCTTCGCGGGTTCATCTACAGCCAGCTTAACAGCCTGAAGAACCTGACCCATGTTCTGTTCCACCACAATAACCGACTTCATTCCAGCACATTTTTCTCGCACAATGTCCTCTGGAAACGGCCAAAGGGTTTGGAGCTCCAGCAGCCCCAGACGTTCGCCCCGCTTTCTTCTATTTTCTACAGTATGAAGAGCTGAACGGGCGGAAGATCCGTAAGACAGCAGCAATTGTTCCGCATCTTCTGTATAATACTCCTTATAGCAGGCCAGCTGATGGGCCCGGTTTTCGAGTTTATCGACCAGATGACGCAACAAGCCATGAACAATGCTGGGCTCACTGGATGGAAATCCCCACATGTCATGAAACAGCCCGGTGACATTGAAGCGGTGAACTCCGCCAAAATCAGACATCGGTAAGCGACCATCCTCCCTGGGCAAATATGGATGATAATCAACCCCTTCTTTGACGGATGTTTTCAGTCGATCGACCAACGGTATTTTACCGGGTTCCGGGATGACGAGCCGCTCTCGCATATGGGCAACAAGTTCATCAAGCAGCAGGATCACCGGTGTTCGGTAAGTTTCGGCTAAATTAAACGCCTCCACTGTAATTGAAAACACATCCTGGTGGTTGGAAGCCGTGAGCGCAATGATGGCATGATCGCCGTGGGTCCCCCAACGGGCCTGATTGACATCTGCCTGGCTGCCGTGGGTTGGAAGACCGGTGGATGGTCCTCCCCGCTGCACATCAACAATTACACACGGAATTTCCGCCATAATCGCATACCCTAGAGCTTCCTGCATCAGTGAAAAACCCGGCCCGCTGGTGGCCGTCATAACTTTGCGGCCGGTTAGCGATGCACCGATAATGGCACACAGCGATGCAATCTCATCTTCCATCTGCAGAAATTTCCCGCCAATTTGTGGCAGGTGATAGGCTAGATATTCGGTAATTTCTGACGACGGTGTAATCGGATAGCCAGCATAAAAATCAAGCCCGGCATACAAGGCCGCTTCAGCGCAGGCCTCGTTGCCTTGGACAAATTTTACGTTTTCGCTCATATCATACGCCTATTCTTTAGTTTCGATCTCTATTGCAAAATCCGGGCAGCGAAACTCACAAAGCCTACAACAGATACAGTCTTGTAGCCGCAACGCCGAGACCTTGTCTTGATCGTCTAATTCCAGAACCTTTTTCGGACAAAGCTCAACACATATTCCACATCCCTTGCACCAATCCCGGTTTATATGATGCTTTTTTAGTTTTGGTTTGGCCATCTAAAATTCCTATGAAATCCTTTCTAATTTTTTGATAGAAAACAGCTAAACACAGCGCCCCTTTGTTTGAATTTGTTCTGAGAATTCCAGTAAAAGGGCTCAATATTGACTTTAGGTATGAATGTCAAGAAAAACAAGGCCCCGTAAGTGCTTTCTTGCGGCCTAGTGTTGTGTCCCACAAATATATTGCACTTGAAACCCACCTTCGCGGTCGCAGCCGCTACACGCGTCAAAGACCTCGTATGAAACTTCATGAAATTCGATGCCATTTTCATGAAGTTTCACAAGCGGTTTCAGAGTACAGAAAACAAATGACAGAGGTCATATGAGCCGCTTTAGCTCTTTGAGCTTCCACCTTCGTGGTACTTCGGCGCGACAAGCCGGCACGGCAACTACCGCCCTCGTACTCGTCCTCGTGCTCGTCCCTCGTCCCCTATAAAATTCTGATCTACGAGGACGAGCACGAGGACGAGTACGAAAAGAATCAGATTAGATCGCATGCATCCGGCCTGCGCCCTCAACCTTATACCCTATACCCTATAGCTCGCATGAAACGACAACGTTTCTTTTTCGATCAAACTGGCCGCTTCGCCGGCCAGCGGCTGGGCTGACACCTGACACCTAAAATAAGACGAATTAACGCCGAGATTTGGTGCTTTTAATTTGAAATTTAATCGGCTTTATTTTAAAAAAAAAAATTGAAAAAAATCAATCCGTGTTTTGTAAATTACTTGCGGAACGCAACACTAGAATGTGATCTTAATTACTTTGTTGCAGCCAGTGCACGCTATTGGATCGGCATTCAGGGCAGGTCCGTTCCCGGTTCACACTGAAAACACTGCCCCAACGATGTCCGCAGCGCATGCACGCAAATTCGGTCTCCTGTTCCTCGTCGGCAGGCTTGGGGTTGCGAGGACGCGGCACACGTGCCTTTGCCAAAACGCCTCGAGTGAGTTCCAACTCTTCCGGGGTCACCATCTGCCGTTTTTTCTCTGCGGCGTGCATAATGGTTTGCCAGCGTGCACCCTCGGCAGCGGAACACCATTCCAGCAAAAGACGGTCAGGGCGAATTTCAGATTTTTCCAGGCCGTCCCAGAGCCCGTCTAAACGCCGTACTGTGCTGCGGTTAGCGTCTATGTAATGGCAGTCGACGTAGTGGCAACCAGAAACGAGGACGACCGGCGCGCCCTTTTGAAATGAATACCATACAAATTCCGGATTCACACGACCCGAACACATCGTTCGGATAATACGCGCATTGGGTGGGTATTCCAAACGGCTTACTCCGGCGGTATCTGCCCCGGCATATGAGCACCAGTTACAAGCAAACGTTACGATTTTTTCCAGAGGATCTGCTTCCAGGATAGCATCAATCTGGGCATAAATTGCCTGGTCCGAGAAGTGCCGCATTTCAATTGCACCAAATTTGCATTCGCCAGCGCAAGTCCCGCACCCTGCACAAGCCGCACTGATTATTTGAGGGATGTGTTTCTTTTGCCAGGTGATCGCACCAAAAGGACAGACGCGAGCGCATTGTCCGCATTTTGTGCAGGCCTCTTCATACACAGCGGCCGTGATGGCTTCTACCGCAAATCGATCTTTACTCAACAGGATAGAAGCGTGTGAGCTTGAAGCGCTTGCCTGGGTAACACTCTCGCGAACGTCCTTGGGGCTTTCTGCAGCGCCGGCAATGAACACGCCCTTGGTAGGCGTCTCTACCGGGCGCAGTTTTGCATGGGCTTCCTTTAAAAAACCGTTCGGTGATTTAGAAATGCTCACCATTTGCCGAATGCTTTCTGTTTCGACAGCCGGTGCCGCACCCACCGCCAAGACCAGCATATCAAATTCGTCGTTCTCAAGGCGTTTTTCGATCGTATTTTCAACGGTTACCATTAGGTTACGGGTGCCGGGATCTTCACGAACATCACCCGGCAAACCCCGGACATAGCGCACACCACTGCCTCGCGTACGCATCAAAAGTTCTTCAAAACCCTTACCGTAAGCCCGCAGGTCGATATAAAAGACCGTAACTTCGGTATCGGGATAGGCATCCATAAGGTATTGCGCGTCTTTGATGGTGTTCATACAGCATATAGTGGAGCAATAGGGATTACCCCGTTTGGGATCCTGGGTCCGTGACCCGACACATTGAATAAATCCAATGCGATGAGGCCTTGCTTTGTCACTGGGCCGACCCAGGTGCCCC
>JAUVTR010000143.1 GCA_030601425.1 Desulfobacterales bacterium
TGGAATCTGGGAAACATTCAACTCAGAAGGGGACCTTTTTGGTAAGGAGCCGATAAAGGAGATTATTCACCGGAATGCTGCATCGAGCGCAAATGAAATAATGAATGAAATTCTGGCTGCATTAGAATATTTCCGCCAGGGACAGGAGCCCGAAGACGACGTTACGCTGGTGGTGGTTAAGATCACGGATGATGCAATGCCATCGTGAATTTAAGTAAAGTTTAATTAACTGCAGACGCACGCAGCACATTGATAAAGGCATTAGGCTTCAGACATTTGTCACGCCAGACAACGAGAACAATTCGGATAATAGGCCATCGTACTCGTCCTCGTGCTCGTAATCGAAAAGCTCAAGTTGACGATGTGAATTATCGGACTTCAATCGAGGACGAGGACGAGAACGACGACGAGAACGATTCGCATAATATAGCATCATTAGACAATCATTCAGGTTTCAGGCGTTTGAAGTCGTCTGTCATCTGTTTGCTGACACCTGAACACTGAAACCTGAAACCCGCCACTATAGGCCTTGTACCTATTGGGGCGGATCCACGGTTAATTAAATATAAAAACGCCGACTCTAACCCAGCATATGAAAACATTTATCAGTTTTGACGAAGCGCTCGATCTGACACTGGCCCATGTTTCTCCCGGCGAAGCCGAAATCCTGCCTCTTGATCAACTCACCGGTAAAATTCTGGCCGAAGATATCGCCGCCAAAGTTGACAGCCCATCTGTCACCACCTCGCGCAAAGACGGGTATGCGATTGTCTCATCGGATCTATCCGAGGCGACCAGCGAAAAACCGGCAGAACTGGTGCTGGTGGGTCAACTTTCGGCCGGCGATGTGTCGGATTTCCATATTATCGGTGGCCAGGCGGTCCGGGTCACCACAGGCGCACCGTTGCCGAAAGGTGCGGATGCCGTTTTATCCGAAGAATTCTGCGAGCAGTCAGAAGATACGATTCTGGCCTATAATACCGCCGAAAAAGGCCGTAACATCCTTGAACGCGGAACCGACATTCGACCGCAAGAAACCGTTGCCGGAAAAGGAGAAAAATTGTTACCGGCGCTCATCGGCCTGTTGGCTTCAGCCGGCCTCGATCGCACCGCGGTCTATAAGGCTCCCAAAGTTGCCGTTATTGCCAGCGGTGATGAGGTTGTCGCTCCCGGGAAACCATTGCCGGACGGGAAGCTGTATGCCAGTAATATGATCGAAATTTGTTCCTGGCTTGACTTTTATGGCCTTTCGTATTTCGCGGTACTTGTCGGCGACAGCAAACAGGAAATTCAATACGCCATCACATCCCGGCTTGCGGACGCAGATGCATTTATTACCAGCGGCGGCGCCTGGGGCAGTGAACGGGATCTTATTTTAGACGTGGTAGAAGATCTGAGCTGGCAGGGTGTTTATCGCCGGGTAAGAATGGGACCCGGAAAACCGGTTGGATTCGGACTTTTAGAAAAAAAGCCGTTTTTTATATTGCCCGGCGGACCGCCATCCAATGAAATGGCCTTTTTGCAGCTGGCGCTCCCGGCTCTAATGAAAATGAAAGGTGAAACCTCGTTTTCGTTTCCTGTGGTCCGGGCACAATTATCGGAAACCGTTGCCGGACATAAAGACTGGACTCAATTTATTCACGCGCGCCTTGAAAAAGGTAAAAATAAGCTCATCGTTAAGCCCGCCAAACTCAAGAGCAGGCTCATATCCATGGCCCGCAAAGATGCCTTGATTATCATTCCTGAAGGCTGGGAAGAATGGAACGCCGGTGAAATCATTGAAATCCAGCTATTAAATCCAGAATTCCCCCCTTTTCGCTTTGACATCAATAAAGCCGACTAACGCAATCGAAGATATATATGAGATCAAAAATTGATATCCACCTGGAATCTGTGCCGGCTTCTCTGACCGAGGAAACATTTAGGCAGGGTTTGCATTTTTTGTCTGATCGCGATCCAGACCTGGCACAAATACTGACAAAATTAGGCCCTCCACCGATGTGGGCGCGCAAGCCCGGGTTTCCAACGCTTATACACATTATTTTAGAGCAACAGGTATCCTTGGCATCGGCCCGAGCTGCTTATGATCGTCTGCTGGAAACAGCCTCGCCACTGACACCGGTTCGGTTCCTCGAATTGGACGATGCGACACTCAAGGCTATTGGTTTTAGTCGTCAAAAAACCGCTTATGGACGCAGCCTGGCCAAAGCACTTGTCAACGCGCATCTCAACCTGGTTAAGCTGGCTGCAATGGATGACACGAAGGTGCGCGCTGAGCTTATCAAAATCAAAGGCATCGGTCCCTGGACAGCGGATATTTATCTTTTAACGGCGCTTCGTCGGCCGGATATTATGCCGAGTGCAGATCTGGCTCTGGCGACAGCAGCCCAAAAAGTTAAGGGGCTGGCATCGCGCCCGACACCGGACGAGTTGAATACCCTCAGCAATAATTGGAAACCCTGGAGGGCTGTCGCCGCCCGATTATTATGGCATTATTATCTGAACGGCCGCTAGGCCTATTGTATTCGAGAAACATCAACATTCGTCATCGTCGCATTGTTAATGGATTCAAACTTTTTTGTTGACTAAAATTGTATTTGGCCTAATAGATCGCTGGAGATGGAAAATGAAAGAAAACAAAGGTGAACATCCTTTAGGGGACGCCGGACAACTGATCCTGTTTGGTTTGTTTCTGGTCATATGGATCCTGGATTCATTTATCCTGCATCGTTCCACATTTTTGGCGGACGACATCCCGCTGGTAATTCGTTTGATTTTCCTGGGTGCTGCACTTGTCGCCGCTGTTTTTCTTTTCAAGTCAGGCCATGTGGTTGTCAGCGGTGAACAGCGTCCCACAACGGTGGTATCATCCGGCGCCTTCCGATATGTGCGGCACCCCTTATATTTGGGAAGTATTTTGGTTTACCTCGGCTTGACTGTTTCCACAGCTTCGCTATTTTGCCTCGCACTGCTGGTGGTCATTGTCCTGTTCTACAATTATATAGCCACTTACGAGGAAAAGCTGCTGGAGACAAAATTTGGTGAAACCTATATTGAGTATGAGAAGAAAACGGGGAAGTGGGTACCGGGAATCAGCAAAAAGCGTTAATAAAGCCGGAAAACAAAAAAGATCTTCTCTTTCCGCAGGCAGGCACAAAATTCTTTTAAAGTTTCAAAAGCAATGATCCTAAACGACAATCTTTACAACCTATTTAGCAATCAAGCAGAAAAAGTAAAAGTGGCCTTTCTGGGTCTCGGCCTGGGTTATACTGTCGTGGTCACTTCAGATGGTGGAATCGGAATCGCTTATACTTACTTTGAAGATAAAAAATCCTGCATGCTGTTAAATGAAGCCATCGATTACGAAAACCGGCCGGCAAGCGTGCTGCTGAAGAAAATAAAAAGCGAACGCACGATTGAAAGAAGCATGGCTCTGGCCCTGGTCAATGCGCTTAACTATGAAGATGCGCTGAAACTGCCTCAGGATAAAAACAACACGGTACTCCTAGAAGAATTTAACATTCAGCCGGACACAAATGTGGCCATGGTCGGATATTTCGGACCGCTGGTTGACAGATTCAAAGAAAAAGATATCCCTCTGGAAATACTGGATACTTCGCGTGGGCTGGGAAACAGGGAAGGTTTTTACAAAAAACTCGCAAGCTGGGCCGATGTGTTGCTTTTAACTTCAACATCCATCCTCAATAATACGTCTGAGGAAATACTTGCAAAAACTCTCGAGAATGTGAAAACGGCCATGCTCGGGCCCAGCACGCCCATGGTCGCAAAGGCTTTCGAGCACCTGCCGGTTCATATGCTTGCCGGTACGGTTCCCATTGAAAAAGATAATATCCTCAAAGCCATCCGGCACGGCATGGGCACCCCGGTGCTCCACAAATTCAGCCGCAAGTCTTATTTAACATTAAACCCATAGCGCAATATCAAATTTAGAAGAATATTAACCGTGGCATTATTTTGTTGACGGAAAAGACCACGTAGTGGTATGTGCGGTCTAAGTGTACGATATTCAGACACGAACAAGTTTACAGTAAAATTCGAAAGGTGCCTTCAGCATGAAAAACAGGACAAAACTAATGATCGGGTGCCTGATATTTGTTATTGGAATTTATATTTCAGGCTGCGGCAAAGACAGCGATGCTGTTGTTGTTGATTTCGCAAAAACAGTGGCGTTCGAAAAGCCGGTAAAAAGGCCATCAGAAAATCCCGCTTTCAGATTTGCCATTGCAGCCATGATTTCCCCAAAAGACACGTTTGTCTATTATCGGCAGCTTATAAAGTACATCGGCAATAAACTGGACAGAGACGTCCAGCTCATTCAGCGTAAAACCTATGGCGAAGTCAATGAATTGATAGATAAAGGCCAAATTGATTTAGCATTTATCTGTTCAGGGCCCTATGTTGCCGGTAAGAAAAAATACGGATTTGAATTGCTGGCTACTCCTGAGGTTCAGAAGAGCCATTTTTACCAATCCTATTTAATTGTAAATAAAGCCAGTCAATTCCAAAGCCTAGAAGATCTCAAGGGGCAGGTTTTTGCTTTTACCGATCCGGATTCCAACACCGGTAAATTGGTACCCACTTTTTGGCTCGGCCAGATGGGTAAGCAGCCCGAGACTTTTTTCAGCAAAACCATCTACACTTATAGCCACGACAACTCTATTCTGGCCGTGGCCAAGGCGCTGGTGGACGGAGCCGCCATCGACAGCCTGATCTGGCAATATTACCACCAGAAAAACCCGACTTTCACTTCTAAAACCCGCATTATCCGCAAATCAGAGAAATACGGAATGCCGCCCATTGTGGCTTCAAGATTTTTAGCATCTGATTTAAAGGATCGTATTCGGCAGGTGCTTTTTTCCATGCATCGAGATCCACAGGGGCAGAAAATTTTAAATGAATTGATGATCGATCGTTTCACGCCCCCCAGGGACGAATGGTATGACAGCATCCGTAATATGGAGCTGAAAATCGCTTCGTTGGAGAATTAATCGTATGCGGCTTCAAAGCTTAAAAAGCAAACTACTTGTGGCGGCATCGTTGCTGGTTGTGGGCAGCGGTCTGCTCATCTCGATACTGGTGACCCAGCGCTACAGCCGCAGTCTTTATGAATCAATGGGAGCCCAAGCTGAGAATTTAGCTCATGCAGTAGGACTCGATGCCACTGACAAGATTCTGACCAATGATTTGGTTGCTCTCCAGAAAATGCTGGATTACAAAATTCGCAGCAACCCGATGGTGGCCTATCTTTTTATTGTCCGCGACAACCAGATTCTGGCGCATACGTTCAGCCAGGGCATCCCGGTGGAGCTGCTTAATGCCAATGAGGCCGTCCTGGATAATTACGGCAATTTTAAAAAGATTGTTTCGACAGAAGGGGAACATTATCTTGACATCGCATGGCCGATATTTTCTGGAAAAGCCGGGTTGCTGCGCCTTGGCGTTTCCGAGAAGCCTTATCGGGAGCAGGTTGCCCAATTGTGGCTGCAGATGAGCGGGATTACCCTCGCCATTCTTCTACTGGCGCTGGGTGGAAGTCTTCTGTTTATAAAACGGATAACCGGCCCGCTGGCCGTACTGGCCAAAGCAGCCGAAAAAATCGATGAAGGCCATCTCGATGTTAAGGTTGAATTGAAAAGTCAAGACGAAGTCGGCAAATTGACCGCTGCTTTTAACCATATGGTTGCCCGTATCAAAGACTACACCCTGCGGCTCAAACAAAAAACCACGGAACTGGACCGCGCCCACCGGCAAACGCGCACCTCATTCACCATTGCCCAGGAAATCGGGGCGCTAACAAACCTGCGGGAAGTCTGCCGGTATCTGATCAAAGAACTGCAGGGCATCGTAACCTGCAAAGATATGTGTATGCTGGTTTTTAGCAGCAACCGTGAAAATATCTTCCTTCAATCTGAAAATGCATCTTTAACCCTGGATAAGGCCTCCTCTCAAAAAGCGGCTGAGCTTTTGTTTCGAGTTAAGAAAATGGAATTTCTCGAAGCCGATCAATCTCACACGTTTTTTCTGCCGGATGTTTTTCAAGCCGCAGAAAGGTTCGTGGCCTTCACGCTTTATCATGAGAATCAACTTCAGGGCGCCATGCTTATCGCCTGCCCCGGGAATTGCAGTTGTGTGACTCAAGAACTGGATATCATTGACCTGATATTAAACCAGACCGCCGGCGCTATCCGGCGCTCGGTAATCCACGAAGAAGAAATTCGCGAACTGAGAACCCGGATTGAACAAACAGCCGAATTCAGCGGGATTATCGGCAAAGACCCCCAGATGCAAAACATCTATCGATTGATTGAGGATATCGCCCCCACCGATGCGACCGTTCTTATCCAGGGGGAAAGCGGAACCGGTAAGGAGCTGGTCGCCCGCGCCATTCACCGGCAGGGCCCCCGCAAGGATAAACCTTTCATTGTGATCAACTGCTCGGCTTATCCGTCGACTCTCCTGGAAAGCGAACTCTTCGGTCATGAAAAAGGCGCCTTTACCGGTGCCATCCGGCAGAAAATCGGCCGATTCGAGCAGGCCGACGGCGGGACGGTTTTTTTAGACGAAATCGGAGAAATTGCGCCTTCGGCCCAGATCAAGCTGCTGCGGGTCCTGCAGAGCCAAAAATTTGAGCGCGTGGGAGGAGAAGAAACATTAAGCATCGATGTGCGCATTCTGGCGGCCACCAATAAGGATCTTCTTCAAGAAGTTAAACGTAGCAACTTCAGGGAAGATCTGTTTTACCGCCTCAACGTCATTCCAATCCAGCTACCCCCGCTAAGAATGCGTTGCAACGATATCCCGCTGCTGGCGCGTTATTTTCTGCGCCGGTTTGCGGTTGAACAAAATAAAGAAATTCAGGATTTCAGCTCTGAGGCCATGCGCTTGCTTCTGGATTATCCATGGCCGGGTAATGTCCGCGAACTGGAAAACAGCATTGAGCATACCGCAGTTTTGGCGAAACGGAATAAAGTTGATATTTCCGATCTACCCTCGGCCATTCGTGAAGTCACGCCGGCTGTTGCTTCCGAATCTCAGGGGACGATCTTTGAAAACGAGAAAAAATTGCTCCAGGAGGTTCTGCACGAATGCGGTTGGAACAAGAAAAAGGCGGCTTTACAGCTGGGGATCAGCCGCAGCACGCTTTATGAAAAGCTAAAAAAATATCAGATCACCAGACCGACTATCCATTAGTTCATCCTGATCTTCGATTACCAGATAGCCTGCTCCTGAAAGTCAAGTCCCATTTCGTTCGATCTTTATAATCAACGATAGCCGTTATTTAGGGGGTTTGTTTCGGCCGTGTTTCATCGACGCATCGTTTATTACCACATTGTGGCATTTTTTTATTGACGCGAATATATTAAGGATGTTAAAGCATACGGGTCATCGCTTTTTTAGACTGTACCATAAGGGGTCTCTGCAAATAGCCGTGTGTACTGTCAGATAAAGGATTCTTAAAAAATTCATGGATAGTAAGGAATTTAAACATTACCGCAGCACGCTGAAAAAAACGCAAAAGGAGATGGCCCAATTGCTCGGCACGTCCTTAAAAGCGGTACACAGTTATGAGCAGGGTTGGCGAACCGTGCCAACCCATGTGGAGCGTCAGATATTTTTCCTGGTGTCCAGGCACGAAAGAAGGGGCAAAAGCATAAAGCCATGCTGGACCATACGAAAATGTTCAGCGGAACAAAAACGCCACTGCCCGGCCTGGGAGTTTTCATCCGGGGATCTCTGCTGGTTTATTAATGGAACCAACTGTGATGGAACCGTTCAGAAGGATTGGAAAGAAAAAATGAAGATCTGTCGATCCTGTGACGTGTTTAATTCTATTTTCTAACTTTAATATCCTCTCCCCATGGCCCTCCCCAACGGGGAGGGCCTTTTTTATTTGCACTGAAAGGACAATCTATAGTGGTGGATGACAATTTTAAAGCAAGGACACCGAGTTCGTATTCTGAGGTTATACCCTCGGTGGCGCAACGGATTTTAGTTTCATGCAATACAGAAAAATGCTTCCAGCACCTGGACGCCACGCCGATCCCTTCCCGGGATTCTGTGGCCCATACCATTCATAAAGCCCGACGTATCCTTTTTCCGGGATATTTTACGCAAAGTGTTATGGCTCCCTCAAACCTGGAGTATTGCTTGAAGGAAGAGATGACCGAGCTTTATAAAGAGCTTGTGAATCAGATTATATTCGCCACCCAGCATGATTGCATGCGTTACGATCAGCCTTGCACAGAGTGTAGCGAGTTGAGTCGCAAAAAAGCACTCCAATTCATACAGGCGTTGCCCAATCTTAGAGAAGTTCTGGCCACAGATGTCCGCGCCGCCATCGAGGGCGACCCGGCGGCCAAAAGCTATGATGAGGTAATTACAAGCTATCCGGGGCTTTTTGCGATTACCGTTCAGCGAATTGCCCACGAACTGTACAAATTGAAGGTACTCCGGCTGCCGCGGGCGATGACGGAGTACGCTCACAGTTTTACCGGAATTGACATCCATCCCGGTGCCAGAATTGGTAAAAATTTTTTTATAGATCATGGCACCGGCGTTGTCGTGGGTGAAACGACTGAAATTGGAAATCGAGTCAGAATTTATCAGGGGGTAACTTTGGGGGCTCTATCGATACCGAAAGAGGCCGTAGAAAGTTTTCGCGATAAAAAGCGCCACCCCACCATCGAGGACGATGTGATCATTTATTCCAATACAACCATATTAGGCGGAGATACCGTTATCGGTGCGCGCTCAACAATCGGCGGAAATGCCTGGATCACAGAGAGCGTGCCACCGGATACCAAGGTATATTTAAAAAAACCCGAACTGATCTATTCCGGAAATGGGCA
>JAUVTR010000062.1 GCA_030601425.1 Desulfobacterales bacterium
CCGAACGCAAGCTTTTCTTCTCGACTTTTATATCGAAATCGGTTTTCAAAAGATCAAAAAGGTCTTTACCGGTTTTTCTCATTTCAGAGGCCAGAATGATCTCACCCCCAGGCTGTAAATACGATCTAAAAAGTTGAATCATGGGCACAAAATCCTTTAGCTTATAGGTGATCTCAGAAGCCACAATCGTGTCAAATTTACCTTTTAGCTGCGGACGATGCCAGTCGAGTTTTAGTATCGGAAGACTCGGACAATTATTGAGATGCGCATTGGCCTGCGCGAAATTTAATGCATCCGGATTATATTCGGTCATCGTAATCTGGTGTCCGAAGGTCGCCGCAACGATGCCGACCAATCCGACACCGGCACCGATTTCTAAAAACCGTTTGCCGGGATCTTGCGGCATGTCGGCAAGATATCCGGAAAGCACCCAGGACGCTTTCCAGATTTTGGCCCATAGCGGAAAATCATGGAGCACATCACTAGGGTTGATAAAGCGGTCCAAATACTTGGGCAGGAGAATGTTAAACTTCTTGCCGTTAACAACAAGTTCAGTGGTTTCGGTTTCGTATTCTTGATGGAAGGCTTCGATTGAGAACATATAGAGCGTCCCTCAAATTCAGCAACTTGAGTGAATACAAAAGGTTTTTCGAGGCATGGGTTTTATCTCGATCTCCAACAGTAAGCGGTACGAACTGGATTTTAGTCTTGTAACTGGTATTAACGGACATTATATTACCTGAATATTGCATGAAAATAGATGAGAATCTTTTGGTTATTTAATTACAGCAGGTTCACGCAAGAATATAGTACAATACATTTTACTTAAAAAGTAAATCGGATGATGATCTTTTTTATTTCTCATCTATTTTCACCCAGAGGGCGAGCCGGAGGCTCCCATATGCTGCGTTACCTGCCCGCCATCGCGAGCCGCTCAGGCGAGGCGGGCGGGTTAAGGGCTCGAAGTAGCATACTACGACATCGCCCTTAAGTGCCTTGCCTATGGAAGCCTCCGACTCGTGCAAAATCCAGGTATGAATACACTCATTTACCATTTGAACCAAGCAATATTAACTCCGGCGGACTGCGGGGAGTTTAATTTTAGATGCAGCCAAAATTAATATTTGCTTGGTCGCTAACCTTTGGTATAAGAAGATCTTACAGGAACAAGGATTTAGATCCTGGAATTTTTTAAGATACTTAAAAGATAGCATATTTTAGGGGGATCGTGCTTTTCGCTTCTATCCTGCTGGGGCGAAACCCCTAATTTGATCGGCATGTTCTGAGTTCGCACAAACAAAAGGAGGCTTTATATGTCGAGCAGTGAAATTTACGATTTAATTATTATCGGTGGCGGTCCGGGTGGACTGACCGCCGGCATTTATGCCATGCGCGCAGCTTTAAAGACAGCACTTATCGAACTGGGCGCTCCCGGTGGCCAAATGAACAACTCCGATTCGGTCGAGAACTGGCCCGGTGATGAGCATATCGGAGGTGCCGAGCTGGCTATGAAATTCTCGCAGCACGCCCAATCCTACGGGTTGGACGTCATTTCCCAGGAAGTCGTGGAGCTTAAACCCGGGCTCGATGTTCACACCGTAAAGCTTGCCAACGGAGACAGTTTGATGGCACACGCGGTCATACTGGCCACCGGTGGCAGCCCGCGCAAACTTCAAATTCCAGGCGAAGAGGAGTATTACGGCAAAGGCGTCTCTTACTGTGGGGTTTGTGATGGCTTTTTCTTCAGGGATAAAACCATCGTGGCCGTGGGCGGGGGCGACACGGCAGTTGAAGAATCCCTTTATCTCGCCAAACTGGCCAAGCAAGTCTATCTGGTCCATCGACGGGATGCCTTGCGGGCCAGTGCGCTTTTACAGCAACGCGCTATGGCCGAATGCAAAATCGAAATTCTCTGGAATTCGGTGGTTACCGAAATCAAGGCCAACGATAACGGTGTTTATGCAGTGGACCTAAAAAATACGCAAACCGGTGAGAAAAGCATACAGACTACGGACGGGGTGTTTATTTTCATCGGGTTTGATCCCAACAATAAACTGGTTCCAGCGGGAACTAAAATGAATGCCGACGGCTATGTGGTTACCGATGAAAAGTGTGAAACCAATGCTCCCGGTATTTTTGTCATCGGTGACCTCAGAGAAAAATATTTTCGGCAAATCGTCATATCGGCATCAGATGGCGCCACGGCTGCACTGGCGGCTGCCCACTTTGTTGAAACTCGAAAATCGGCAGAGGTGTGCGAATTGCCGGAGGCCCTCCAAACGGAAGCCTCCTAATTTCTGGGTACTGAAGGTTGTTTTGGTTCTGTCAAAAAACCTTGAATTCGGTATTCGATATTCTTCATCATCAGCAGATTCGTTGTAGCCCATATAAAATCCTGAAATGTCCGGCATCACTCACTTTTTTTTAAAATTTCTGATTCTGGCCGCCATGCTGCTCGGCCTGCCCCTGGGCGGCGTTTATTGGGCCCGATACCCCGTATCACGCTATTTGGAATTTCCGCCCAAAACCCAATATGTTTACCATGAACCCTTTTCCTGGATTGCATTTGCGTTCCACGCCTTCCTAATTTCTGCTTTCCTCGCGCCACTCATTATTAGCGCTTATCAATCGCGCAAAGAACTCGAAACTCGAACCCGACCTTCACGGCCATTCCCCTGGTGGGGATGGCTGGGACTGGTGCTGGGGGCCATGGCCTGGGTTATGGCCTGGACCCGCTTTGAATGGTTTGCCAGCCTTCAGCCTCACACCTTTACCCCCCTGTGGTTATCCTTTATTCTGGTCATCAATGGCCTTTGCTTTCGGCACAACGGGCATTGCATGATGCTGGATCGACCGCTGTATTTTCTGCTGCTTTTCCCGGTCAGCTCTGCATTCTGGTGGTTTTTTGAGTATTTGAACCGTTTTGTTCAAAACTGGCACTACATCGGACCCGAATTTAGCTCATGGGAATATTTTTGGTATGCCACTTTGCCATTTTCCACTGTGCTGCCGGCGGTTTTGGGCATCCGTGATTGGATTTTATCAACGCACTGGCTCCGAAAAAAATTTAGAAATTTTAGATCGATGGGTATTGCACGTCCGAAAGTCCTTGCGGTTCTGACTCTGGCAGCATCCGCAGCGGGCCTGGCCGGCATCGGCGTCTGGCCAAACATCCTCTTTCCTTTGGTTTGGGTATCACCGTTATTGATTATCATATCCTTACAAACCTTGATGGGCGAGAGTCATATTCTTTGCGAGCTATCGGCCGGAAATTGGACCGGGATCGTTGCTGCTGCCCTGGCCGCAGTCATCTGCGGAGTGTTCTGGGAGATGTGGAATTATTTCAGCCTGGCCAAATGGGAATACAGCATACCTTTTGTCCACCGATATCAGGTTTTTGAAATGCCGCTTCTGGGGTATGCAGGATATCTTCCCTTTGGCCTGGAATGTGCGGTTTTCGGTAGCATGTTAGAAAGGGTTGTATCTGCAAAAAAGCGAAATGAAGATCCACCCATACTATAAAACCCAAATGAGCCTCTTGATCTTTCCTTTCGGCTCGAATCCGTTGCCGGTTGCTGACCCCTACAAATTAGATAATTACACTTGACTTGCCACTATATATTGTATATCTGCGGAACGATGTGGTATAATATCTTAAACACGTACCGGCAGTTCGCTGCCGCCAATTTCACAAAAAGTATTTACAAATCGACAAAAATTTGAGAATTAGGAAATTTTTAAAAATGCATCGGAAACGTTGTTTCCTTCTAAATGATAATTATTATCTATACCTGTCCGCTTTATCATCGGCGGCAGGTGACAGGTTGATAAGGATTAAGCCTTGAAATTATTTCCTGAATTTTACCTGAAAATAGATGAGAATCTTTTTGTTCTTTAATTCTAACCTTTTGAAACATTGTTGGGCGGGCTAATTAGAATGCGCAAAAATATCGGATTTGTTTCTACACGCTTTGCAGGTACAGATGGCGTATCTCTTGAATCCAGTAAATGGGCCGACATTTTCCAGCAAAGTGGACATCGCTGTTTCTGGTTCGCCGGAGCCTTGGATCGCAAGCCTGATTATAGCCTTCACGTTCCGGAAGCGCACTTTCAGACCGAACAAAATCAATGGATCAATAAGCGGGTTTTCGGTATAAAAGGCCGCAAACAGCCCGTCACGCAAACCATCCATGACCTGCGCACGCATCTAAAGTTTAAACTGCACGAGTTTATCAAGCAATTCGACATCGATCTGTTGATCGCAGAAAATGCGCTGACGATTCCCCTGCATGTGTCCCTGGGCCTGGCGCTAACCGAGACCATTGCGGAAACTCAGCTGCCCACCATTGCACATCATCACGATTTTTACTGGGAAAGGGTTCGTTTTTCAATCAATGCGGTCAGCGACTATATTCGAATGGCATTTCCGCCAAATTTAAGTAACATCCGACATGTGGTAATTAATTCGGCCGCCCAGGAACAATTGGCCCATCGTACCGGAATTGCCTCAACGATTATTCCGAATGTCCTGGATTTTGAAAACCCTCCGAAAGTCAGCCGAAAACGAACGGAGGTCTTTCGCCAATCCATCGGTTTGGAGCCGGATGATCGGATGATTTTGCAGCCCACGCGCATTGTTCAACGCAAAGGCATCGAGTTTGCCATAGAGTTGGTTAAGGAACTGAAGGATGTTCGCAATAAGCTGGTCATATCGCACGAAGCCGGGGATGAAGGATTGGAATATGCAGAATGGCTGAAAGAATATGCCTGTGAGCATGGTGTGGATTTGCGACTGGTTTCGATCCGTGTTGCAGATCCCTGGACCGGAAACGGCAATAGTGGTGGAAAATATTCGCTGTGGGATGTTTATCCTTATGCCGACTTCATTACCTATCCGAGCCTTTATGAGGGATTCGGGAATGCCTTTTTGGAGACCATTTATTTTAAAAAGCCGATGCTGATCAACCGATATGACAACTTTGTGCGAGATATCGAGCCGCTCGGATTTGATCTGGCAGTGATGGATGGTTTTCTTTCCAAAAAAACAGTTCAAAGTGTCATTGCCATTATAGAATCTTCAAAACGAAGAAAAAAGATGGTCAACGTTAATTATACCATTGCGGCGCAGCATTACTCCTATTCCGTGCTTCGAAATCAGCTTTCGGCTATTATGCAAAGTTTTTTTGGGGATGACGTCGAGCAGCTTAGCGCCAAGACTCGCCCTGCAAAATCAAAGGGCTATCTGTATATTAATTCAAACCAGGTCATGTATAAGCACTTCAACAGCAAAAGTTGCACTCCCGTTAAATAGTCAAGTAGTCAAATGGTCGATTAGTTAAATAGTCAAAAAGGATAATATCCGATAACGAATTGACTATTCAACGATTTAACTATTTGACCAAAATAGAACTATTTAACCAACAAAATATTTCGCCTTAGACGGCTTTTAACCGACTTGGTTCTAAAAGGAGCCGGCTGGTTGAATCGACTGATTCCATTCTTATCTTAAGATCGAAGAATCGCAGGATTTATTATTAAAATTCGTACTGGCAAAGAGGAGCGCGATGCCGTTTTCCACCGTTCGCGGATTAAAGGGAAAAGTTTACGTCCCTGACCAGCCTAAGGAGGGGACCGGAAAGCATTCCTGCAAAGACTGTTATTCATGTCAGCTATGCAGTGATGATCGCTGCAGCGTATGCCTTAGCCAAAAATCCTGCCACTGTGAAAGATCTGCCAAAAATTAATTTGGCCATATCAAACCCAATTTTTCACCGCTTTCCATAATAATGTTCCGCGTCACCGACAACCCGCGGAGCGGGTGGTAAGGAGTACAATCATGAATCGCATAAGCTGTTATTTTGAGAGAATCTCTGATTTTGCGGTGGGCCTGTTTCTGCTTTTTACCGGTTTAGCCCTCACTGTCGTTAGTTTTACGATAATTCCGATCATTGGATTGTTTATCGCCATTCCGGTATTGGTTTTAGCCGTTGCCTTTTTAGGTGCCAAAAGGAGCAAGGAATGTGCGTTAATCGCACAACAAACCAAAAATATTTTATCGACTTGACCGCCGGCGGCAGATCGTATATCGTACATTTACGATAAACCTGGACACGGAATTATTGAAATGAATGAAGAATTTCCGCAAAATACCGGATGCTGCGATAAACCAGAGGGTCAGCCTATGGGGGTACACATCGCTCCCAAGCCTCCAACGGGGAGTTCTCGGCAGGAGGAGGTGTGTTGCGGGTCACCTCCGGAGCCTGAAAGCAGCCGTTTTGAAAAACCGGGATTCGCTCTGCTCGACTTCGTAGAGGAGTTTGTCCAGACGCCGGCCGGGGCGGTACCGCGCGTAAAAACGGCCCTGCAATGGTCGGATCGTGCCGGTACAGTCAAAGTGCGGCTGGGTATAAAGCGCGATCAATATAAAATTGCGCCGGGACTGTATTGTGTCGGAACTCCGAATTCAAAGGCGCCGGTTCTGGTCACCGCAAACTATAAACTTACATTTGACATTCTGCGCCGGGAACTCAGATCAATGAGCGCCTGGATCCTGGTGATAGACACCCGCGGTATCAATGTGTGGTGTGCCGCCGGTAAAGAGCTGTTTTCAACTGCAGAAGTGGTTCGCCGCGTCAAACTCGCGGAAGTTGAAAAAGTGGTAACCCACAATCAGCTCATCTTACCACAACTGGCAGCTACAGGAGTTGCGGCGCATCAAGTAAAGAAAGAAAGCGGCTTCAAGGTAATTTATGGGCCGGTTCGAGCCAAAGACCTACCAAAATTTTTAACCAACGGTTTGAAGTCTGAACAGTCCATGCGTCACGTTACTTTCAGCACAATGGAACGCCTGATCCTTATTCCGGTCGAACTGGCGCATTTACCGAAACCGTCATTGTGGATTCTTCTAACAGCTTTTGCGATTTCCGGTATCGGAACTCATGTTTTTTCCTTTTCAGCGGCATGGGTGAGGGGTATTATGCTGGCTATCACCTATGCCGCGGGAATACTGTCCGGAGCGGTCGCCACACCGCTTCTTTTGCCCTGGATCCCGGGCAGATCCTTTGCGGTGAAAGGGGCTATAATAGGTGTTTTGAGCGCAGCCGGAATTGTGGCGCTCTTTCGAAGCGATTTGCAGCTTTTGGGAGCCTTGGCGCTGATGCTGTGCACTACGGCAATCAGTTCTTACCTGGCGATGAATTTTACAGGCTCCACTCCCTATACGTCGCCATCGGGAGTGGAAAAAGAAATGCGCAAAGCCATACCGCTGCAAGCGGTGGCCTTGTTAGTGGCTCTGATCGCCTGGGTCGGATCGGCATTCGCAGGTTAGTCTCTTAATAATTATTTTTGCGCTTTTTATGGCAAGCTATTTTTCAAAACTTAAATATTAGCATTTAAGTAATAGTTGAAAGTGCCTAAAGTTTTGGTCCGCCTCCGGCGGATCTATTTTATATAAAAAGACGGAGCGCGAGCGACACCATCACTTTAGGCATTTTAGCTCACTTTAGTCATTTTAGACACTTTTTGTGATAGGATTTGCAAATGGAAAATTTTAGATATCTCCCCGGTGTGACGACCTTGAAACTGAACGAAAAAGAATGCGTGGGTTGCGGAATGTGCCAAATCGTATGCCCCCATGGAGTCTTTTTCCTTAAAAATAAAAAAGCCCGGATTTATGATCTGGACGGCTGCATGGAGTGCGGCGCCTGTGCGAAAAATTGCCCTACTGACGCAATCGGTGTGTCCCCGGGTGTGGGATGCGCAGGGTATATTATTCAGACCTGGATCAAGGGAAAAAACGCTGCCGCTTGCAGTAGTGTGGAATGTTGTTGATAAGTCAAAATGAATATCCAATATCGAACAAGGAATTTCGAATGATGAAGTTTCCAATCCTCTAAATTAAGTAGCTTTTAAACGTATTACAAAAACCGAGCTCAATTATTCTCATTTAATCCGCTTTCCATAATAATGTTCCGCGTCACCGACCACCCGCAAAGCGGGTGGCTTGTTTTTTTCCGCCATCGGCGGAAAAAAACAAAGGCACGGCAGTGCCTTAATCGGTGCGGGTGTAACCGGGTGCAATGCACCCGGTTTAAAAACACCTAATGACGGAAGTGCGGCATAAGTGGTTGTAGAAAAAAACGTTTGAATACCGGAACGTTTTTTTCTACAACCACTATAACAACCATTCCGTAATCCTTCAGATCCCTCATTCAGTATCCCTTCGAAATTCATTATTCCTTGTTCGATATTGGATATTCTATTTTCTGGTTATCCAGAAAGAACAAGTGGTATTGAATGTGGGAGCGGCTTCCAGCCGCGACAGTTGATTTCGTGGCTGGAAGCCGCTCCCACAGAGGGTTTATCCAATGGAACTTGGACTTTCCAAATAAGCAGAAACACCATATATAGTAGCTTTCTAAAATGACTACATCAATATTTAATTTAATCCTTTACAATCTAATTTTTGCCGCTATAGTAAACCTTATTCATCGTAGTCAACCACCAATAACTAAATGAAATTCAAAAAAATAATTTTTCTTTTGCGAAAATAATTGTTGTCTGCACTATTTTTATATGTTACCGCTCAAAAAGATTTTATGCCTAGAGGTGTGCGATGTAAAAACCATATAAAAAATTAAATGACCAATGGCCTGCACCCGGTTGAATATGACCCTTTTCGAAAATGCTGGATAAACGGAGCCTGACGGTACTTCAATCGCAAATTAGTCTAGTTTCCATCCATAAATGGTCTTTTTCCCGTTGTGCGGCGTTCTCCGCGGGTTTTCGGCTGCGACGTACAACAAGTACGTCTCGCCGCAAACCCCTGCCCGTCATCGCGAGCGCTCAGGCGAGGCGGGCGGGCTTGTGCGGCCTTTCCCAACGAAAAAAATCCTCATTTATGAATTGGAAACGTGATAGCGCCATTCACTTATCGTGGATGGGCACTAATTAGCAAGTCAAAACAAATCAAACTTTTTAGAGTACCGCCGGTTGGCTACCATCTGATTCAAATTCGGGCTTGATTTTAGGCAATACCGACTCTATCGCCAGTCGGTTAAGCGTCGCCGATCCCAACTTTTTTTTTGACAACCCAGCCTGTTTCATTTTATCCTTAGATAATACCTGAATTTTGGTGCATTTTATGGCAAGATCTTTTTGTGTAAAAATCAAGTTCCCCAAAGAAATGCCTAAAATTGCAAAATGCCTAAAATGCCTAAAGTTGAGGTATTCTACCCGTCGAGAGCCTCTGGGTCGAACGATCGATTTTATTAAAAGAAAAAAGCAAGGTATGCGATTATATTCATTTGCTGATTTCTGGTTTTTCATGCTGAAAATACCAGGCGTTTTTAATAAAGACCGAGCAACACGCGGCGCAAGCGCCGGCGCTGCGCGAGCGAAGCCACAATTTTAGGCATTTTAGCTCACTTTAGGCATTTTCCGGTTTATCCGGGTCAGGTTTCGTTAGGATCTTTCTGGAGGAATCGTTGAAGTTCAGAGACAAAAAACGCTTTTCAACTTATTTAATGACAACGTTTGTGGTCCTTGTCACCCTTTCGGTGGTTATCATCCTGGCAACCATCTACCGATATTTCGGCAAAAAGGTGGAGTCGGAATTTTATGAGAAATTGCAGGCTCAAAAAGGTCAGGTGGAAATTATTTTAAAAAACAGAATTTCACTTATTGCCGGGAAATTAGATAATCTTGGTTCTGATAATATAATCCGTGTCACCATAATGCTGGACGTCAAATCTAATCTTGAAGATCGGATTAGCCAATCTTATCCGCCAAAAGACGGTGTTTATCATTTCGTAAAAAAGATCGGTGAGCGGTCCATTGTGCCGAAAAATCTTCCCGGAATATCCAGCCAATTGATTGATTTTGTTCTGGCAGAATATCCGAACGGCGAGGTCCTGGAAGATGGGGAACAAAAACGGGTTCTGTGGTTGTTTTCAGTTCCTATTATGCATGAGACCAGTCGCATGGGAACCGCATATGCACTTTATGATATGGTCCAGGACACCAATCTCATTGAAGCCATACAACAGACAGTCGACGCAGAGATATCTGTGGTCAAAACCGACCATGTGTTCTGTCTGCTTTCCAATACAACATTACCAATAGATGAAAAAACTCGCACGGCGCTTGCAACGAGCCCTGGGTTCCAATTATTTGGACAAAATAAAATTTTATCAAGACTCAATGGATTTAACAATTTCTATTTCCAATCATCACTGGAAAGCCTGATCGCTGAAAAAAATAAAGTGACCTTATGGATCGGATTGCTTTCCATTGTAATTCTAGCGGTTTCGATTTTGATGTCCATTTTTGTGGCCAAAAAAATGGTGGATCCTCTGAAAGAAATGACGGCTAAAGCCATCCAAATATCCGAAGGGCAAAAAGATCTTCTTTTTGATAATAATAAAGGCCAAACCTACTGGGAATTTAACCAACTATCCCAAGCCTTTAACTATATGCTGGCAAATCTCAAAGACGCCGAAGAACAGGCTCGCTACAAGGAGTTATTGGAAAACGTCGATGATGCAGTGTACATCTTAGATCTAAACGGCAATATCCTGGAAGCCAATGAAGCTGCCTATTCACAGATGGGATACACATCCGAAACATTTTTCAAATTGAATCTTGCTGACATTATTCCCAAAAAAGATGCTCGGCTCATTATCGGCCAGGTGGGTGCAAAAGACCAGCGATCACGTCGTCAAAAAATAAATCTTGAAACTGCGCATTACCAAAAAGACGGTAACAGTATTCCTGTCGAAATCCACTCCAGAGTTATCACGTATAAGGGAAGAAACGTGATTCTAAATGTCGCCCGGAATGTCAGCAAGCGTATCGAAGCGGAAAAAGCGCTGCGCGAAAGTGAAGAGCGATACCGGTCAGTTGTTGAGAACTCGCGGGATGGGATCATGGTTATGAATGATGGCTTTCAAATTATCTATGCAAATGAAGTATTGTCACAAATATTAGGATACTCACGCAAAGAGATCCAGGGTAGCTATTTTAAGAAATACCTGACCAAAGATAGTTTGGAACCAGCAGAAGATTTTTTTATAGACACCTTTAGGGGAGAAATGACCCCCTCTGGACTGGTATGCACCATCACTCACAAAACAGGAAAGGAACGCCCGGTCAAAATAGGTGCAAACCGCTTTGAAGACTCCAGTGGAAAAGTAAAGCTTGTCAGCCAGCTTTCTGATATTACTGATAAATTGAAGGCAGAAAGAGAAAAAAAGAACCTTGAAGCCCAGCTGATTCAAGCCCAGAAAATGGAGGCCATCGGAACCCTGGCCGGGGGAATAGCGCATGACTTTAACAACATCCTCATGGGTATCCAGGGGTATTTGTCTTTAATGCGTTTAAACCCGGAGGCTGAGAATCCACACGGAAAGTATATTCAGGGAATTGAAGAAAATGTCATGAGCGCCGCCAATCTAACCGAACAACTCCTTGGCTTTGCCAGAAAAGGAAAATACACTCCCAGAACCACGTGTCTCAATGATGTTGTCGAAAAGAGTTCCCGAATGTTTACCCGCACCAAAAAGGAAATCAGCGTACATAAAAGGTTCCAGGGGGATATCTGGAACGTGGAGGTGGACCAGGGGCAAATTGAACAAGTGCTGATTAATCTTTATCTGAATGCATGGCATGCTATGCCGGAAGGAGGCAACCTCTACATTCAGACAGAAAATGTTAACCTCAGCGATGATTATTGCAAACCATTTGAGGTCAGTGGGGGAAAATATGTGAAAACGTCCGTAACTGACAGCGGGATCGGTATGGAAAAGGAAACAATGGAAAGAATTTTTGAACCCTTTTTCACAACCAAAGAAATAGGCAAAGGAACCGGTCTGGGGCTGGCCTCCGCATATGGGATTATTAAAAACCATAACGGAATCATACGCGTCTACAGCGAAAAGGGTCATGGCGCCACATTCATCATATATTTGCCCGCATCTGAAGCCGAAGAATTAGATGAATCATCGCCTGATTCTATGTTGGTAAAAGGAAAAGAACGGATTCTTCTGGTTGACGATGAAGAAGGTCCCATTCTAGTAGAAGAACTCATGCTGAAAGAATTAGGCTATGAGGTGTTAACAGCCAGAAGCGGAATGGAAGCTATTGATCTCTATAATTCTAATTTAGCTAAACTTGATCTGATTGCACTGGATATGATCATGCCGGGAAAAAGCGGTAGAGCCACTTATGAGGAACTTAAGAAAATTAACCCCGATGTTAAAGTCCTTCTTGTGAGCGGCTACAGTTTAAACAAGCAAGTAGAAGAACTAATTACACAAGGCTGCAATGGGTTTATTCAGAAACCGTTTGATATCCTCGAACTATCCCAAAAACTGAGGGAAATCCTGGGGAATTGAATATTTTCGATTGAATATTCAATTTTAGGGGTTTTAATTAGATGGGCCGAGGATGATTTCTATCCGCCGGTTTTGGTGTCGGCCTTCTTTAGTTTCGTTTGATGCAACCGGTCGAAAGTAGCTGTATCCCCGTGCCGAAAGTCTTTCCGGTTGCAGCCGACCCTTTTTTTGAAGAAATCCGACAACGGCTGCTGCTCGGGCGGCGGACAGTTCCCAGTTGCTCGGAAATCTCTCTTTTAAGGTCGGACCTAAAGGCATATTATCTGTATGCCCTTCTACCAGTAGGTTTTGAACTCTGTGCGCTCTGATGGAATCGGCCACAACCAACAATATTTTCTTACCTTTTTGATTAATCTCAACACTGCCCGAATCAAAAAGAATTTTATCGATGAAAACAACCTTTAGGGTGTCTTCCATTTCCACGAGTTCAATTTCCTGAGCTGCGATCTCTTCTTTTAGACTTGTTGCTATTGTCTTTTTAGTGTCATCCAACAAACGAATGACTTTATTCTGAAGTTTGATTACAGATTTCTTTTTTTTCAAATCGTTGTTCAACCGCTCAACGTTTTGAGAAAGCCGTTCAATGTTTCGGGAAAGCCTTATATTGATATTTTTAAGGTAGGTATTCTTTGATTGCAAATCTGTCAGTTTTTCGGTGCTGTGAGTGTTCTCTTTCTGCAATTTGCCCAAATCAGCATTAAGGCTTTTAATCTTTTCTTCGGCCTCGTAAAGTTCAATCCGAGCATGCTTTAATTCCGTGTTTAGCACCCTGTTTTGATCTTGCAGTTGTTGGTGGGATACACAAGCTGTCAAAAGGAGCCAAACCAAACTCAAAACCGCAATGAATCTCTTATTCCCCATTAGATTATTTCCGTTAATGCATATTGATGAATTCGTAAAAGGTTGAATTCATCAAGTGTTTGGTGTTCCGTGTTTTGTGTTTAGTATAACGTATATGACTTTATATCAAAATTTTCTCGGTTTTCATAATTTTATTTACATAGGAGCGCTGAAAGATTTCGCATATCCGGTAAGCTCAACATAACCGAACCCCTTCAAAGGTTGTTTGCCGGCCGATCCGTTTACCGATACGCTGCCCTCCCAATACGTCACACCGGTGCTTGCCTGGGTTTGCATTTCCTGATCAGATAGCTTTGGCGTTATGGTAAGCTCAAGGGATAAAGGGAATATCATTAACCGCCAGCGCGCCGGATAGACTGCTTTGGAACGCGGACTTTTCCAAGAGTCCAGAATGTCAATCCTAAAATCATCTTTTGTCAAATGTCGCGGCTTCCCGGATTTATCAATGAAAGTGCCACTGGACGCAGAAGTTAGTTCTCCACCCTGTTTTCTTAAAAGATAGACCATAATCTCTGTTTGATCCGAAAGCTGCAGGCTAAACCAATCCCAGCCCACAATACCCGGCTCCAGGGGCGCGGAACTGAATTCATGATCCATCCAGCTGAACCCTTGAACCGGAATCGTTCTTCCGTCAATAATTAACGCGCCTTCTGATCTCAGTCGCGTAAACGAATAATAACAGCTTGCCCGTTCCGGGGTTGAACCTTTGCGGGTGTAACCGGCTTTACCGTGCAAGACAGGCGGTTTGGCAGGCAGCAGACTGAGTTCGAAGGAAAAATCATCTGAGAACGCCTTGAGAATGTGACGACTGGGGCTGATTTGAGCAGACCAGTTTTTTATAAAAATTGTAGTTAGATCCGCTTTTTGAGACACACCTGCGATTCCTAACGACCCTCGGGCAATCAGTTCTGATTGTAAATGTCTTTTCTCGGAAATGTCGGATATGGCCGCATGTCCGGCATACACCTGTTGCGCCCGCCATGCAGAGTGCGGTTTGGGCCATTTACTTTCCGCACCGGGCGCACTGATTTGGCTTCGAAAAAACGTCAGCTGATATCCGTATTGCTCTCCTGAATCAACTTGAAGATTACCGGTATAGTACCACCACTCGGTGCGGTAGCCCACATGCGACCCATGATCTTTCGGAAATGTTAAATTACATGGGCCTGTAACAGATAAATAATCGAGCTCATCATCCGCAAACACATTACGATCAGCGACTGCAATCATCAGAAACAGAC
>JAUVTR010000273.1 GCA_030601425.1 Desulfobacterales bacterium
ACGTTGTTAAAATGGACTTTTCTTGATTCACGCAGATTTTGAGGTAAGATATCAAAACGGTTGGTTCCAAAGAGTTCTTCCGGTGTCCGCTGATGTCTGCGCGCGGCGGTCTGGTTTACCGCGATAATAATGCCCTCGCTATCCAGGAGGAGAAGGGATTCCTGGGTAGCATCCAGCAGCCCTCGGGCAGTCGCTCTACTTTCTCGCAAAGCCTGCTCGGCCTCTTTGCGTTCGCTAATATCGCGAAACACAACCACAGTGCCGGCAATGGAACCATTCTTGCGGATCGGGACACTGGTGTATTCTACGGGAAAAGAGGTGCCATCTTTTCGCCACAGGACCTCGTCGTCCCGGCTGCCGATTACGCCCCGGGTCAGGCTGTGGTCCATCGGGCACTCTTCGCTCGAACAGGGGCTGCCATCAGGCCGGGTATGGTGGATCAGCGGATGGATCTTTTGTCCGATCACCTCATCGGCCTCGAAGCCCAGCATGGCCAAGCCGGCTGGATTGATGAAGTTCACCATGCCATCCTCTGCCACGCCAAAAATACCTTCTCCTGCGGATTCAAGCAGCAAACGACTGCGTTCCTCGGCCTGCTCGAGGCGCACTTGATTCTCTTTCAGTTCGGCCGTTCTTTCTTCAACACGAAGCTCCAACTCGTCATGGGACTTCTGCAACGCCCGGTTCGCACGGACGTCAATCAACACCGCAAACAATATTGAACCCAGCGCAAGTACAACCGTAATTCCCAGTACGATAAGGATCACAGCTCGTGCCGTGTAATAAGGGCTTAATGCATCAGCTTCTGCGATTTCAGTGGTCAACCCAAAATCCAGCTTTCGATCCCACAACCAGGTTCCATAGACTCGAATCCCCTTGTAATTTCGGTATCCCTGTACGTTCAGACCGGATTTTCCCTTCGTTGCTTGCTCGGCCATAAATGTCAGAGGCTGTTGGTATCTGGGAACCAAAGGAGAAAAGCCTGCAACCATATTGCCGCCCGGATCACGTATGCTGAGGGATAAAATACCCCTTTGGCCCTCATCAATCAGACCAATTTTGCGTAAATCTTCATCAAAACGGCTTTCGGAGAGTAACTTGCCATACTTGCTTAAAGCATATGTCTCCCCGGTTTTCCCGATCCGTCCCAGTTGAATGAGCCGGGTAAAATCCTGTGACGGGTCGACCTGTCGTGCGACCACCGCAATGATATCACCCTGGTCATTTTTAATCGGTGCAACGAAAAACATGGTCGGAACGGTGCCCACATTATCACCGGAAGATGAAACCCATTCCACATCGGACCACATGGGAGGGACCAATACGGTCTCACCCTGAAATGCTCGGTTGAGAAGATCCAACGCTTGAGAGGCGATACGATTTTTGGACCCTATGTTTTTATCACCCAGTGATGCGATATTGACAAAATCAGGGGCAATAATAAAAAATCCTGCCTGTCCAAAGCGGTCTTTATTTTGCAGAAAAAATGCACGTAACCGAAAAAATGCACGTAACCTCCTTAAATCTCTACTTTTTATCAAATCGTTTTTGTTACGAGGTACTTCCAACTGGCGCTCGACCATAGACGCGAACCGAGGCTCTCCAGCCAGCTGGTTAAGTTGAAATTTTCCGTTTTCTACCCACATGTTTAGCGATTCCCGAGTCGTCTGAAGAACGATCTCAAGGGCTTCTGCAACGTCCGCTTTAATTTTTTCCTGCACCCGGTTAAGAGCGAACCATGCCAGCATGATCACCAGTGCGATGAAAACGCAGGCTAAAACTACTAAAATATTTAGTTTTGGGGTCGATCCGGATTGAGACGACAGAAGATCTTTTCTGAAACTCTTTGACAGCCATCGGGACATCATGTGCCTCCTGGATTGAATGATAAAGAAAGGCAACCACATTTCCTTGGCCAGTGATGTAAGTAATCGGCTTGATTGGCACATTCGTAACCCAAAACTCATCTGAGAGCAATAAATTTTGGTCCCTGAGGGAAAAATTTTTACATGTTTCAGGCACCTTTTGCATGCCGGAAAGTTTCCATTTTCGATCGGTACGTTGCCAGTTCATCCGCTGACATTTCATCAGGAAACTGCAGATCAACCTGAGTTAAACATTCCAAAATATTATGGGTGTAAAGGGCCAGCTCAAGCATGCCTACCTTGGTACCCAGTTCCAGGTCGATTTTGCCCAGCATAAGATCCGTGACGAATTCGCGTTTTTTTCTTAATATCTTTTTCCATGTCAGCGGTGTTGCCGCCATCAGATATTCGGCTGCTTGAAAAGCTTCATCTTCTGTAAAAAAATTTAGCGTCCTCAGTTCACCCTTTTCAAAAAAGGAACAAAAAATGATATCTTCACGAAGACACCAATCCGGATCGGATTTAACACGATAACAAATCTTTGCCGTAAGCTTCTTCAGCTTATCTTTAGCGTCTGGCGTCGCTTTATAAATTCGCGCACTTTCTTTCAGCCATCCCGGTGTACAAAACTGATGCGCAGTCATGATTATCCTCCAGGGCGTGGTTGTCGTAATGCATCTTGATGCCGGTTTTAAGAGCAAAGTGCATGCCAAGTTCTACCAAGAAAATATTTGATATTATATTAAGTGGTTATGAATAAATGAGCCACAAGGAGATCAACTGTCTATGGGGAGGTAAACTGCCGATTATGGCAGTAATTATTGGATTAGTGACGTTAGTATTTGATATCATTTAAATTTTGATATATGCCATACATGACAGTTTTACTGCCACTATAGGCCATATTTTTTTATTTTTCTGTAAAATGTACGAGATGGGAGTTCAAGACTGGCGGCAGCCTTTTCCCGGTGCCATCGGTTGGTTTCCAAGGCTTTTGCCAGGAGATTTTTCTCGAAATTCTCTGTGGCTTTTTTAAAAGAAATAAATTCTTTATTGGCAAACGCTTTTGAGACCTCATCAGATTCGGAATCTTGCGTTTCGGTTGAGACGATGATGTCAAACTGGTTCAAAGCGACATACCGATAAATAACATTTTGAAGTTCCCGAACGTTTCCAGGCCAACTGTACTTAAACAAAGCCTCATGCATTTTTCCGCTCAAAGGTTGAGTTGATTTACCTTTAGCGAAAAGATTTATGAAATATTCTACCAACAAAGGGATGTCTTCTCTGCGTTTCCGTAAAGGCGGCAAATTAATCGGTAAAATGTGAATTCTGTAAAAAAAGTCTTCTCGCATTAATCCTTTATCGATTTGATCTCGAAGGTTGCGATTGGTTGCGGCGATAATGCGAACGTCGGAGTGCTTCGCCTGATTTGCGCCAACAGGAGTATATCCTTTGCTTTCTAATACCCTTAAAAGCTTAACCTGCATGTTCAGGCTGATTTCACCCATTTCATCTAAAAACAGGGTTCCGCCATCAGCAATATCAAAATAACCGCTTTTGTCTGCATGGGCTCCTGTGAAAGCGCCCTTTTTATAACCAAAAAATTCACTTTCCATCAAGTTTTCCGGTATGGCGCCGCAATGAACCGGAACAAATTTTTTGCCCTTACGGTCGCTCATTTCATGAATCGCGCCGGCCACCATCTCTTTGCCTGTTCCCGACTCGCCGTACACGATAACATTTGCGTCTGTGACCGCCGCCTTTAAAATGAGTTCATATATTTCCTGCATAGCCGGGCTTTTGCCGATAATATTACCAAATTTATATCTATCTTGAATGTTCGACCGTAAACGAATATTCTCTTCCCGCAGATATGCTTCGCGTTGCTTTAATTCTTCCGTCTCCAGTTTTTGCTCGGTAATGTCTGCCATGATCCCTTCGATGAGTATCAGCGTTCCTTCCTGATCCAAAACCGATCGCGCGTGCACCGACGCCCAAATCTGACTTCCATCCTTACGATAAAACTGGATTTCAAATCCTGAGACCTCCTTTTGGGTCTTAATTATTCGTATAAAATCATCCCTGACTTCTTTTGAGACATAGAGTTGTTTTTTGATATTTTTAACCGTTTCCATCAGTTCCTGCGGCGAATCATATCCTAAAATACGTGCCATGGCCGGATTGGCGCTGACAAAACGTCCCTTTGGTGTTGTCTGAAAAATACCCTCCACCGCATTTTCAAAAATCTGTCTGTATTTTTCCTCGCTTTTACGTAATTCGTCTTGCGTTTTTTTGAGCTTGCTCAGATCGGTACCCATACCCAAAAGGTATTTTCTATTATCGCTGATCATTCGCATGGCGGTAAAATAGTACGGAACCCTTTTCCCGCTTTTAATAACTAAATTACCTTCGGCATCAGATTTCCCTCGAGTAAAAGTCTCCTTTACTCTTGAGGCGATGTG
>JAUVTR010000194.1 GCA_030601425.1 Desulfobacterales bacterium
TTGAACCAGGAGACTGAAACCTATTTATCCCTGTGCCTCTTGATAAAATGTTAATCCCCAAACCCAGGTGTTCATGTCATGGCGAATAATATATATCCCATCATCATCACCTAATATTTTAAAATAGCGGTGATTTGGGTCCAGCCACCGATCGAGCATTTTTTTTACTTCGATTTTCCGAGACTGAAACCGGATAATGTGCGGGGTTTCTTCTCCCCGATATCCCGCGTAACATTCCACCTTAATTTGCATGATCGGTTCGCCGGGCGTCAATTAATATTCCTTTCTGAATATTGCCAGCTGAAAATCACTATTAAATAAGCAGCAATTGCACAACCTAAAATGTATGAAATTCCAGAAATAAGGGCTATCTGGGCGGAAATAATCGCCGTTAGAACCGATGCACAACCGTTTATCGACCAGGCGTATGCGCGTTGGATGGGGGATTTGAGCATATCGCGCATACCCAGGGGAAAAGGAAGACCCATAAGAAACCCGATTGGCATTAATATCAGCACGGCCCCGGATTGGTGCCATATCGCTGGAAGCCGCAGCAGGAACTCAATAAAGCGATCCAGCGCAAAGAAAGCTATCAAAAGTGCACCGATTAATCCGATGAGTGAAATTTTTAAGATATGCTTTTCTTTTTTTTGAACCCAGGCACCCCCGAGACTGGAAGAAATAAGAACGCCGGCTAAAACAACTGTAAAACTAATAACCGGATCGCCGAATAGAAGGATATACTTTTTGATAAAAAACAACTCGATAAACATAAATCCCGCTCCGACTCCGAAAAAATACAGCATTTGAGAAATGGGTAGTTTTTTATCATTTCGGCGGATAAACAAAAGCGGCAAAAAAAGCAAAAGGCCGCTGACAGCCAGTGCTTCGATGAAAACCACTGATACCACAATTTCACCGGACATCAGCAATGCATAAAGCCGGCTGCCCAGGGTTCGGTACAATGATTTTAGCTTCAGCCATTTTAAAAAGTGACCGGGAAAGGGTCGATTGTCCGTTTGGGGCTGTATATCGAGAAGGTAAGACCTGAAATACGCTTTTTCATTTCCTTTAAGGTAAGCAGCTGCCAATCGATTGATTTCGATAAAATGGTACGGCGCCTCAAATTTATTGAAACGATTGGCCTGATCTGATGTGATACCGGGCAGAAAGACGATGTCAAAATTAAGATTTCGAGCAAAGTGCTCCAGGCGGGCTTTGTCCGGAAGTGGTTGTTTGGAAACCAGCAGGGTGAAGGTATCCCAGTTGCGAAGAATTGCCAGGTGGGTTTCCGGATTCTTAGCACCGATCATCTTTAAAGCTTCATAGGCCGATGCCCATAGTCGCAGGCAATCGGCCGGTGGCAGCAGAAGCTTTCGCGAGACGATAACCAGGCCCTCTGGCGTCAGGTGCCTCAGGTACTGGAAAAACGCATCGATAGTGTAAAGGTGAATCTGGTTGAGGGCGGCTGAACCGGGGATAGAAGTCCCCCAGTTTTCCACATGAATGATGTCAAAGTTCTTTGGAGTCTGTGAGAGAAAGACTCTTGGGGGTTGAGAGGTCACCGCCAGACCGTAGTGTTTGCCCAAAATTTCGGCCAGCGCTGGATTTCCAACCACAAGGGTAATCTCCTGAATTTTGGCAGCCAGAACAGCAGGAATCGCCGTTCCGCCCCCCTGTATGATCACAAGGGCTTTCTGAGCTTGCGGGTGAATATAATATCCGCTGTAGGGAAGGGTATAAGCGGAAAATCGGGTGCTTTCCGGAGAACCGAGCTGATACAAAACAACCTGATTATCACCATCTTTATACACCGCGTCCTGTGACGCGATTGTTTCCATGTAACGCAGACTCAAGCCCGGGGCAAATCGGATATGCGGACTGGTGACCCGGTCCGTCCGTCCCCTGATATTGTTAACCGTTTCTTTAATACGGGTATTTGGAAATTGCAGAACCTGGGAAAGGGCTTTGTAGGCCGAAGGCTTCACCCGGATCAACCAACTCCCATAAGGTGTCATCAGATAGATCGCCAAAAAAACAATTGCAAGGCTGGAAAATCCCAAAACCATCTTGACTGATTTCGGGCTTTTGGATCCGGCAGAACTCCTTTTTAAGCCGCCGAGACTCACCGGCATAAGTATTAAGGGAATAAGGGCTGAAAAAATTACCAGTTTGCCTTCGCTCAAAAATGGGAGCAACAAACCCGGGAAAATCGCGCCGCAGGCCGAACCGCACATGGTCGCAAAGTAGATCATACCGGATTTTTCAGGCATTCGGGTGTAAGCCACCGCAACAGCGAAGCCTGAAAAAAAGAAGGGCAGCGCTAGAATCATAAAAGCGATTAATAAATAAAGACTCTGGATGGGTTCGACCGGCAGCCTGAAATAATCCAGCGGAAGGTTGTTCAGAACGACAAACGCCAGAATGGTCATTGATGTATACAGCACTATCAGAATTGCCGTCGTTTTGCGAATGGAAACAAAAAGCGGGGGACCGGCCCGGCGGGCGTTAAAAATACTTAGAAACGTCCCGCTGGCAGCAAAGCCAAACAGGGCAATACTGATCACCATAAAAGACAGGTGATTCCATTGCCCGATCGAAAAGATCCGTGTCAGCAGGACCTCAAAGGCCAGGGTTGAAAAACCGATGAGGAAAACAGCACTAAAGATCATTGGTTATCAAGGTGAGGGCTTTTTAGAGCGTAACCGGTCATGGGCACAAAAAGAACGCCCGTAATTTGGTTTACGATTAGATCATCGCCTTGTTTGGTGACTAAAACGAGATTCTGGTAACTAAACGGATTGCCCAGTGGTAAAGCAAGCCTGCCACCGTCTTTTAACTGTTTTAACAACGGTGGCGGGATATGATCCACCGCAGCGGTGATCATAATGGCATCAAATGGAGCGGCTTCAGGCCATCCAAAATAACCATCACCATGCCGGGTTTTTATCGTGTCATATCCAAGCAATTTTAGTGTGTTGCCGGCCCGTCGATAAAGTTTTTCTTTAATCTCAATCGAGTGAACGTGTTGGGTAATTTGTGCCAGGACTGCTGCCTGATATCCGGAACCGGTTCCGATCTCCAAAACCCGCTGATCTTTTGTTATCTGAAGGATTTCGGTCATCAAGGCCACAACATATGGCTGGGAAATTGTCTGTCCTTCTCCGATGGGCAGCGGTCTATCCGCATAAGCGGCCGACAATAGTTTTTGAGGTACAAAACTGTGCCTGGGGACAGCCTGCATGGCCGCTATAACATTGGGATCGGATATGCCCCGATCTTTGATGGTCTTTCGGACCAGGTGAGTTCTGGCTTTTTCGAACTCGGAAGAATCCGCAACGATATCCGCATAGATAAAGGATGAAATCAAAATGACGAAGGCAATAGTGAGGATAGTTTTTTTCATAGCTCACTCCCGACAGGAATTTAAAATATATAGCATAAAAAAGGGCGCTTGTCAGGAATCTGTAGGCCGAGCATAAAAAATTACAGAATCTACCAACACTAGCTGTTGATTTTTCTATTTTTGATATATACTGAAAATAGATTTAAAACCCATCTATACCTGGAAAAAACCCAGCAAAAGGAGCAAGTTGATGTTATTATTCGGGAAAAAGAAAAAAGAAAGCAAATCGGTGCGTCAACAGGCAACATCGGCTCAGAATGAAACCACTTATTTTGGCAGAAATTTACAGATTAAAGGCCGGGTTTCGGGTAATGGCAATTTAGTCATCCTGGGCACCCTGAATGGTGAATTTAGACTGAAAGGCCGCTTAAAAATAGCTCAACCGGCCAAAATAAAGGGTGACGTGAATGCAGATGTCATCTCGGTCAAAGGAAGCGTGCACGGAAGCCTGACGGCTCATGACCTGGTACATCTGGATCAAACGGCCAGAATTGAGGGACGCATCAATACCCCCAAGTTATCCATTATGGAAGGGGCCATTTTTGACGGTGAAATCAATATGGGTGTCCAGGCCACAAAACCGGAAAAAGCAACTGGCTCAGATACGGGCCTATCATCTCAAGACACCGCGTCATCAGCAGAGAAATCTACACCCAGCTAAACCCGCACGAGCGGGCGTAGCCGTACGAATCGACCCATATGTGAATCTACCGAACATAAGAGGGAGCTAGATTAATGGGAAAAGACAACGCAGCAGATTCCACATCCTTATTGAGCAAAAATGTAAAGATTGAAGGTGAAATTCAGGGGCCGGAAAATCTCCATGTCGAGGGCTATATCAAGGGCTCCATCAAACTGTCCGGCGATATTTTTGTCTGCAACACCGGTATTGTCGAAGCCGATGTGGAAGCCAAAAATATTGTTATTCAGGGAGAGGTAACCGGCAACGTATTGGCACGCCAGCAGCTGGAGATCCATCCGTCCGGCAAGTTAATTGGCGATTGCAGCGCAGCGTCCATAGACATCAAAGAAGGTGCCGTATTTGAAGGACGTTCGATCATGATCAAATCCTCAGGATCTTCTGCCGGATCGAGCGCGTCTGGAAATATTCCCGCTTCTGCAGCGTCGAAACAACATCAGCAATCAACTGTCCGGTGAAGGGAATTACGTCGCTTTATTGGTCGGGTCACCCTCAGCCACCATAGTGTCTAAAATCCTGCGTTCTGATTCATCGGGCAGGATGCCCTCAAGCTCAGCTTCCAAAACGACGTTGCCTTCCTGATTGAAATAGATGGCTTCTGCCCTAACGCGTCTTCGGTCATCTAGAGCGGTGATCGTGAACCGACAGGTGATCGTTTCATCAAAATAGACCGGCTGCTTAAATCGAAAATTCATCACCGAAGCCAGCCAACCGATCTGTCCGCCGACTTCGGTCAAGATGCTGCCCACCAGCAAGCCGTGGCAAATTCGGGCTTTGAAATTCTTAGCGCCTGAAAAGCGCGAGTCAAAATGTATCGGATTATAATCACGGGTAATATCTGCGAACACCATCACATCTTGTTCGGCAAACCGTCGTGATACGGTGAAGGTGTCTCCGATTTGCAAGCCTTGAATCGTCCGTTTGCGAATGTCTGACATGGCCGCTCCTTGATCGCAAGATCCAGATCTGATGGTTTCAGTGCAAATGGATTGTGAAACCGGTTTTACTTATAGTTGATGGTCGGGTATAGTTCATACAAAATTAAATTTCAAATTAAAAGCATCAAATTTCGACGTTAATTCGTTTTATTTTAGGTGTCAGGTCCCTGGCTACTGGCTTCTTGCTTCTGGCTTCTGGCCAGTGACCAGAGGCCAGAAGCCAGTGGTCATTGTGTTACCGGAATATCTTAAGAAAAAAATGAGTAAGCGCGCGTTTTTATCAATTTTATTTTTTTTGCAGATGGTTTCCTTCGTGTCTGCCGTCGAGCAATCCATGCTGGATACGCAGGACCTTATTGTCGTTTATGACGCGGGACTCGACCGAACAGGCCGACAAGCGCTGGCGGAGTATCCCACTATAAAGCAAGAGCTTGAAACATTGTTTCAATGGTCGCTGGACTTTCGGCCGACCCTGGTGCTGCTCAATGATAATAAGCGATTTCAGCGCCTGGCAGGACATGACCTTGTCGTGGCCTATGCTTTACCGAACAAAAAGGTGGTGGTTATCGACCATTCAAAGATGAATACCTCACCATTTACACTGCAAACGACATTCAAACATGAGTTGTGTCATTTGCTGCTGCATCATTACATCAGAGACGACAATCTGCCCCGGTGGCTGGATGAAGGAATTTGCCAGTGGGCCAGCGACGGTTTAGCCGATATCATAATGGACACCAAACGCGACCTTTTGCCAGCAGCCATCTTGTCTGATACCTATTTTGATCTGGAAACATTGCAGCACCAATTCCCGCAGGATAAAAATGCCCTTATGCTGGCTTATGAACAGAGCAAGAGCGTGGTGGAATATTTGAGCAGTGAGTATGGCTCGCAAGGAATCCTGGATTTTCTGGGGCTGCTGCAGCAGGGATATGATCTCAAGTCCGCCTTTGCGCTTCGTTTTGCGATTCCATTTGATGAGTTCCAATATCAGTGGCGGGGTCACCTCAAAAAGAATATCAATTGGTTTACCTACCTTTCCATTCACCTCTATGAAATTTTATTCGTATCGGCTGCTCTGCTGACGATATTGGGGTTTATTCGAAAGACGATTCGACGACGGGCATATTCAGCGGAAGAAGACGAGGAAGATGCAAGCTAAGAACGCGCAGTATGCTCTTCAAAATACTGCACTTGATAGATTGAGACTTCAAGTTCGGAATTTCGCCAGGAATCTGCCGTCAGTCCGGCCTTCATACAAAGATGGACAAGAAAGTCCTGTGGCTGGGGGAGTTGTTCCCATACCTGCGGCAAAAAAGTGGCACTGGCAGCTTCCTTGCGTATGATCACGCCATCGATATTGGGGCGCAGCTTATTCAGCAGATCATCACCATCACGGTAGATCAAAGGCTGGGGCTCTGAAAGGATGCTGATTTCAATTTCTATTTGGTCGAGTTCCGAGGCGCTCAGGGGAGCGAAGCGCGGATCATGGAAGGCGGCATTGATCGCATTACGACGAACCCCGGATGCCAGAGGCTCGTTAGATGTCAGGTTGCCGATACACCCCCGCAGTTGTCCGCTGATGGTCAGCGTGACGAAGACGCCGCATGAGCGTTGAAAACAGGAATCTGTTAATGCGGTATTCAAAGAATCATATTGGGCTTGCGGGATCTGTTGTCCCAGGCGTTCCATAAGGGTATATCGGGCCAGATTGACCAACAACTGACCCTGCGCCTCGTTTAACTTTTGACTGGGATCCCGTTTTTTTTGCATTTCGGTTTTGAAGTCAGCTCTTGACGCTTGCTTCGAGGGTGGCCTCATCGACGTTTGCATCGGAAAACTTTTCCTGGGCGGTCTTCTTCACCCACCACTCTTCTCGAAACATCGATTTATAGAGATTATTAAACATGAAAGCCAAGAGGGTGTATGCAGAAAGTTTTGAATTCGGCTGTTCGAGTCTTTTTAACAGCTGATTTTGTTGGTCGCTATGCAGCTTCAGCGTAAGCAGATATTTTAAAAATGGAATGGCACCGCTAAGGTTTTCGGATGTGTTTGGCACC
>JAUVTR010000269.1 GCA_030601425.1 Desulfobacterales bacterium
GAATGCCGCTGTTTCCGGTTTCCTGTATGTGAATCTGGATGAAGGTATCAAGGTGGTAGACATTGATCTAATCGGTAAAAGCAAATCTAAATTTTTTACCTTTTTTGTTTTCGTCCCGGGTATTAAAACGGATTATCATGATGTTGATTTCGAAAGCCTCTATTCTGCAAAAGAGTTTGTTGTATATGATGATAATGAGTTGAGAACCGCACTCGAAAACCTGCCCTGTTGTACGACCAACGAAGACGGGACGCAGAAAGGTGATCCACTGAACCTTGTTGTCATCGGAAGTCGTGAAGATATTTCAGCAGCATTTGTCCGCAGAGGCTGGCTGCCTGCTGAACAGACATACACCAAAGCAATCTGGAAGACGATAAAGTCTTTTCTGTTCGGTTCAAGATACCGATATTCACCGGTCAGCCCGCTTTATGTCTATGGTCGGCAGCAGGATATGGCCGGACAAAAACCCCGCCATACCGTCCATGAGCGTAACCATCTGCGCTTGTGGCTAAGCCCCATGCGTTATGCGGGCAAACCGGTCTGGGTTGGTCAAATCAGTCGGGATATCGGTGTAAGGTTTACAATGAAAACCTGGCCGCCGGTGACCCATAAAATCGATCCGGATATCGACGACGCCATGTTTGCCATCATCGAGGATCTGCTCTACTCTCAGCAGCTGGCGAAAGCAGGATTTGTTAAGGGGGTTGGCGCGGCAACGCGCTCAAATCCCAGGCAAAATCTTACGGGAGACCCTTACTTTACCTCCGGTTACCGTGTGGTTCTAATGCTCGATCGCAGACCCTTCTCGTTTGAGGATCTTCAAAGCTTTAATTGGGAAAGCCCGATATCAGACAGAATAAAGCGTCTAACGACCACCCCGCAACGCGATTTTGACGAACAATGATCAGTGTATTAGTTTAAGTTTTTAATTTGGGTGAACCTGATCAATAAAAATAGGCTTTTAATTTTTCTCCTGTAAATTTCTACCGAGAGGAGGGTGGCATATGTTTGGAAAACAATTTTTGTGGAAAGCCTCATGTCTGCTGCTTGCTCTGGGAATCGTAATGATCGCCGGGGAGGGCGTTCAGGGCGCTGAGGAAGAAAAAGATAAAGATGCGAAAGAGAAAACGTATGCACTCACCGAAGCCCAGCTTCAATCCCATGTCATGAGCTTTGCCGACCGTTTTGTCTCTATTCTGATTACCGCCCTGCAAGAATTTGATACCCGCAAGCCCTCGAAAGAAAACCGTTACGAGGTCAGGGCACTGATCACGTACTCGCTGTCCAACGGCTACATCATTGCCGCCGAATCCGATCCGGATATTGCCCTGCTGGATATGCTGAGCATGGTTACGCTGGGCCGCATCATCTTCGAGAAAGAGGGATTATCCAAATACGGCAAGGCCGTGGAGCCTATCATCGCAGGATTTCGTACGGCCGAAAAGGACATCCGCAAAATAGCAGCCATTGTGCTCACCCCCGATGAATTACGCAACCTGATGACGATTATCAACCGCTGGCGCAAACAAAATCCTGAGGTGATATTTTATCCGCTGGTCCGCTTCAGCAATTTTGCCGGCGAGCGCCGCGAATCCACACTGACCCGGGCAGAAGAGGCCGAAGGGCTATTCGAATCCGTTGAGAGCGCCTCCGAGACAGTGGAGGAAATGCGTTTGCTGGCCGAGCGCGGCATGTATTTAGCGACCCGCATGCCGCAATTATGGGGTATGTTTGGGGAACTGTGGCTGACAAATATACTCGACAATCCCGACATAAAAAAGACCCTGACAGACCTTTCCCAGCTTTCAGAGGGAACCGCCGGCCTGGCATCCATCGCCGAAAAGCTCCCGGATCAAATCGCAACGGAAAGGGAAACGACCATTAAGCAAATGATGAGTGCAGTTTCTACCGAAAGAAAAGCGGCCATCAAGGACATCACAACAGAAAGGGAAGCGACCATCAAGCAAGTGATGAGTGCGATTTCCGCTGAAAGAAAAGCGGCCATCGCGGACATTCTGGTCGAAGTGACAAAAGCAATGGATCGCGCCGAAAGCGAAGGCGAGGAACTGGTGGATCACACCATGCGCCAGGCCATCGTTCTGATTGCGATCTCGTTGATCGGTTATATAATTGCCCGGCTGTTTATACAGTATGTTTCAAATAAGATGAAGGCATCTGCCAAATAGGCCCATCATCCCGCAGTCTTTAAATATTTCCTTAATTCTCAAACATGATGAACTCGTAAAAAGGTTGCTTTTCTGACTTTTTACGAAATTATCAAATATAAATAATTTGCTTTTTATATCCATTCTGGCTGAAAGGATCCAATGATGAGCACAATGGTGGTCGTAACCCAGGCAGAATCAGCTACTGCGGTAGTGCGCTGGGCAGCCCGATTTGCAAAAATGCGTAACGATTCTCTGACCGTTCTCTGCTGTCTGTCTGGCCAGCCAATTATGCCCTCAGCACCCGTTAACTTAGATCAACCTGAGAATAATGAGGAATTGATACAAACAGCAGCTAAAGCAAGTCGTGAAATCAAAGATCAGGAAGTTCAGCTCTTTTTTATTCGCCATCCCAAACCGGCCAAGGCCATTATTCAGGAAATACAAACGAAGAATATTAATTTTCTGTGTACCGGCATAGATACCAGCCTGCCGAAAGATTCCCCGGTGAACCGTCTGGCCGTGCGATTGCTGCGCTTCGCTCCGTGCGATATGTTTGTCCTGGACCCGGGAGACGGGGACGGCTCGCGTTATCGTAACATTATCCTGCCGATGGGGTCGGGGCTGAAACCGTTTACAATGCAAACGGCCGTCCAGCTGGCAGAAAAATTAGATTGCACGGTCAGGCCGTTTGAAGTGGGTTCCTACTTCGGCAAGGATTCAAAGGAAGTTGCCCAACACTCATTAATATCAAAGCTCCGGGAGGCCGGGATTAAAGAATCCAAATCGATTCAGCCCATTGTTGCCCTGAGCGGTGAAAGATGGAAGAGCGCCGTTAACAGAAGCCGCGGCAGCGACCTGGTGCTTACCAGCGCTGCAGTCGTCCGAGAAGTTCGAAGATTCCGGCAGGAAGAAAAGAACCATACCGAACCCGGAAGCCCGAGGGTGCCGATCGGATTAATGCGCCCCTGGAACCTGGAGAGCAAGTCATCACTCATCGGAATGATCGAAAGCCATATCTTCAGCTGGCTGCCGAGGCTTGCGGCCGTGGACCGCATCGACCTGTTTGATCGACTTCAAGCCGGTGCGCGCTGGAATGTGGATTATATATTGATGATGTGCCTGTCCACCGCCATCGCATCGCTGGGTTTGATTCAAAACTCAACGGCCGTGATCATCGGTGCCATGGTGGTTGCGCCACTCATGACCCCGCTCATCGGAGCCGGGCTCTCTCTGGTTCAGGGCAATCTGGTATTCTTTCGTGATGCCATGCGGGCAATGGGGTTCGGAATCACGGCCAGCTTGATTATCTCAATCTTTTTAGGTTTTATCGTTCCTTTTGAAGAATTATCGCCGGAGCTGCTCGCCCGCGGCGCCCCAACCGTTATTGACCTGGCGGTTGCTTTCCTTTCAGGGGCGGCGGCCGCCTATGCTCTGGCCAGGCCGTCTTTGCTGGGTGCGCTGGCCGGGGTTGCTATTGCCGCAGCCCTGGTGCCACCGCTGGCGACGGTCGGAATCGCCTTTTCCGAATTTAGATGGGATATTGTTGAGGGGGCTGCCATTCTTTTTGTCACCAACCTGGTTGCCATCATTTTAGGTGCTGCTTTTGTATACCGCCTGCTGGGTATCCAGGGCTCACGCATCGGCGTGCGGTTACCGCTGTGGGTGCGCCGTACGGTTTTGCTGCTCGTTCTTCTGTCGGTCGCCTTAACGGCGCCGCTGGGATATAAGCTGGCAGACCAGCTCCTCGAAGGCCAAACCCGTCCGTATACATTACCCGTCAGCAAAGTCGTCTGGAAGGCCATCCGCAACCGCGTCCATCAGGAGCACGGTGTGACTTTCCTCTCAGCCAGCCGTTTCGGCATCGAGCATGATATCGATATGGTTATCTTATTGGTTGCATCAAAACCGGTTTCCGCCGAATTTATATCCAGCCTGAAGCGGGTTGCCAACAGGGCTCACGAGGATAATCTGAATGTCGGTGTTTATGTATTTCAGGAAGCCGAAATAAAGCGCTCCGGATTTTGAAAATACCGCAAATAATATCTTGACAAGTACTCCCACAATGTGGTATCAACAGAAAAAATCTTTGCTGGCGTTGAAGAAAGATCTCCTGTTCGATATCTTATGTATCGACGCCTCCAATTGAAAAATACAGACCCGTGCTGACCTCAATCTCATCTCTCTAATTAAAATTTACTTTTGCATTTCTTCGCACGGACCTTAAAAATAACTCCAGAGCAAATCTCAATTTTAATTATATAGCGCCAACAAGTGGTTTCATATTTGTTTTTCTCAACCCATTCATTACCACTGGTGTCTATCCAAATTGATGGACACTGAATTCCTATCATTCGAATGGTAGGAGCGCGCCCGTAAAAAGGCCCGGTTCATATCGAACCGGGCCTTTTGGTTTTTAGATATTAAAGCTTGGATTACAGTTCAATCCCCAGCCGTTCCCACACAGACTCGTCATCCTTGATTTCCGCTGCTTTTAGATGCGGATACGTTGTG
>JAUVTR010000276.1 GCA_030601425.1 Desulfobacterales bacterium
AAATCAATGCAAGTTGCAATTAAGGACTTGAATCTCGAAAACCTCTGGGTCGTTTACCCGGGCCGTGAAGATTATAAATTGGCTGAGAACATCACGGTGCTGCCGTTATCCAAAATACCAGCAATCTGGCAGTACACCAACTGAATTAAGCTTGATAAAACAGATAAACTCGGGTATTTTTTCCTGACTCTTATAAAAGCGGCCAAACGCCTCCGCTTTCGGCTCGCAATTCCAATTCCGTTTTTCAGGGGTACCCGCCATGGGCATCGGCAGGATAAAATCGCATTTCAAAGACAAAATCAAAAAAGCCCGGGATTTTTTCCAGTGGTACACCAGCGGGCTGAGCCGCAAGGAAATCGAGCGGCTGCTGCATAAAGATGCGCTGGAGGCCTTAACCTATTACAAAGAAAAAACGACGCTCAAGGACAGCCCGTCTGAGAAAAAATCGTTAAAATCAAAAATCAGAGTCTTTAGAGAAATCTTTGTGAGCTTTTTGATGCAGCTGACACCGGCCCGCAGGTTTTTTTATGGGCTCAGTTTCGTCGGGTTCGTGCTGGCACTGCTGACAGCGAAGGTGATATGGATTCTATGCGCTTTTGTTATTTTAAACGGGCTGCTGGCAATGGAGCTTGCAGATAAGCTAACCACCCGCGACGAGCTGGAAATCGCCCGAGAAATCCAGGTCAGCCTCGAGCCCGAGCAGCTCCCTGAAATTCCCTGGCTGTCCGTATCTTTCTCCTCAAAGCCCGCCAGAATCGTGGGCGGGGATTTTTTCAACGTGGTCAAACGCAATGACAACCAGATGCTGAGCATTGTCGGCGATGTGGCCGGCAAAGGCATCCCGGCGGCTCTGTATGCCGCCCACATTCAGAGCATGTTTGAGTCCCTCTCGCAGCAGAGCGCCTCTCCCGCGAATATCTTAAACGGCTTGAATCATCTGATCTGCAAGCGTCTGCGCGAAGGGGATTTTATTACGGCAGTCATTGCGTTTTTCGAATCCGGAGAAAATTCCTTAACCATTGCGCGTGCCGGGCACAATTGGCCGCTGTATTACTCCGCACAAACCCAAACAATTCAGCCCCTCAAGACCAAAGGCGTGTGCCTTGGCATTGATAAGGATATAGGGTTTTCGTCCGGCCTCGAAGAAAAAAAGCTGCTGCTGAAAAGCGGGGATGTGCTGCTGCTTTACTCCGACGGTATCACCGAAGCCATGAATTCAAACCATCACCTGTTTGATCAATCCCGTCTGGAATCGGCCCTGAAGGAAAGTGCGCATTTTCCTGCAGAAAAAATCGTCGAGCGCATAAACCTTCGCCTGGACGAGTTCGTCCAATCCGAAGAACCTCACGACGATGTCACGATGGTGGCCATAAAAGTAAAATAGCTCCGCATCTCCCCTTTGTCCTCGAACGGCATCAAAAAGCACCCCTTCGCTTGACAAACGCTATTTAGACCACACTCTAAATTTCAGAAATTATAAGAACGGATTGAACAACCTAAAAGCAATCAAAGCCAAACAAACCAAAGATAGATTTGGGAGGAATAACCATGCAAGCATCCAAGACACCCCTGGCACTTATCGTCGGTGGCTCCAGCGGCATGGGCAAGCAAAGCGGCAAGCGCCTGCTCAACCGGGGCGCAGAGCTGATGTTGCTGGCGCGTGACCCGACAAAATTGGAGCAGGCCAAAGCCGAATTGGAAGCCAACGGGCCGGTTCAAACGGAGGCGGTCGACCTGTATGACGACCGGCAGGTCGACGCCTTTATCGAGCGCTTGAAACAGGAACAGCGTCACATTAAATATTTAATTAACGCTGCCGGCGCGTTCAAGCCCACCAGCTTTTTGGAGCACACCAAGGCCGACTATGACAAGTACCTCAATCTTAACAAGAGCTTTTTCTTTATCACCCAGGCCGTAGCGGAGAACATGAAACAGCATGGCGGCGGTGCCATTGTGAACATCGGCTCGATGTGGGCCAAACAGTCGATTAAGGCCACACCGTCTTCCGCCTATTCGATGGCGAAAGCCGGTCTGCACTCATTGACACAGCACCTGGCGATGGAACTCGCCGCTTTCAACATCCGTGTAAACGGGGTCTCGCCTGCCGTGGTGGTAACGCCGATTTACGGTGAGTTTATCGACCCGGACAAAATCGAAGAAACACTGGCCGGTTTCAACGAATTTCACCCGATTGGCCGGGTGGGCCGCGTCGATGACGTCGCAGCCGTGATCGATTTTTTGCTGTCGGATGAAGCCGGCTGGGTCACCGGTGCCATCTGGGACGTCGATGGTGGCGTGATGGCGGGTCGCAACCAGTAATAAAATCAAGTAGAACCTGATTTTCCTTCAAAATTCCCTAAGGAGATCCAATCATGAAAGTCATTCGGATTCATCAAACCGGTTCATTTGACCGGCTAAAATATGAAGAGCTTGATCCCCCTGTACCGGATAAGAACGAGGTATTAATCAAAGTCATATCAGCGTCCGTCAATTTCGCGGATGTCATGACCAGAAGCGGCACCTATCCCATGATGCCGCCGTTGCCGGCGATCCCCGGTATTGACTGCAGCGGGATAGTGGAATCGGTTGGGGAAAATGTCACCCAATTTCGTCCGGGGCAGCCCGTTGCTGCACTGGGCCAGGGATGTTATGCCGAATATATGGCTACCGACGCCGGCGCGGTGTTTCCCATCTCCGAAGACATTGATATGGATGAAGCCGCGGCCATACCGGTCAACTACCTGACCGCCTATCACATGATGCACACCATGGCCCATGTCAAAGAAGGCGAGACGATCCTGGCTTATGCGGCCGCCGGCGGTGTGGGGACCGCCGTCATTCAGTTAGCCAGACTGGCCAACGTGACGGCCATCGGTTTAACCAGTACGGACGAAAAAGCTGACTATGTAAGGGCCCGGGGATATGACCACATCATTAACTATAAAACCGAAGACGTGGTCAAAAGGGTGAAGGAAATTACCGGCGGCAAAGGCGTAGAAATCATCCTGAACTCGGTGGCCGGGGACACCTTCGATCGTGATTTTAAAATGCTGGCTCCCCTGGGACAGATTATCTGGTTCGGCATGGCGGCCGGCCTGCCGCAAACAAATTTAACCGAGCAGCTCGGGGTAGGATTTCTAAAAAGCGCGGGTATTCGAACGTTTATGCTTCCCAGCATTTTTGACCTCGACCCCACCTTGATGGCCCGGTCTTCCGAGATCCTGTTTAACGATCTGGCAGACAAAAAAATTAAACCCCACATCTACGAAAGGATACCCCTGTCCGAGGCTGCCAGGGCTCATGAATTACTGGAGAGCGGGAAGGTTCAGGGCAAGCTGATTTTAAAGCCCTGATGAAATAACTATTTTAAAAATTGTAATATCTGGTTATCCAGAAAGAACAAGCGGTATTGAATGTGGCAGCGGCTTCCAGCCGCGACAGTCCTTCCTCCCGTGTTGTTTTCTTTGCGGTTTGCCTGCCCAGTTAAATTCTTCGAAGAAGACGAGCCTGCCCAGTTGAAATCTGCATAGCAGACACCGCCAGGTGTTCAACCGGGGCGAAGCGAATTTAACCGGGGAGCTGGCGCCAAGGGCGCCTGGCGTTTAGTTTTATTGACTTCTCAAAGGGTTCTGTTAGATTAGTTGCGTTAAAACATAAAAAACATTCATCCTTTTACAATCTTTGAAAGCGTCGATCGTTTATATGAGCTGTTGTCTGCATCGGCACAGGATAAGGCTACTGCAAAATTCAGGTAATAATTAAAATATGGAGGAATGGGTGTGAAGACACTTCATTTAAAACCAATTTCGGCCCTGGTGATCCTGACCTTGTTTACGCTATTCCATGGCGCCTACCCGGGACATGCGGCAAACGACGACGGGCGGAAAATTTATTACACGTTGTTAAAAGGCACCATCAATAACAAACTGGCCGACGATTTCGAAGGCGTTTTGAAAGAAGCCGAGAAGGCCAATGCGAAAGTCCTTATCCTGGAAATCGATACCTTTGGCGGCCGGCTGGACGCCGCCGTGAGAATCAAGGACAAATTAGTTGACACAAAGATAA
>JAUVTR010000186.1 GCA_030601425.1 Desulfobacterales bacterium
AGGATTAAATACATTGCGGTGATGGTGATCCAGATTTCAAAGGTAAAATAGGTTGTCGACATCAACTCCATCCCTTGAAATGTTAATTCCTGTATAGAAATGACCGAGACGATGGCAGAATCTTTGATGGTAGAAATGAACTGACCGGCGAGCGGTGGTAGAATGCGTTGAATGGCCTGAGGCAGGATAATCAATCGCATTCGCTGCCATTTTGACAATCCCAATGCGTCAGCTGCTTCCCATTGACCCTTTTCAATGGACTGAATCCCGGCGCGGACAATTTCGGTGATATAAGCACCTTCAAATATAGAGAGGGTGATTAGAGCTGAGATAAAGGCAGTGAACAGAGATGGCTTGGCAAATAGAAACGTCATCAGGGCCAGGGTTTTCTCGTCACGGGTTCGGATAAACTCTTCCACACCTAAAGTCGTCAGAATTTGGGTACTAACGAAAAAATAGAAAATAAAAATTAAGACCAACGGTGGCACATTACGGATCAACTCAACATAGGTCCCTCCCACCAGGCGTTTAAAAAGGCTCTGACTGACCCGAGACAGCCCCATCACAATTCCAATAAAGGTGGCGAACACGGTGGCCCAGATGCTCAAACGAATGGTGGTCAGAAAGCCGTCTACAAGAATGTTCGGTACCCAACTGCTTGTAGCTGAATCATAGCGGAAAAAATATTGAGGGATGGCACCCCAATTCCACTTATAGCTCAAGCCAACCGAAACCTTATGAACGATATAAAATCCGAACGCGATGATCAGTGCGCCCAGGACCAGATCGATTATCGTGATTTTGGGTTTGGCGGTAATCACTCTATGCCTATTTAATCAAATTTTCCCAGTCTTTGGTCTCAAACCAGTAATGCTTCCGTTCCGCGAGCCAGCCTTTGGCCTCAACAACCCGGATCCAGTTGTTGAAATAATTGAGGGTATCAAAATCGCCCTTTCTGAGGGCAAAGCCGATAGGTTCTTTGGTGAAGGTTTCTTTTACAGGCAAAAATAGCTGATCCGGGTATCTTATCGCCTGAAATGCAGGCAGCGGCGCGGATGCCACGGCCGCATGGGCTCTTCCATTAATCACCTCCTGGATTACCTGCGCTTCATCATCAAAAAGTTTCTTTTGAGCCTTGGGCATAAATTTTTTGGCTGCATCGGCAGCCGTTGAACCCAGTCTGGCGGCAATTATGACATTGGGACGATTGAAATTCGCTAACCGGGTGAAACCGGCAGCCATTTTTTTGTTTGCTACAATCGATTGGCCGGCATAGTCATAGGGGATGGTGAAGTTGACCTTTAAATTGCGATCCGGCCGAATACTCATTCCTCCGATGATTACATCAAACTTTCCCGTAAGCAGTGCGGGGACGATTCCCGCCCATTTGGTTGGAACGAATTCAATTTTTACCCCCATATCCAGGGCCAGCTGTCTGGCCACATCGATTTCAAAGCCGATGAGCTTGCCGGTCTTATCTTTCATGGCCCAGGGGACAAATGTGGACATGCCGACCCGCAGATTCCCACGCTTGATGACCTGCTCGACGGTGCTTTCCTGAACGAGTTGTTGCTGAAGCTTTCCGGCTAAAGCATGGCCCGCAATACCCCCGATGACTGACAGCACGATTAGTAGGGCCAACAAGGTTTTAGATTTCTTCATACCATATCTCCTTATTCTGAATAGAGTGGCTATTTTTTATAAATTTTTCACCAAACGTTCTTTGGTAGTTGCCCGTTGGTGTTACGGCTCAACCCTCAAGCGTTTTTCCATATAAAAGACGGTTGCCGATAAGACCAGGGTAATTGTTAAATAAATAGCGGCAACGGTAAACCAGATTTCAAAAACCAAGAAGGTTTCAGCGATTATCGTCTGACCTCGCATCGTTAAATCGTAAATGGCGATCGTGCTGACTAGAGCAGAATCTTTTATGAGAGAGACTGCCTGGCTGGTCAAAGGCGGTAAAATACGTCTGAGCGCCTGGGGCAGTATAATCAAGCGATAGGTTTGATAGGTGTTGAGGCCGATGCTAAATGCGGCTTCCCACTGGCCCCGATGAATGGAAACGATTCCGGCGCGAAATATCTCGGATGCATACGCGCCCTCAAAGAGACTCAAGGCCATTACGGCCGAAGTAAATCCGTTGATATCCAATACAGGAGACAAAACAAAATAAATGAAAAAAAGCTGAACGAGCAGGGGAGTGTTGCGAATGATTTCAAGATATCCTCGAGCGATAATTCTGGCTAGAAATGAGCGCGAGAGCCGCATCAGGGCAGAAGTTAATCCAAATATAAAGGCCAGTACCAGGCTGATTGCGGTTATACGGATTGTAATCAGCAAACCCTGGATCAACGGGCCTGGCACCGGTTGGTTGTCTGCCGTAGAAATAATATATTGAGGTACGCGGTACTACTGCCAGTTGTAACCCAGTTGTTGGGTCCCATTTATTATTAACCAGATGACAGCTGCCACGGCAATCAAATATTTAAGCACATCTTTTAGCACCGGTCGTTTTAAGCCGGTTACTACAGAAAGGCGTTTTGGATGTTTTGGGGTATTCATTTTGCAGCACACAAATTTAAATCGATCGGTCGAGCTGTTTACCGTATGTAGGTACCAAATGCGTTTTATTCAGTTTGTCAGGCTTTGTATGGGAGCGGGGATGAGACCACCGCGTCGCACAAATGAATTCGGATTGTCACCATTGTTTACCGGGATAATCGTAGATTGACCCAACAGTCCTCCAAAATAGGCGTTATCGCCGGCTTTTTTTCCGGGCACCGGTATTAACCGCGCAGCGGTTGTTTTATTATTGATGACGCCGATTGACATTTCGTCGGCAATAACGGCAGCAATGGTTTCTTCGGTTGTATCACCCGGCAAGGCAATCATATCCAGCCCCACCGAGCATACTGCTGTGAGGGCTTCGAGCTTTTCCAGTCCGATGTAACCCTTGCGGGCAGCTTCAGATATATTTAAATCTTCGCTTACCGGGATAAAAGCACCGCTCAAGCCACCCACCCTGGAACTGGCGAATGCGCCGCCTTTTTTAACGGCGTCATTGAGAAGTGCCAGGGCAGCAGTTGTGCCGGGCACACCGATGCTCAAAAGCCCCAGACTCTGGAATATCTCCCCAACACTATCGCCAACATTGGGCGTCGGGGCCAACGACAGGTCTACTACTCCGAATCGAATATTGAGATGATCGGCAACTTCCCGGCCGATTAATTCTCCAACCCGGGTGACTTTGTAGGCGGTTTTCTTAATCACATCTGAGATTTGTCCCAGATCCAGATCGGAATCTGATTCAAGGGCTCGATCGATGGCATTCTTTACAACACCCGGTCCGCTGACCCCCACATTGATCACAGCATCGGCTTCACCGATACCCAAATAGGCACCGGCCATAAAGGGGATATCCTGCGGAATATTGGCAAACACACAAAGCTTTGCACAGGCAATTCCATCGTCTTTGGCGGTCAGATGGGCAGCTTGCTTGATTGCTTTACCCATTAACAGGACCGCATCCATGTTGATGCCGGCCTTGGTCGATGCAACATTAACCGATGCGCAAACCCTGTCAGTATTCGCCAGAGCATGCGGAATTGCTTCTATCAGGGCCATATCACCCCGGGCGATTCCTTTTTCAACCAGCGCGGTAAACCCCCCGATAAAATCGACATCTACCTCTGCGGCAACCTCGTCCAATACCTGAGCAACATCTACCAGTTGAGAAGATGACATGGCTGCGCCCACTGCAGAAATGGGACTGACTGCTATTCTTTTATTAACAACGGGGATGCCGTATTTTTGACCGATATGATTACAGGCGGCAACCAGATTGCCGGCAAAATGGGAGATGCGGGTATGGATCCTATTTTTAAGTTTTTCAATATCATGGCCGGCACAATCCAGTAAATTGACCCCCAACGTTACGGTGCGCACATCCAGATGTTCATTTTGAAGCATCTCAAGGGTTGATAGAATCTCTCTTTGGGTCAGCATTTTTTCTCCTCTATTTAGATGCCAGATGTGAGTCTACAGGAACCAGATGTCAGATGACAGGTATCCGAAAACAGAAAATTGGATATCCAGAACATATATAAAACCAAAGCTATCTCAAATTTGAATTCTGTTTTCTGTACTCTGTCTTCTGTAGACTGACCTCTGTCTTCTGTAAACTGTTAAATTCGGTGTATGGCCTCAAAAATATTGCGATGCTGGATGTTAATGTCCAGTTTCAATTCAGCTGCACGTTTTTTTAATTCCCGATACAGGGCTTGCTGGTCGGTCCGGGGAGGGACGTCAACTTCGTAAATCATAATATTATCACCCGGGTCTTCGCCGCCTTTAAAAACCGCCTGCAGATTGGTGATGTTACCGTCAAACCGAGCAATAACTTCGCTGATACCGGCCACCAGACCTTTTCGATCCGGTCCCTTTGTGGTAATGACGTAGGATTCGCTTTGTGGCGGTGAAACCGGAGCCGTTATGGATTCAAGCATTGTGATATGCACATCAAGACCCAGGGGTCCCAATTCTGCTTTTAATCTTTGGTCCAAAGATTCCGGAGAAAGATCCCCGGGCATCGATATGATAAAAACACCGGCAAATACGAATTGAAGTGTTGTCTGACTTACGTTCTCAATATTGCAATTTTGTTCGTAAAGTACCTTAGAAACGGCGGCAATGATGCCACGTCTATCCTGTCCTAAAATTGAGAGAATCGCTTTGCTCATGAAATCGGCTCCCAGGGTTAAATGATGTATGACTGTTTGGAATGGATTAGATGCAAAATATCTCGCTGTCAAGAGGCATTGGAAATATTTTTCTATATATTTCACTTTCTTCTTTTAACTCTTGCCAATTTGAATAAAAGTGAACTGTGTCAAATGTGCAGAAGCTTTTCATTATTTTACTAGTTAGGGTTGTAATTTTAAAAATGTTTGATAGAATGTAAGGCAGTAAATCGGTTGTGGATTAAAACAGATTCATATTAAAAATTGAAGGTAGAAGGAGGAAGGAATTATGGCCATTTTAAAACGCGATTTGCAAGCTGTTAAAAAAGACATTGTAGCCCTTCACAAGAAGATGGAGAAGTTATTGAAAGCTTATGAAAAACCCCAGAAGCCTAAAGTGGCAAAAAGGGCAAAGAGAAAAGTTGTAAAGGTCAAGACCAAACGTGCTGTCAAGGCTAGAAAAACCACTCTCAAGAAAAAAGCACCGACGATGACTGCAACCGAGCAGATATTAAAAATCGTCAGAAGATCTAGAAAAGGCGTGGATGTTCCCATGTTGAAGACAAAAACAGGATTTGATGATAAAAAAGTCAGAAATATTGTATTTAGAGCCTCAAAGGAAGGAAAAATCAAAAAAGTCGGTAGAGGAATTTACGTGGGTGCCAAATAGTTTCCATTCGGAAGTGGCCCTTTTTCCGATGGGCACTAATTAAAACAGGAAAAGACAATTAAAAAAGGCATCTCGATTCTTTGCATCGAGATGCCTTTATCATGCCGGGTAAATCTAAGTTTATTCTTTTTCTACATTGCTTTAATATAGTAGAAGAGCACAACCGTTGTGAATGCTAGTTTCAACCCGATTCCCAAAACATTTCCAATAAGGATCCCCCATCCTGCCCGCAATGCTTTTTTGCCGGATTTCCCAGCCAGGAGTTCACCCACCAGGGCGCCGACAAAGGCTCCCACGATTATTCCCCAAGGTGGAATGAAGAATATTCCGATGATCATCCCAATTGCAGACCCCCACAGACCGGATTTTGAAGCGCCGTATTTTTTTGCACCCAGAGCAGGGGCAATATAATCTAAAATCATCAATATGACGGTCAATGACCCCATGACGATTAAAAAGGCCTGGCTGAAGACTTGCCAATTTTTTGTCCAGGAAAGAAGAATAAGGGCGAGAAAGCTAAAAGTCGGTCCGGGAATAATGGGTAGGATACAGCCGATCATACCGGCCAGGGCTAAAATCAATCCGATTACGATAATAACAGCATCCAAAGTGTTCGCCAACTTATCTGCTGATAAAACAAAGTGACCTTCAAATGGTCCTGGTTACAGGTGGATTAGCTTCTGCCAGTAACACTTTCGGCCTTGGGTTGTCAAGTCGTCGTGAACGCATAGCCTAAGCATCTGGGAAAATTAAAATCAATGTCCGCTAAGCGTGTTTTAATCGGGTTGTGCACTAGAATAATTTAATTAAATAAAAAAATAAGTTTTATAAATAATATTTATTTTTTTCTTGTAATATATATTAAAATAATATAAGATTTATTGTATGAGTAAAAAGAAAACATTTTCCACCCGGATCGACGAAGATAAACTAAAAGCACTCAAGCACCTTGCGGTTGACCTTGATAAATCTTTGGGTGTTCTGTTGGAGGAGGCTATCGAAGATCTTTGTAAAAAATATAAAAAAAAGAAAAAGTAAAATTATTTAAGGACTTACCATAAAGTGATGTGAATCCTGCAAAGAAAGAGCAAGATGATACCTATAAGTAAGGTTTTATCAACATAGAAGGGAGCGGTCCAAAGATATAAAGGGGGAATCTGAGCACAGGCTAAAAACATGGGTTAAATTTTATTAGGTTAAGGAGACATAAATATGGCCGCAACCAAAAGAAGCCGGTGTCTAAAAAAAGAGGAAAAATTTTCTCATCAGATCAAATTAAAGGAAAGCCTTACCGTTAAATGTGTTTGCCCAAAATGTGGAACAAACCACAGGATGAAAATGCTTTGGACTGGCAGGGGCAGGCCAAAAAAATTTTGCCCTCCATGCAAAATTTTTGTTTCATCCGTTGAGCAAGCGGATTTTTGTACTGTACCCACAATCCTAAACACCGGAATTGAATAATCGAGATTATGATTGGCGCCATTGCCGGAGATATCATCGGATCCGTGTTTGAAAAGCATCCGATCAAAACCACTTCCTTTTCACTGTTTTCTAAATCTTCAAAATTTACAGATGATACGGTCTTAAGCCTTGCCGTTGCAGATGCGATTTTAAATAAAATAGATTATGCGGCGACTCTACAAACCTATGGCCGAAAATACCCGAGGGCCGGATATGGCTTGTCTTTTTACAGCTGGATGCAATCCTCCGAAACAAAACCTTACAACAGTTGGGGCAACGGTTCGGCGATGCGCGTCAGTCCGGTGGGGTTCGCATTTGATTCCACAAATGATGTTTTGCTTGAAGCTAAAAAAACAGCGGAAGTCACTCACAGCCACCCTGAGGGCATAAAAGGTGCCCAGGCGATCGCGTTGGCAATTTTTTTGGCACGCTGCGGAGCCGCT
>JAUVTR010000118.1 GCA_030601425.1 Desulfobacterales bacterium
AGTTCAAAGGCCGAATGCAGTACCCGTATGGCCAGTTCGGTGTATTTTTCCTCGATGATACAGGAGATTCTGATTTCAGAAGTACTGATCATCATGATATTAATGTTTTCTTTGGCAAGGGTAGTAAACATCTTGGATGCCACCCCTGAGTGATCTTTCATTCCGACGCCGATTACGGAAACCTTGGCAATTTTTTCGTCACCGAATACATCTTCGGCCGCGATTTCTTGCGCGATCTTTTTTTCTATTTCCAACGCCTGTTTAAAACTGGCTTTAGGGACGGTAAACGTTAAATCCGTTTGTCCTGCGGCGCGCGTATTTTGAATGATCATATCCACCACAATTCCGTTATCTGAGATCGGCGCAAAAATTTTAGATGCAATTCCCGGTTTGTCGGGAACTTTTTTTAAGGTTATGCGGGCTTGATCTTTGTCATGCGTGACGCTGGATACGACCAGACGTTCCATTCCGGAATTTTCATCCACCACCATGGTTCCCTCCTCTTCACTGAATGATGATCTTACGTGTACGGGGATGTTGTATTTTTTGGCAAAACCCACCGAACGGATTTGTAAAACTTTCGCTCCCAGACTGGCCATATTCAACATTTCATCATATGAAATGGCATCCAGTTTTCTGGCCTGCGGGCAGATATTTGGATCGGCGGTATAGACGCCGTCTACATCGGTATAGATTTCACAGACGTCCGCTTTGAGTGCTGCGGCAATTGCTACGGCAGATGTATCCGATCCCCCCCGCCCGAGGGTCGTAATGTTGCCCTCCGGATCGCAGCCTTGAAATCCGGCTACCACAACGATGTAACGCTGATTCAGCAATTCTTTAATGCGATCGGCCCGAATATCGAGGATGCGGGCATTGCCGTGGCACTGGTCGGTAAGAACTTCGGCCTGATGACCCATCAGCGACTGTGCCGGATACTTCATCGATCTTAGAGTCATGGCCAGCAGGGCGGAGGTTGTTTGTTCGCCGGTCGCCAGCAATACATCGAGCTCACGTTTATCCGGCGAGTGCGAAATGTTGGAGGCCATATTTGTCAGTTCATCGGTAATACCGGCCATCGCCGAAAGAATGACGACGACATCATTTCCTTTTTCATAGGTTTTCGCTACCCGGGTGGCCACATTTTGAATTCGATCAAGGTCGGCTACGGATGTGCCCCCGTATTTTTGCACAATTAAAGACATTTTCTATTCCTCGATTTCGCTCTCAATACTTAAATTTGTTACTTCGTATCCTTCGTGATCTTCGTGGTAAATTCTAAATATGTGCAAACAATTATGTCATTATCTAAAGTCTATTCTTTCAATTCAGTTTGGACTCGCTTTTCCACAGCTTTTAGCAAATTGCTCTCCGGAAGTCCATATGCAAATATATCGATTTGACGGGATTCATCACTGATGAGTTTAAATTGAAACGCCAGGTGATTGGAAAGCGTACCTTCGGGAAGCTTATCCGCCCACTCGATCGCAATGACCGCATCCTGATGTAGAACTTCATCCAGGCCGATTTCCTCCAGCTCAAGTACAGACTCAATCCGATATAGATCTACATGGAACAGGTGATGGCGTCCGGGATATTCATTGATAAGGGTAAAGGTCGGGCTGGTGATATAGTATTTCTCAGAAACATCGAGGCCTTTTGCCAATCCCTGGACAAACGCTGTTTTGCCGCTGCCAAGATCACCGTTCAATGCGATGATAAATGCCTGCTTGAGCGTTGCGCCCAGGATTTGCCCCACGCTCTGGGTTTGCGCTACGGAATGTGTGATGATCTGAGTGTGTCTTTCTGCCATTGGAATGGGGATTGGTTAGGTGGTGCCCATTTTTAGGTACGCGGCGGGTTTTGCATCTCGATTAGCTTTTTTATTTCAGCCGGTATGGCGTTCATTACTTCACCGGCCAGATAACCTGTTGGGCCAATACTTTTCGCCAATGTGTCGGCAGCGGCGCCATGCAGGTATACTGCCGTATGGGCGGCTGTCTGCGGGGAAAATCCCTGGGTGATGAAGCCGGCCAGGACGCCGGTTAACACATCACCCATGCCGCCGGAAGCCATGCCGGGATTGCCGGTGGGATTAATATATGCGTTACCGTCGGGGTGCGCAATAACGGTTGCCGCACCTTTCAAAACGACATGCACACCGAAATGCGTTGCAAAATCCCGGGCGCACTTGAGCCGATTTTGTTGGACCTCTGCGGGGGTTGCTTCGATCAGTCGCGCCATTTCGCCGGGATGAGGCGTGAGAACGGCCGCAGCTTTGAGTTTTTTCAAAAGCTGGCTCTGACCCGCCAGATTGTTGAGACCGTCGGCATCAACGACCACGGGGATTTCACTTTGGCTGATAACCTTTTCTACCAGACTTCGTGTTTTTGCAGCCTGGCCGATACCGGGTCCGATCGCCAGGCATGTTTTACCAACAGCCAGTTTCTGAATATCATCAATGGCATTGTCTCCGAGAACGCCATTTCGGCTTTCCGGTAAGGGAGTGGTCATAACCTCCAGCACCTGGGTTTCAAGTATCGGATTCAGGCTTGCGGGGATACCCAGGGTCACCAGACCGGCGCCGGCTCGCATGGCCGAGACAGCTGTCAAAGCGGCTGCGCCGGTTTTACCGGTTGAACCGGCGACAACCAGCAGATGTCCGGTTCGTCCCTTGTGTGTGTCCGGAGAGCGAGGTTGCAAATAGCTGCGGATTTGTTTGGATGTCAGCAGATGTTGTTTCGGACCGACATCTTGCACGACAGATTCCGGAATTCCAATATCGATAATCTCAAGCTTTCCGGTGTATTCGGCGCCCGGATAGGTAAAATGGCCGATTTTGGCCAGTGCAAAAGTGGCAGTGCCCTGCGCCCGGATGCACGTACCGCAAGGCCGGCCCGTATCCGAGTTTAAACCGGAGGGAATATCCACCGCAAAAACAGCAATGCCGGTACTGTTAATGAAATTGATGATCGTTTTAAAAAGGCCTCTGACCTCGGATGTCAGCCCGGTACCCAGAATGGCATCAACTATGAGGCCGTAACCGGATAAGCTGGATTTGGTTTTCAAAAAAGTATCTTCATCCGGGATTTCGTTGACCGCAACGTTTAACGCTGACAGGCGTTTGAGATTGGCAGCGGCATCTCCTTTTACAGCAGCAGTCTTGGCCAGCAGATAGACCGCAACTTTGATGCCTTTTTCAGCCAGGCATCTGGCAATAACAAATCCATCGCCGCCATTGTTGCCTTTGCCGCAAATAATGCCAACCCCGGCCTTTACATTGTCGCCAAATTGATCCAGCAACACGCGCGTGGCGCCACGACCGGCGTTTTCCATGAGCTCCAGCCCCGGAATTCCCTGGTTTTCGATCGTCTGGCGATCCATTTCCTGCATTTCAGCGGCGGTTACAAGAATCATCTGAGACTCCACTAGAAATGATCTAAAGTGATCTAAAATGACTAAAGTGCCTAAAATTAATATTGTTAATCATCTGTTTTATATTTAAATGACAGAATTCCTTAACTTTAGGCACTTTAGATCATTTTAGGCATTTTAGGCACTTTGGGTATTTTGGTCACTTTAGCTTTCTTATAATATATGTATGATGTCGTTAAACGCCTACAATGCGCGGATCAATTCGATCATTTCTTTGACGGCCTTTTCCATTCCCATCAGCACCGCCCGTGAAACAATGCTGTGACCAATGCTGAATTCATCGATTTCATTAAGACCGCTAAATGCTTTGATACTTGTGTAGCACAGGCTGCGTCCGGCTTTAACACTGAGATTGAGCTTGTGGGCAAGTTTAACGGCATCAACAATCTTTAAAAATACCTGGTGTCTCTTTTGTGCGGTTTTCGCTTCGCAAAATGCACCGGTATGAATTTCCACAATACCTGCATTTGTTCTGTGGGCCTGTTTAAGCTGTTCCGGCTCCGGGTCGATCAAAATGCTTACAGGTATGCCGCTGTTTTGCAAGGTGTCGACGGTTTCCATTATTTCGTCTTTGTGGACAACGAGATCCAAACCCCCTTCGGCGCTGAATTCCTCCCGTTTTTCCGGAACCAGCGTGACGTGATCCGGCTTTATATCCAGAGCCATGCCGACCATCTCGGTGGTTGAAGCCATTTCCAGAATCAGCTTACTCTGTATGGTCTGGCGAAGAATTCGTACATCCCTGTCACGGATATCGCGCCGGTCTTTGCGCAAATGCACGATAATAGCGTCTGCGCCTGCCAATTCGGCTATAACAGCTGCTGCCACCGGATCGGGGAATGGGCTTTTCCTGCTTTCCCTTAAAGCGGCGACATAATCTATTTTTACGGCTAGCCCGGCCATTACGTAACCTCCTTGACGAACTTAGTTCGCTTCGCTCACAATTGGATTATTTTAAACAATTCTTGTGTTTTTTTTTCCATTCTGCGGGCTTCAGATTTTGTGTTTTCATGATCGTAGCCCAAAAGGTGCAAAATCCCGTGGATGAGAAGTTGATCAAAGCGTTCTTCCATGCTGAGGTCGGCTCTTTGCCCTTCTTGATGAGCGGTTTCGACTGAAATCACGACGTCTCCCAGAAGATCGGGGGCAATCTCGGTAAATTTTCCCTCACGCATGGGAAATGCAATCACATTTGTCGGACCTCTGCGGTTAAGGTAATCTTGATTGAGCTGCGCTATCTGTTGATCGTCAACAATGAGGATGGAAAGTTCTGCGTCAGGATAGTCCAAGGCGCTTAAGACGGCCATTGCCGTTTGTCGAATCTTCTTCTTTGAGATCCTGTGATTGTCTTGCCGGTTGTCGATCTGAACTTCCATTCTTCAGTTTCCCTTTTTCATATCCGTTTCGCGCTGTCCGATTTTCATGATATTCGATGCGGTGATGATGGATGCCGTATAAAATCTTATTAAAGCTTTTTGCAATGCTATGGAGGTTTTTTAGGGTTAGCTCACAGGAATCCAGCTGGCCGTCTGAAAAAATTTGGTTGATAAGATTCTGCACAAGTCCCTGGATCCTTGAAGGGGTGGGATTATCCAAAGTTCTTGAAGCGGCCTCAACCACATCAGCCAGCATGACAAGACCGGCCTCTTTGGTCTGGGGTTTGGGTCCCGGGTATCTAAAATTATCTATTTTGACCGAATCCTCACCCTTTAACTGTTTGGCCTTTTCATAAAAAAATTTAATAATGCTGGTACCATGGTGTTGACGGATGGTATCGGTGATCAGCTGGCCCACTTTATTTTCCCTGGCGATTTCAACCCCATCTTTGATGTGCGCAATCAAAATCAAGCCCGACATGGAAGGAGCGAGTTTATCATGTTTATTTTTGCCGTTCGTTTGGTTTTCAATGAAATACAGAGGTTTTTTTATTTTGCCGATATCATGATAATGCCCACAAACCTTTGCCAGTAGAGGATTGGCACCTATTTCCGCAGCAGCGGCTTCTACCAGGGAGCCGACAATTACCGAGTGGTGATAGGTTCCGGGAGCCTCAATCATCAACCGGCGCATGATCGGACGGTCCAGATGGGCAAGTTCAAGAAGCGTAATATCGGTTGTGTAATCAAAGGCAATTTCGACCAACGGAACAATACCGGCCGTTACGATCCCGGTTGCGATGCCACCCATAAAGGCGAAGGCCCAATCCCATAATAGTTTGGAACTTGATAATTCTCCCATGTAAAAGTGGATCGCTGTGGCCAGGATAATATTTAGTATTCCAAGTTTTGTGCCTGCTATAATGAACACTTTACGCTCACGGCAATCTCTAACCCAGTAGGCTGCCATCGTGCCGCTTATAAGAAAATATATAAACATTTCGAAGTTGTTTTGAAATATGAAGGTAAAACCGATAGCCATCACCAGGGCCATGGGAACGGCTACTTTTATGCCCAGAAATAGGCAGATGATCATGGCCCCCGCGGCTAACGGGATGCCAAAATAAATTGAAGTCCCGGGTATTGAGACCGGTGAATTTCGGGTCAGCGATTCTGAAAATGAGGCGGATATCTCTGCCAGAAAGAAAAAGGTTAGTGCCAAGCTGGCAATTAAGAGCAGATTTTTAACATGATAGGTGGCCATCGGGCCCTGATAGTTGAGATGCAGAATGTAGGTCGTTATCAAGAGACACATTAACAGCATGGCAGCGCCAAGGCTGCTGAGCAAAATTTGTTCTTTTTTCGTCTGGGCCTGGAGCGCTTCTAATTTTAGCAGATTAAATTCAGCCACCCGTTCACCTTCTCGGAGCAACATTTCTCCGGCCTTTATTTTATACAAAACCGGCTTGATTTCTGTGGCAATTTTATTTTCCCGCTCCTGGGTTTCGTTACGGTTTAACGTGATATTGGGTTGGATAAGCTCCTGGACAAAATCAACCACCAAATTTTTGAGGGTATAATCGAGGTCTTGAAGATAGGGTTGGCCGATGGTGCGGACCATGGCTTTGGCTTGATTCAGCCCGTAAAATTGATTTAAGTTGCCCGCAATTTTTTCTTTTTTGGTATCGACATCTCTTAGAATAATGCCCTTGTCCAGCTCTTTTAGCAGAATTTCTTTGTTGGTTACGACGCCGTTGATTAAAATTTTATTCAAAATCTTAGTAATAAGATTTACAATATTTTTTGAAAATTCTTGCTTGGCAAGCGCCCGATAGGCGCCGTTGCTGACACGAATGCCGATGGTTTCTTCAAATTGCTCGTGTTTTTCCCCGATCAGGGTCTGCAACGACGGGTTTTGTTCCTTTGGCGGTATTTCAACGGGCTCTGACTGATTTTCCAGTTCCGAGCGTTTCATTATTTGTGACGATTCAATAAGGGCTCTTAAATCACCAAATGCCTGCTCCACATTGCGCTGCAAGGTCTTCGCCAAATTGGCATCGTAATCATAAACCGTGAGCACCTCTGCCATGGCTCGCTGACGGTTTTTGTCGGTGGCAGCTTCATCTTCGATAAAAAAATCCTTGGGTGCTTTGATGTCGCGTTCAACGACATCTCCCAGATTATAGCGGTGTTTGGTAATAACCAGACTCGGATATAAAATAATGATAAAAAGGATCGTGGATAACACCAGAATTCCCCACCGTATTCGGGTGTTGTTATCCAATAATTTATTGATCGATTCTTTGCTTTGTTCGAATTTCATAAATTTCCCACAAGCGACGCTTTCTATTTTTCCTTGCTGGCCTCAAACTCCTCATAGGCTTTGATGATGTGTTGCACAAGCGTATGTCTGACAACATCCCGTTTAGAAAAAAAGACGAATTTCAGGTCTTCAATTTCCTGGAGGATATTTTTAACCTGGATAAGACCCGATGTCCTCTCAGCCGGAAGATCTATTTGAGTGATGTCTCCGGTAATGACGGCTTTTGAGTTGAAACCGATACGCGTAAGGAACATTTTCATCTGTTCCGGGGTCGTGTTTTGAGCCTCATCTAAGATGATAAACGAATCATTTAAGGTGCGTCCCCGCATGAATGCGAGCGGTGCCACCTCGATGGCCCCTTTTTGCATCAAATTTGAGACTTTTTCAAACCGCATCATATCATGGAGTGCATCATATAAGGGTCTTAAATACGGGTCGACTTTTTCCGCGAGATCACCCGGTAAAAAACCCAGTTCCTCTCCGGCTTCAACCGCCGGGCGCGTAAGTATAATGCGATCAAAAAGCCCCTTTGTCAGAGATGAAATCGCCATTGCCATAGCCAGATACGTTTTTCCGGTCCCGGCAGGGCCAATCCCAAAGACTATATCATATTTTCGGATGGCATCAATATATTCCTTCTGCGCCGGGCTCTTGGGAGCGATGGTCGTTTTTTTTGAGGTAATGTAAACAGTGTCCAAAAATATTTTTTTCAAATCAGCGCGATCATTGTCGCTTAATATCCGAACCGCATAATCGAAGTCGTTGGGGTGAATGGGGTATCCCTCTTTTATCAGGACATAGAGCTGATCGAGCACATTTTGCACCAGACGTGCGTTTATGCTGTCTCCTTGAATAAATACCTTACTGCCTCTTGCATTTACCGTGGTGTCGGTTGCCGCGGCGATTCGTTGCAAATTACTGTTACGCTCGCCAAACAACTGCCTGGCTAACTCAATATCAGAAAAATCTACGGTGGTTTGCTTATGATTTGAAATTTCATTCATACGAAGATTTACCTGATCCTTCTTGCGTCAGGGGTTTTATCTCCTGTGGTCGACAGATACCGAGACGGGCCTCTGAATTTTGGGTCTATTTTCTATCATAACCTAAAATGATTGCAAGACACAAATCAGAACCTCCTTTAACGCAATAAAAATACCTTGACTCACAAAATCTGCTCTGTTAGTTCAACCGTCTGATACTGTTGCAATTTGTGAAAGAACCAGTTGATATGGGCAAACATATTGAAATCAAAGGTTATGCGGGTTTGCGTGCCCGTTGCCTTTTGCGTGACTAAATGAATCCATTTGATGTTTTTATAATAATTGTATTAGGTTATAGCATTGTCCGGGGCCTTTTCAGAGGGTTGGTCAAAGAAGCTGCATCCATTATTGGCGTATTGGGCGGTTTTTATGCAGCTTATTCCTACTATCCGGTGGTGGCCAAACCTCTCTCCGGATTGATTATTAATCCCGCGTACCTGAACATTTTGAGTTTTTTGGTTATTTTCTGCAGTGTCCTCATAATAATCAGTATCCTCGGGGTTGTAATCAAATATTTGCTGAATGTGGCCTTCTTGGGGTGGATTGATCGCCTATGCGGTGTTTGTTTTGGATTAATTAAAGGCGTTTTAATTGTCACTGTATTGTTTATCATCCTCACTACCTTTCTTTCCAAAGGTGCTCCACTAATCAAAAAGTCTGTCCTCGCCCCCCATGTCATCTGGATCTCGGAAAAAATGGTTAATGTTGTTTCCAAAGAAATGAAACGAGACTTTTTCGGCAAGCTCGGCGAATTTAAAAAAGCGTGGAAAATTCCAAAGTAAAATCAGCAACGGATTCAGTAAAGACCCTGGTTGCCCTGGTTGAATCTTTACGGGGGGAGCATGGATGTCCATGGGATAAAAAGCAAACTCCCCGAACCATGCTTATCTATCTGATAGAAGAAATGTATGAACTTGCCGATGCCATTGAGTCAAACCGTGCTGAAGAAGTGCAAGAGGAACTCGGGGATGTTTTATTTCATATTATTTTTATAACCCGTTTATTTCAAGAAGCGGGGAATTTTTCGATATACGATGTTGCCCGGGACATCACCGAAAAGATGATCAGGCGCCACCCCCATGTGTTTGGAACCGTACGGGTGGATAACACGGATGAGGTCAGACAAAATTGGCATAAAATAAAACAGGATGAAAAGAAAAAAGGCTCAAAAAAATCTGTCATTGATTCCGTGCCGAAGAAACTTCCGGCTTTAATGCGCTCATACCAGATTTGTGAACGCACGGCACGCAGCGGTTTTGATTGGGGAGATAGTGAAAATCTTCTATTAAAACTGGAGTCGGAACTAAGTAAGCTAAAACAGACCTTGACGCATAGCGAAAAAGATCGGATTTCTCAAGAATTCGGAAACTTGCTATTTTCGATGGTTAATTTGGCACACTTGCTAAAAATTCATCCGGAAACCGCCCTATCCGGAGCGCTTAAGGCGTTTGAAAAACGCTTCAGTCAGATGGAAAAAAAAGATGATCGCAATTATTGATTATGATGCCGGCAATCTTACCAGCGTATCCCGGGCGGTTTCGCATCTTGGAATTGAAAGTGTGATAACCCGGGATGAAGCAGAAATTAAAGCTGCGGAGCGGATCATATTTCCAGGAGTAGGCGCTGCCGGCGCAGCCATGGAGAGCTTGCAGCGATCCGGTCTGGATGTTTTAATCAAGGAAGAACTGGCTAATGGAAAACCCATTTTAGGTATTTGCTTGGGCTCGCAAATCATTCTAACCCACAGCGAAGAAAATGACACACCCTGTCTGGGGGTTATAGACGGGACCGTGCGCGCCTTTGCGCCCGATAGCCAATCAGAAAATGGCCAAAAGCTGAAAATCCCGCACATGGGTTGGAACGGGATAAACATTGAAAAATCCCATCCACTGCTATCCGGTGTGGGAGCTGATGATGAATTTTATTTTGTGCACAGCTACTACCCGGAGCCGCAAAATTCAGATTATGTGATTGCTGCAACTGATTATGGAATTTCGTTTGCCTCGATTGTTGGGTTTAACAATTTATTTGCGACTCAATTTCACCTTGAAAAAAGTGG
>JAUVTR010000093.1 GCA_030601425.1 Desulfobacterales bacterium
TTATCTTATTAACCCCGATGCAGAGCATCGAGGAATTCTTTTGATTAAAGACTGCAAATAACGGTGAAATGTAAACGTTTTGACCTTCTAACTGCTCTTCAGCGCCATAAAAGCGGAAGGCATTATTTTTAAATAATAATCTGCGATAATCTGCGAAATCTGCGGATAAATAATCTGAGTTAATTTGCGTAATCTGCGGATACTATTTATTTCTGCGTAATCTGCGGATACTATCCAAGGGTGGCTTTAACGACGTCGGCGATCTGCTGGCAATACTGCTGGGTTTCATCTTTGTCGGGACCTTCAACCATCACCCGACACAGCGGTTGAGTTCCGGAATAGCGCACGAGTACCCTGCCCTTCTCGCCCAGGATTTTTTCCACCGAACGTATCGCATCCATCAGCGATGCGACGCTCTCAATTGCCGGTTTGTTCTGAACTTCTATATTCAACAAAACCTGTGGAAATACCGCCATGACCTGACTCAATTCGGATAAGGTCATGTTTTCATCGTGCATGCTCTGAATCAGTCGAATCGCCGATAGCATCCCATCACCGGTGGTATGCTGATCTAAAAAAATCATGTGGCCCGAATCCTCACCACCGATCACCGCACCGCTTGCGTTCATTTGTTGCAACACGTAGCGATCACCAACCTGGGTCATCAAATGCCTAATGCCCAGATCTTTTAGTGCCAATCGCAACCCTAAATTGCTCATAACGGTGCTGACAACCAGATTATTTCTCAGTAAGCCTTTGCGCTTTAATGTCCGGGCGCATATCGCTAAGATCCCGTCTCCAGTTATTACCTGGCCTTTTTCATCTACGGCGACCAATCGATCACCATCTCCATCAAAGGCCAGTCCGATATCAGCCTTTTTTGCGATAACGCTATCAATCAAAACCTCAGGGTGTTCGGATCCGCAGTCCGCGTTAATATTTTTACCGTCCGGATTTGCACTGATCGCTTCAACCTGCGCACCAAGATCATTGAATAACTTGGGCGCAACCCTATAAGTTGCTCCGTTTGAACAATCCAAAATGATCTTCATACCATTAAAAAAAGTCGTGTCGCGCAGCGTGCCTTTCAAAAAAGTTAGGTAGCGTTCAGATGCATCTTTAAGGCTTTCAACGCTTCCGGTGTCCCGAACAGATTTTCCATTGACGTTTCCCGTGTTTTCATTCAGCAGAAGATGTTCGATCTCGTCTTCTTTATGGTCAGCAAGCTTGTACCCATCGACATCGAAGATCTTAATGCCGTTGTCATAAAATGGATTATGCGAGGCAGAGATCACAATTCCGGCACTCGCATCGGTTGAAGATGTCAGATAGGCCACCGCTGGTGTCGGTAATACCCCGGCCAGACAGGCGTCGCCGCCTGTGGAACAAATTCCGGATGCCAGCGCATCTTCAATCATGCCCCCCGACTCACGCGTGTCTTTTCCGATGATTATTTTTGCCCGATGGTTAGCATCGCTAAAAATCGATGCTACCGCCCGGCCGACATTTACGATAACGTCTGCGGTCAGCGGGTATTCATTTGCAGCACCGCGGATACCGTCGGTGCCAAAAAGCCTGGTCATAGTTAAATTCCTAGTATCGGATCCGCAGATTACGCAGATTTTCGCAGATTATTATTTATTTTTGTAATGCCTTCCGTCTTTATAGCGCTGAAGAGCCGTAGAAGGTCAAAAAACGTGTACATAGCACTGTTCTTTGCAGTCTTTTAATTTTTTTTGAAATCTGTGTAATCTGCGTAATCTGCGGATAATATTTATTTCTGCGAAATCTGCAGACATTCTTAATCTGAGTTATGCGCGGTTCAATTATTATCACCTAAATGATGGAATAAGATTTAGTGTTTCATCTGTTACACGATCGACAATTCCTTGCAGCCATTGGGTGCCGATGGCTGCATCAGATGGCGCCAGCCCTTGAATAACGGAAATATAATTCAGACCTGTCTGCTCGATGCCCGTGCGCACTATTTTGAGAAAAGAATCTCGGTGACCTGCATCGCCTTTTTCGCTTTTTAGCCGCTCAAATAAATCTTTCAGATCAGACCATCTCTGATATAATTCCTGTTTTTGCGTAAAAGCACCAGATGATTGTACACTTTTGCTGCTTTTTTGCGCTTCCACGCTCGATTGTATCTTGTTGCCTAAGGCCTCGAGCCGAGTCATTCGTTCTGAGATCGCCCGATTCAGTTTTTCTTTGAGTCCGGTTAGCAGCGCTTCCGGAAAATCTTTTGAAGTAAACAGGCTACGCACGTGTTGGTACCATTGATTTAAGGCAATCAGATTGGCAATATAAACAATGTTGTTAACGACCACCCGTTTTTCATTTCGATACCTGCCGGGCTTATACGGCAAATTGCCGACTTTTTCTGTCCGGCCCAATAGAAGGCGCCCTGTCCTGAGCTCATCCTTGCGAACAATCGCACCCGCAGCCACCGTGGTCCCGTATGCCAGCCGACAGGGACCCACCAGACCGCCCTGCCCTCCCAGGAATATTGGCGACTGGTTTAACATAACCCCTTTGGGCACATCCCCGATCAGTGAGGCGGTCGCTTTGTCCTGGGTGGGAGTAAAGTTAAAATGAATATAGGAACTGCCCACCTCACTGTGATTTTTACGGCTGGTACCACCGGCCATAAGACAATCGCAAAAATTAATTAAGCTACCCAGGGTAACAAACGGAAATAGGATGGTGTGTTTAGTCCCTACCGTATGCGCCACACTCGCCTGTTCCTCAAAAATACTTGCTTCGCGTACATGCGATCCCAGACCAGCTTTGGCTTTTGCCAGAAAAACAGCATCTTCAAAAAAACCGCCCTTGAGCTCAACCTCAGGACCGATCTGACAATTCTTAAGGGTACTCGGCCCTTCGAATCCGATTTTGGCATCTCTTAGAATCAGCGTGGCATTACCGAAAATTTTAGAGCCGGCGTGTATAACAACGCCCTGACCTGAAATTTTATCGACGTCAACTTCTTTGCCGATTTCAATGCTATCCGGACAGTCAATGCGGACTCCCTTATTTATTAACTGCGCTAATTTGGATTCTTTTTGGTGTGTCATGCCGCAACCTCAATGATTCGAAAAGCACCAAGCATAATTCGTAAATAAATCCGATTCAGGCGGAAAAAAGCAGTCGGTAAGACAAAAGAAGTTATGGGCGAAGAGGCGCCAGGCCTTCCGTTCGTTTTTCAAAACGGCTGTCACAGTTCAAACACTCCAGATTCTCGGTAAGGCGTTCGCCACAGAAACATGTCCATCCGATTTGTTTGGCGGGATTGCCCACAACCAGGGCATGATCCGGAACGTTTTTATTCACAACCGCTCCGGCCCCGATAAAGCAGTACCTCCCAAGGGTAGTACCGCACACGACGGTGGCATTAGCACCAAGAGTGGCGCCTTTTTTAACCCGGGTGGGGCGCACTTGATCCATTTTGCGGATGGCTGCCCGCGGATTATAAATATTGGTAAAAACAATAGAAGGCCCACAAAATACATCATCCTCAAGGGTGACACCTTTATAAACGGACACATTGTTCTGAATTTTACATCCCTTGCCAATAGACACCTCCGGTCCAATGACGACATTCTGACCGATGTTGCAGCGCTCACCAACAGTTGAGCCCGATAGGATATGGGAAAAGTGCCAAATTTTGGAATCTTTGCCGATGGTTACATTGTCATCGACAACGGCAGTTGAGTGGATGAATATATCTTCTTCCCCGGTAGATGAATTGGACGCCATGGGTGATAAAAGTCCTTTATTATGGGCCTGGACGCTATTCATCGATAAACAGACTCTGCGGCCGTCATGATTCAACGAGGTTTGGCTGGCATTTAGAACTTTTAGTACGTTGAGACCTTCCTGGCCATCGGTTATCGGTTTTGATCCATTGGACATGCAATCCAGAAAGTGCTGGCATTCATCCCGCAGCGGTTCTGTTTCGGAAATATCCACCCGCTCAGGCTCCGCTTTGATGGGAACCGGCATGTGGTTTTTCCAATTGATTTGGTGAGGATACAAAAGCAGCTTATCTTTCCAGGGCTGGGTGTCATCAAAAACCGCCATTTTGCGATCTCCGACCACAACGAGTTTCTGATCTTTAAAGGGGTGTAACCAGGAAACAAAAATATGCGCCTGGAGTCCGGAAGGAAAATCAAGATGCGTGGTGGTAACGTCAGCAATTTTTTGGTGCAAATAATTACCTCCGGTGGTCAATACGCTCTCCGGTTCTTCTCCGGCCAGAGCAAGAATCATGGATATATCATGGGGTGCAAAAGACCATAAGATGTTTTCCTCGCGTCTGATCTTTCCCAAATTGAGCCGATGCGAATAAATATAATTAATACGGCCCAGTTCTCCGGCCGAAGCCATTTCCTTTAAACGCACAAATACCGGGTGATACTGCAAAAGATGCCCCACCATTAGAATCCTGTCTTTTTCTGCCGCCAGGGAGATCAGTTCCTCAGCCTCTTTATCATGCAGCACAAGCGGTTTTTCCACCAGTACATTTTTCCCGGCCAACAGCGATTCCCGGGCCAGGTTAAAATGGGTCTCGGCCGGTGTTGAAATTACAACGCCTTCAATATCTTCTCTTGTCAGCACATCGGTAAGCGCCAGACAGGTTTCAATATCGGTATAATGACTTTTAAAATCCGCTAACAGTGATTCATTTTTATCACAAACAAGCTTGAGCGAACCCAGATTATGGAAATTGCGGACCAAATTTTTTCCCCAGTAGCCGGCACCGATAACGGCAACTGAAGTCATTTTACGTTGTTTTGATTTAGGAGATTTTCCCATCAATTCGCTCCAAAGGGTGTTCAAAGTTTAAGGCGTCACTTATCATTCTTCGCTATAATTTCTGCTATTTTCGTTTGATCTTTTTCTTTTAAATACGGATGCATCGGCAGACTGAAGATCCGCCGTGAACAGTCTTCGCTTATCGCAAACTCTCCTTCTTTATAGTCAAGGGATATATAAGCAGTCTGAAGATGCAGCGGCTTCGGGTAGTAAACAGCGGTGGGGATATCTGCAGCTTTTAGTTTTGCCTGCAGCTGCGAACGATGATTTTCATCTCTGGCCAGAATAGAGTATTGCGCCCAGACAGATTTGACACCGACAGGAACCTGGGGAAGTGTAATCGTTTCCAGACTCATGAGCAACTTACGATACCGATCGGCAACTGTCTGCCGTAGTTCTACTTCTTCCGCAAATATTTCAAATTTTGACAACAAAATTGCAGCCTGCAGGGTATCCATGCGACCGTTGATGCCGGTACGAACATTGTCGTATTTGTCCGTGCCCTTGCCATGAATCCTTAAGGATTTCATAATATCGTAAAGCTCTTTATCGTCGGTAAAACACATGCCGCCGTCTCCGTAACATCCCAGGGGTTTGGCCGGAAAAAATGACGTGCACCCGATATCAGCTAATGCGCAGGCTTTCTTTCCTTGAAATTCAGCGCCAAATGACTGGGCGGCATCTTCGATGATAAAAAGACCGCTGTTCTTAACGGTGGCTTCCAGTCGCTGATAATCGGCAGGCAGTCCGAAAAGATCAACCGCAATTACACCGCGTGGCCTTAAGGGTCCAATATCAGAAGTCCGGGGTAGCGGATGCAGATTCGAATTTTCAGAATTAACCGCCGCGATGGCCTGCTCAAGTTTTGAAGAGTCAATATTGAAGGTTTGTGGATCAATATCCACAAATACCGGTGTGGCACCTAAAAGACCGATGACTTCACCGGTGGAAACAAAGGTAAACGGGGTGGTAAAAATGGCATCTCCCGGTCCGACGTTGTACGCCATCAATGCCAAAAGAAGGGCATCGGTTCCCGAGGCGCAAGAAAGGGCAAAACTGGCTTCAATATACTCCGCCAGCTTTTCTTCCAGTAGTTGTATCTCAGGCCCCATAACATACTGACCGTGATCAAGCACGGCCCTAATATTATTTTCAAGGCGTTCCCGAATCCGCTTTTGTTGAGCACCCAAATCAATAAATTGCATTTAGAATACCTTTTCTCTTACTTTATAGCGGTTGTCATAAATATGTTCCGTTTGCCAGATTTCCTAGCAGGAGAAAATATAATGTATAACAGCCTGAAATTATTATAAACCTGACAAACGCTCTAGAGTCCACCTACCCTCTGACTTCATCTTTGATACGCTTCACATGCCCGCGACCCAGCCCCTTTACTTCGCAACCGAGTTCAAAATAACGGCGAATTTTTTTATCGTCCAGCAAACCGAAACAATCGATTATCGCAGCGGGCTGACCGATCATTTTGACAACATCCTCAGGGTCCAGCTCAAGGTAATCCTGGTGCCGAACAGCAAAAATTACGGCGTCGGCAAATTTCAGGACGGTAGCTAAATCTGCCTGGATCCGAATTTCACTCAGTTTGTCCTGGTTGCGGAAAAATTGTTTCATGGAATGATCGGGTGCCGGATAAGTCTCCTGCTTTTCAAGTTCCCACCAGTGCTTTACATACGGATCGCTTACCGCAATCTCTGCACCCATTTCGGTTAATTTACGAACGATAATCTCTGAGCCGCTGTAACGTGTGTCGCCTACATCCTCACGATAGGACGCTCCAAGCAGCACAATCTTTGAAGCGGCAACGATCTTTCCCATGTTGCGCAGCGCATCCCGGACCTGCTGCGGTACTCTTAAGGCCCGGGTGTCATTAATATCAATGGCCGCGGGGGTGATTTTAAACACGTCATCTTCAAAGCCCATCAACGTGTGGTAAGCCCAGACACCCAATCCGCCATCTTTGGGTAAACAATAGCCGCCGATACCAGGACCTGGAAAAATCATGTTGGAATGGGTCGGCCGTACTTTGATGGCATCAATCACCTTGATCAGGTCCACACCGTTGCGTTCGGCAAATACACTCCATTCATCTAAAAAGGCAAGAATGGTGGCCCGGTATGAATTTTCAACGATTTTACATGTTTCACTTTCAATTGGACGATCCAGCACGGTGAGAGGATATTGTTCCACATTTAGTATTTCGGATAAAAATATTCGAACACGCTCCTTGGCGGTCTCATTGATGCCGCTGCACACCCGCCAGAAATCACGCACAGAGGCCACATAATTGCGACCCGGCATTACCCGCTCAAACGAATGCGCTAAAAGGGGCTCGGAATCAGTTATTCCTCGTTTTCCAAAAGCTTTTTTCATGATCGGATAGGCCACATATTCAGTCGTTCCCGGTGGTACCGTGGTTTCAATTAAAACCAGGCAGTCCGGTTTAATTTTTTCCCCGATAATTTTAAGACTGGCTTCGAGAGCAACGATATCGGCATGACCTTGTCGAACATCGCCGAATGCTTCTTTAAAATAGTCGCATTGGACATCAACTACTACAACATCAGCCAGGCTGAGAGCCTCATAGGTATAAGTGGCGATTAATGTTTTTTTCTTTATGACACAGCGCTCAATGAGAGGTGCTACTTCAGGATCTTCGGCCTCAACCGGTGCGATGCCTCTGTTGATATAGGGTATTTTCCAGTATGACCGGAGTGAGGGACGTTGCATTCCAATGACAAATTTGCCGGGTTCGTTGCTTTCGGCATCGACCGAATCGGCAACAACACCAGCCATCACAGCCCCGACAAAGCCAACGCCCATGACAACAACGATTTCCCTCTCCATTAATCTCTGTTCTTTAACGATCTGTTTTAATCGCTTAAATTCCTTCTCATAATCATTTTCCTGTGGTAATTGAAAAACTTCCCCAGCCGGGCAAACCGAAACTAACGATTCCGGTGGTGAACTTCCCTGTTGATTCGAAATCTGCATGCATAATCTCCGTTCTGGTTTGATGGTTGGAATTTAACAAATGACTTCTATAACTTATCTCAAAAATGCATTTAACACCCGTCGGTACAGTTTTAAACCTATAAAAAGTGCTTACAACAACAAATGAGCTAAAATTAAAAATGAGCTAAAATGCCTAAAATTATGGTGTCGCTGCGCTCCATCTTTTATTATAAATATGATCGTTCGACCCAGAGGCTCTCGACGGGTAGAATTCCTCAACTTTAGGCATTTTAGATCATTTTAGGCATTTTAGGCACTTCTAACTTTAGAGCACCTTTGGAACTTTTTTTCTCTGTCTTCCAAGATGAACTGCTAATTTTGAGATAGCTTCTAATATATAGGTATCATATTGATATAGAATTTTATCATAAGGACAAGTTAAATCAAAGACAATTTATTCCCTCTGTCCCTTTGCCTATTTGTCGGGTTCGTGCTTAATTTGATTTATAACTTGAACTTCGAGGCCGAAAGCAATAAGCCTATTTATATAACCTGAAAATGAGTGGAAGCGGTTTCGTTCAGTCGGAGCCTGTCGCGGAAAATCGAATCCATTTTTAACGTCGTCAAACTCGATAGATAGGATAGATAGATTGATGAGCTCAGGAGGCAGTAATGGTCCGTCGTTTTCCAGCGTTTCTAATGTGTCTGATGATCCTTATCTTTGTTTTTGCCTGTACAACAACTCCAAAATTTAATTTCCCTCAAGGCACACGGGTGGGAATAATTAATCTTTTGGAACCCTATGCAACGCACCAAAATTTTACCAGTTTCGCAACGAAGAATTTTACAAAGACATACGAAGTTGATTGGGATATGCCGTTGTACACCGAGGATCAATTAATAACCCAACTGGAAAAGGATGCACGCTTTACAGCAGTTAAAATAAGAGTTTCAAAACCGCATAAGGAAAAAACTCTGCGTTTAAATATAATTGAACAGGTTCTTTTATCCCAAACATCACCACCCACCTTGTCGCCGCAGGGTGCCAGCTTATTAGATACGATTTCGAATCCGTATGATGTTCAGGTTGTCATCGTCATCGGCAGCTATTCCGGTCCCAGCCCTTACAGAAGCGGGGAAGATCAGATTCAGGTTGAAGGATATGGTGTGTTTACCAGAAAGTTGTTTAGCGGCAAACTTGGCAGCGTCTTTGGCGGCATTTTTTCGTTTCGAAAGGCTTATGCGTATGCCCAGATCGGCGTGGTTGTTTACAAGGTACAACCCGTGACTTACATCGCAGCCACCAGAGCGATTGCGAAAGGCCGGCCTCTAAGACCCATCAATGATTTTGACTGGGAAGCAAATATTAGAAATCTTCCCCAAGCCGACCTCAATAAAGCAAAACCTCTTATCCAAGGATACATAGACGAGGCGGTAAAAAGAGCCCTTCGAAATGCCAATCTCACACCTTCCCGGCCTCCCAGGAAAGACACCGGTATAGGTGGGGCCCCTTCGCGATAAATCGCTGAAAATTCAAGCCTGAATGGGTTATAAAATTGAATCCGATTCTAAAATTGGTAATTAAAAAATTTATATTAATTTCATAATGTTAATACGCTATCATTATTTTTATTGTTGAAAGACAAACAAAGTTATGATCTAATAATTATCAGTAAATACCAGTTATACCGCTTTCCATAATAATGTTCCGCATGACGGAATTGCGGCATAAGTGGTTGTAGAAAAAAACGTTTGAATACCGGAGCGTTTTTTTGACAACCACTAAAAGTTAGCCTTTACATTAGCCAATTTGATCTTGAAAGGAGTTGTAATTGATGGCACGCATACTTATCATCGATGATGAACCTCAAATTCGTTCGATGCTCCGATTGATGCTGGAACGTGGAGGATATGAAGTCGCCGAAGCCCCTGACGGTATAGAGGGGATCAGACAATACCGGGAGAATCCTGCGGATCTTATCATTACGGATCTGATTATGCCGAACAAAGACGGCATCGGGATGATCATTGATTTAAAAAAAGAGTTTCCCCAAGTGAAAATTATTGCCATGTCCGGTGGCGGGGTTAACCGGCCAGAAGGTTACCTGGACGGGGCAAAAAAACTGGGTGCTACGCGTACCCTGACAAAACCAATCGATAGAGACGAAATGCTGAAAGCGGTTAAAGAAACGCTGAATGATAATACCGCTCCCTCTGAATCGTTGTCTTGATGCATCGTTTACAATTAACCCCCCTTTAACACTGTGATCGCTACCCAAGAATCATTTATTTTGTCCTTCCACCTCGAATCAACACATAACCTGCTAAAAAATAAAGACTATCTTATTTTTGCTATTTACAAATTCTTGCAGAATGTTGTAAAAGTATAATCTTGGAGCTCCTAGTGTCATGTCTCACAAATATATTACAAAAGTCGTGTGGTATATTTTAGTCCAGTTGGGCTTCTTTAACAACACAATGTCTATGGTTTCAGGTGTCAGTGTTCAGGTGTCAGCGTTTTGGCCGCTGGCTTCTCGCTGCTGGCCAGTAACCATTGACCAGTAGTTGGCGACTATCGACCAGTCTCCGACGAGTCCTTCGCAGGTGAGTTTTCGTTGTGCCTTCGACGTGAGCTCAGGCCGAATGTGGTTGAGCCTCAGGTTCGAAGACAGCCGAACTGCCCAGTGAAGTCTAAGCTAGAGACCAGAAGCAAGAGGCCAGTAGCCAGGGGCCTGACACCCGACACCTGACACCTAATATAAAACCGTGTTTTGTAAATTACTTGCGGGACGCAACACTAGACTCATCGATTGCGCTAAACTTAGGGAAGGAATGCGTGAAAAAAATAGCTTTAGTATACCTGGCCATTATCCTGGTCCCATTAAATATCAGCGCTGATATCATTTTCTTTAAAGATGGCATGAAAACGGTTTGCCATGACCGAGCCTGGGAGGAAGATGGGGAAATTAAATGTGAATACAATGGTTCGATCTTAACGTATCAAAAAAATGATGTTCTTCGAATTGAGAAAATAAAAATTGATAAAGAATTTGAAAAGCCGTCTAAGAAAAGCCGTGCTCTATTGAAAACGACCTCAACGCCTGCCAAACAGTCGCCTGAGGCCAAGCAACCTGCGCCTGAAAAGGAATTGCAGAACCTCACGAATAATGCTGGCAGTATAAAAACCAAGGGCCTTATATTTTATAATCCGCGAAGACCTCAAAAATACTGGACCCTCAAAACTGCAAAACATAATACATTTAAAGAGGCAGTTGCAGCGCTTGCCAAGCAGTATGATCGTTCTCCGGACTGGATTCAGCATCATATGGGAAATACCAATGATCTTGATGAAATCCATCGAAATTTAACGAATAGCAAATTAAATGCTCCGGCCAAAATCCAGGAGGTTGATTACGAAAAGGCTCCTGAAATCCTCTTTTATAATCCGCGAAGACCCCAAAAATACTGGACAAGCGCAACCGCAAAACATAATACATTCAAAGAGGCAATTTCTGCACTGGCCAAAGAGTATGATCGTTCTCAGGAATGGGTCCAACAACATATGGGAAATACGAACAATCTTAATGAGATTCATCAAAGTTTAGCTAATCACAAATCAGCCGGGCCTTCACAATAAATTCTTGCCGTTACCAACCAGATTTAAAAACCCGTTTACAAACATCTGAGCAGTACATACCGCTAGCCGCCATCAGCGGGCAGGTCTGAACTTATTACCTTCTCCTTTTGTGTTCGCGTCATATTACTCATATTGACAACTCCGTTATTTTCCTGTACGATTTGATCCAATTATATTGTAATATAGACTGGTTATATTACTTGTCGTACACAACGTTTTCGAAAGGACCCGCATTTATGGCTTCGATCAATCGCGATGTGATGGCGCTGATACGGATATTTACCAGCTGTTTGACAGCCGCGTTTTTAATTTTTTTCATTTCTTCACTATCCGGGGAAGATCTAATCAAAA
>JAUVTR010000049.1 GCA_030601425.1 Desulfobacterales bacterium
CTCAAGAAACCGACCAATACGATTATCAGTTTGGGCTGGAGTATCACCCCCCTTGAGGTATTAACCACTCTGGGTAAGAAAGCTGATGGTGTTTTGGGTGAGATGCCTGCGGGTGTGCCCGTACCTGAAACGCCCACCGCCGCGGCAGGGGCGTGGTTGGACAGATATAAGAAACGGTATAACCATAGTCTTCCGGCTGGCTCCTGGGTCACTTACACGAGTTTTATGGCTTGGGCCGAGGCGGTTAAAACTGTAGGTGATCCTTATGATTTTAAAGCGGTTAACAGACAATTCAAGGAAGCCGGGTATAAGGGAAACATGGGTCACATCAAGTGGGGTAAAAACAATACCCTGCATGCACAACCCGGTGCACCCATTAATCACTACCAGGTGCAAGGCGGTGAGCTGGTAACGCTGTTCGCCGATCCACCGCTAACACCTTACAAGAATAATAAATTCATTAAACCGCGCTGGATTAAATAGTTAAAAGCAAACGGATGGTTTGTTTGAAAGAGAGGATAAATAGAGAATAAGCAGTTTATTAAAACAAGTTTTGATTTGTACACAGACTGTTCCATTTGCCAATTGGTCTGTTCCAATCGGCTTCGGGGTGGATACAACCCGCATTTATCGGTAGGATGAACAGGATGTGTGTGCGGAAAGGACAACCCTAAAACCGTGTTGAGGTCGGTGTCCTTTCCGCCAATCCTATTAAATACTTACAAGTTGCTTTGGAACCAACGCCCCATGGACCGCGTGAAAAGGACTTTATCCACCAAAGATGGGCTGAAAGACGCGGATAAAGTCTCCGTCGTTTAGCTGCTTTTGGACCTTCACCAGTTGGCCGTTAATCGATACGATACCAATTTTCGATTGGGGGATATCCAGTTTTTCGATGAGATCCTCTACCGTCGATCTTACCGGGACCTCCAATGCAAAACCCTTCAAGGGATCGTGGTCGGGGACTTTATTTCCTAACGTCCCGAACAATCGTATATGCACTTTCATCGAATTGACCGTTAAAAATCGAAAGTTTGATCCATTTCTTTGTCACTGATCACCACAACTTTATTATGCGGCGGCAGGGGTTCCTCATAGAACATTTTGGGCAACCGGTCATCTTTGGAGGTAAAACCGGCTTTGCGGTTGAATGCCCTTTCCGCTTTAAGTATGCGGATCCCCAAAGCATGCCAGTCTTCCTCCGAAAAGGGTTTTCCCAGTTTTGCGGCGATCATATTGCAGACATTTGCCAGGCCTCCGGGTGCGCCGAACCCGCTTTGCGCAAAATCACAAATTCCAACGGTATCCACGGCCGCCATGTTGAGCTGACTGTTTCGGGACGTTTCCACCTGGCCTTGCGCTGAGAACCGGTCAAGCGTTCCCCCAAATTCCTGCAGGTTCTCGGCCACAACCCACCCGGCCGTGTGATCAGCGCCCATGGGCGACGTCGCATAAGTTACCGCCATTCCCTGAATCGCCCTGGGGTCATAAGCCGATATGCTCTGTCCCTTGACGACGGGGACTCTTGCATGATTAAAATGCCTGCCCACGGCAGCAGGACCGTTGCCAATAATTTTTCCGAATTCAGTTCCTTCGGCCACCTCCTCCAGCATCGTTACGGCCGCCTGACCTTCACCGAAAGGTTTGTATCCCGCATCCATGGCAACGGCAATCGCTACCCCGGTGCTAATGGTATCCAGCCCGATATCATCACAGAGAAAATCGAGTTTTGCGATGACATCCAAATCGGCATTACCGATCATAGCGCCCATGGACCAGATCGTCTCATATTCCAGTGATGAGGTGACATATTTCCCATCTTCATCAACATACTCATTGGAGCAGTTGATGATGCACTGGGCACACCCCTTATGTGTTGTTTTACCGCCGCGTTGTTTGATGATCTCGGCCATGGTTTCGCCGGTAATCTTGTCAATCTCTTCAAACTGTCCAAATTTTGCATTACAGGTCGGGAAAGCACCCACCGCATTAATCGGCGCCACGAGAACGGCCGATCCCAGTTGGGCCAATTCTGCACTGGATTCTTTAACAGCTTTGGCATAACGCTTCGCAGGCGCTTTGAACAATTCCGGGTCAGCCAGCGGATCGGTGGCTTTTCCCCCCTGCGCCACGATGATCGCTTTAAGACCCTTTGAGCCCATAACGGCTCCCAAGCCGCCACGGCCAGCCGCTCTACAGGGTCGCCCGTCCGCATCTGTGGTTTGAATGGAGGCGGCGGTCAACTGAAATTCTCCCGCCGGACCGATACAGGTTACACTGTTCTTTTCTCCGTATGTTTTTTTTAGCTTCGCAACCAGGGCATAGGTCCGCATCCCCTTGTATGCCGTGCCGTCGATGAGTTCCGCATTCCCAGCTAAATCAATTTTGAGGATGTGACAACCACCATGCGCGGGTTTGCCCTCGACGATGATGGCGGTTATCCCCAGATGCGCCAAGTCTGCTGCTATTGTACCGCCCACGTTGCTCTCTTTGATCCCCCCTGTCAGGGGACTCTTGGCGCCGATAGACAGGCGGCTGGTGTTAACCAGACTTGTTCCGCTTAAAAAGCCCGGTGCAATAATGAGTTTGTTTTCAAGACCCAACGGATCACATGTTGCGGGAACCTCGTTATCGATCATAATCGATGTCAGTCCCCTGCCGCCTAGACCCTCATATGCCTGCGGGACACTTCCCGTACGTATGGATCCGGATGCCATGTCTATCGTTACAAATTTCATTACAGTCTCCTTTTTAATTCTACTTTGTCACATTAAAAATACGCTACACAACTACTAACTCCGATTGTTCTCTAAGCTGTTTTCTATACGCTGATTCAATTGAAGTATGTCTTCGACCCTGAAGCGGATTAGAATCTATTGCAAATTCCCTTACTCAGCCCAGACCTTCTCCCGCTTATCGATGACTCGTTTGGCCTTATGAGTGGCGCGCTCAAGGGTGCCATCGGGCAGGATCTTTATCCGCGGCCGAACTCCAAGGCGGCTTTTAAGGTTGCTTGTAAGTTTGTCAGACAAGTTTTCATCTGAGATTTCAATCTCCGTCTTCTTCTCCACTTCCACATCAAATTTGTCCAGGTGCTTTTCACGATAGACCACAATCCGGTATTCACCCGTCAGTTCTTCCATTCCCCTGACAACTTTTTCAATATCGCTTGGGAATATATTCACTCCGGTAATGATGAGCATATCATCGATACGACCATGAATGTTGATTCTGGTATGCGTTCTGCCACAGGCACACGGTTCGGTGGTGGCGGTTACAATATCACCGGTTCTGAAGCGAATCATGGGCCGCGCTTTCTTTTTGAGGGTCGTTAAGACCATTTCACCTTTTTGGCCTTCGGGGACCGGCTCCAAAGTGTCGAGATCTAATACTTCAAGCAGGTGATGATCTTCGATGAGATGAAGTCCGTTTTGTTCTTCGCACGTCCCGGCATTGGCTCCAAAGATATCCGAGAGTCCATAAAAGTCATAAACTTTGGCATTCCAGAGTTTTTCAATGGCATTACGGGTGGAAGCGATCGATCCGCCGGGCTCGCCGGCCACAATAATTTTGTTAATACTCAGATCTTTGGCCGGATCGAGGCCTTCCTTTTGGGCCGTTTCCCCCAGGAACCAGGCATACGATGGGGTAGTCCAGGTGATGGTGGGTTTGAACTCTTTCATGATGAAAAGGAGTCTCTCAGAAGGGATGGTTCCGGCCCAGATACAAAGGGCACCGGTCTTCTGGGCGCCGATGACGTCGGGGCCACCCACAAAGAGCGTAAAATTGAGGGCATGCACATAACGGTCGCAGGGTCTCATTCCCATTGCCCAGAAAAGCCGTGCTTGGGCATCCTGAAATTCTTCGAAATCTTGCGCTGAAAAAGGCGATAGGGTGGGGACACCGGTGGAACCGCTTGAAGCGGAAACATAGACGATCTCTTCCTCCGGAACCGCGATCATATCGCCAAGATCGGGCACGGCCACCTGCCGGTCCCGTTCGACCTTTTTGTTGGTAAAAGGGAATTTGCGGACATCCTTAAGCGTTTTGAGAGAATCAGGCGTTACGCCAGCTTCTTGAAACGAAGTTTGGTAAAATAATGAGTTTTGGTAGGCAAAAGCAATTTCATCTTTCATGAGCCGCAGTTGGAGGACTTCCAGCGATTTTCGGGGCATGGTTTCGATTTCTTCATCCCAATATTTTTTCCATTCAGCCATCTGCGGATCTCTTTTGCGTTGATCAGTTCGTTATATTTTACCTTCAAAGGCTTTTTTGAAAAGCGCTTCTATTTGTTTCAGCGTCAAAGTCCGTGGGTTTCCGGGTATATCCGGATCTGTTAGCGCCCATTTTGCACAGACCGGTATCAACTTTGGATCAGCCTTGCATTCTGATAAGGTCGTTGGAAGCCCAAGAGATTTCTGCAATTGAATTACTGCAGCTGGTGCCTTCTTTGCAGCTTCGGTTTTACTCAATCCTTTAACTTTCTCTCCCATGGCGACCGCGATATCTACAATTCGATCTACGCATGCAATCGTATTGAAATTCATTACAATCGGCATCATAATTCCCATTGCGACGCCATGCTGGATACCGTATTGTGTGCTAAGCTGGTGACCGAGGGCGTGAATACCCCCACAATTTGCATTCATGGACAGTCCCGCTTCTAAGGCGGCCATTGCCATTCCCTCCCGGGCCTCCATGTTGCAACCGTCAGCCACGGCGGGACCAATATGCTTTACAATCAGTCTTATCGCCGAAAAAGCAAAAGCATCCGTTTGAGGCATAGCATAGGGGCTGCAAACGGCCTCAATAGCGTGGCTGAGAGCGTCCATTCCGGTGGTGGCGGTTACTGAAGGAGGCATGCTTGCCGACAACACAGGATCCACAAGGGCAACCCGGGGTATTATTTTCCATCCACCAGGGCACATTTTGTAATTTTTTTCAGTATGGGTTACAACCGCCCAGGCAGAAACCTCGCTTCCGGTACCGGCGGTTGTTGGGATAGCTATCAAAGGCGGAATTGAATTGACAACGGTATCATATTCCTCATAGTCTCGTATTGATCCGCCGTTATTGACTATTATTCCTATGGATTTTGCGCTGTCAATAGAACTTCCGCCGCCAACAGCTACTATAATATCCGAATTCATTTTTTTGTATAGTTCTGCGCCTCTATCTACCTGCACATCAGTTGGATTGGCATCAACATCTGTATAAAGATGGTATTCGATGTTTTTTTTCTTTAGAGATTTTTCCACTTCTTTAAATGAATCCAGATCTGCAACAACTTTGTCTGTTACTAGAAAAACCTTTTTCCCTTTTAGAGCCTTAACACAATCCCCGAGTTGCTCGGCAACTCCTTGACCAAAAACAACCCGTTCAGGACTTATAAACTCGTGTGTGGTAGACATTTTGTGTCTCCTTTCTTTAAATATTTCAGCTTTAAACCAAATGAACAGAATCTATCGTATCGTCATATCGGTTTATCGTCAATGGGTGGTGAGCGCTTCAATAAAGGATTCACCCTGTGCCAGCAACTCTGAGTGATTCTCCGGCGGCTTGCTTTCATTCAGTAACTGCCGGGTGTGATCTCTCAGCAAATCCTCGGCCCGCGGGCAGCCTCTGGCCTGCCAATCCTCCAGCGACAGGTTGTCGAAAATGTGGCTGAATTCACGGGCGTTGCGATAAAGCTTGAGTGTCATGTTCGACAGGAGGAAATTTCCGCCCGGACCCACCTGAGCAATTTCATCCATCCCGACGGAAGCATCATCCAGTACAAATCCTTGAGAAAAAAGACGAACCTGCCGGATAATCTCGTTGGCATAAACAATGATGGCCGGCGAAAAGCTCAAACTGAGGTGGTTATTTCCGACAAATGGGACCAATCCAACCTTGCCCGCGCAACTAATGAGATGATTCATCCATTGGTGGCCGCTGGCGATAAGGTCGGCTCCCCAGCCCATGCCGCTTCCTGAAGTGCCGGCATGGGGCAGGTTGTAATGCGCCATCATCTCTGCACAGGCCAGGTCTAACAGGTAGCTTGTCGGGTCGTAAAAATTACCTGTCCCTTTCATATCAAAACAGGCCGGCAAATTACCGAGAATCATGGGAGTGCCTTCCTTGATCAATTGACCGAGGGTTAACCCGGCCAGTATCTCAGCATTCATGAGCGCCAGCTGCCCGGCAGGTGTAATCGGCACCGAGGCGCCGGCCATCCCATAATTTGAGTAGATAAAGGGTAGGCCGCGTTGGATGGCCACCCACATTTTATCCACCGTTCCTTTGTTGATCACCAACGGGGTGATGGGGTTAAAATAGGGAATAATCGAAGGTTGTGATGTCAGATCGCCATGCAGGTGTTCCAGGAGATCCAGCACTGCCGGAAATGCACTTTCATCTGAAATCAGTATAATAAGAGGTTTAGAAGTGTTAGCAGCCATCTCCAGAGTTGCATACAGGTCCGAAACTTTCGGCGGAACATCCTGAACAATGCCGATTGTAGAAATAGCGTCAAAACTTGGCAGGCCATTTCCCAGGCGGACACAGGCTGCCATGTGTTTGCGGGTGAAAGGAACCACCTCGTCGGTTTCCGGATCCTGATAGTAAAGCGCCGTTACGCCCACGCCGAAACGTGCTTGATCCGGCAGGCGAAACGCCGGCGAGCCATTGCGATCGTAAACATCAATACGCGAAGGGGCTGTCTGGATGGCCCATTCGACCAGATCCGGCGGTATGCGCACGCGGTCACCATCAACAGCTTGCGAGCCGATGGCGCGGGCAAAGAGCTTTTGGGCCTCGGGCGAGTCGACCCTCAGCCCGACAGATGATAATATCTGAAGAGAATAGTCATGAACCTTTTTTATCTGCTTCAGGTCAAGTAGAGTGATACCGGGATGTACAATGTTTGCTTTTTTCATGTCATCCTCTCAGTTGTCATTTAAGGTTAACTCACACCAACCAGTGTCAGTCCTATAAAAATGATGACCACACCGATCACTTTCGGAACGGACCGGGGTTCTTTAAGCAATACCATGCCGAACAGCGCGCCCAGCGGGATGCTGAGCTGGCGAAATGCGGCGACATAGGTCACATTGGTCACATAGTTCATCGACGCAAGAACCAATCCATAGGTCAGGTAAATCCCGATTCCCGTAATTGCAGCTGCACCTTTGAAATCGTGTAGAACGTCAATTAGGTTCTTGCGTTCGCGGGAATCGAAAGCCACGATCAGGAACTGCCAAATCGAACAACTGATTCCTTCAAGAACCATATAAACGAGTGTCGCATCGACGGGATCCCATGGCTCCCCCGGGGTTTCTCTAAGGTTGCGCAGGGCCGTATCATCGGTTATGGTGTAGCCTGCGATGCCGACTGCGGCTAACACAGCCAATAAACAGCAAAGATTTTTATAATTTGAGAACTGGAATTCGCGTAATACTTTTAGCGGTAGTATCGTACATCCGGCGACAACCAGGACGATACCGATGACAAACCATGCACCCGGCGGCTTGCCTTTACCGAAAATAAGCGTGATGAGGAAAACAAAGATGACGGGCAGGGAACGGGCTAAAGGATAAGCAATGGATATATCACCGGCTCGATAGGCGCCGGCTAAAGCAGTCAGATAGGCCGCCAGAAAAAAGCCGGACATGACGATAAATATCCATACGGATTTGGGAATCAAAGGGATCTGGTTCCCGTAATACAGCAAAATAGGAAATACCCAGATCACGCCAATGGTGTTGGCGACGAGGTAGAAAGCCGCTGTCGGGTGCTCTTTTTTGCTGAGATAATTCCAGCCGGCGTGGCTGACGGCAGAAATTAGAAGAAGAATCGCAGCGGTTAAAGTCATATCAGTTCTTCATGTTGAAGGCGGAGCCCGGTACAGGGCGTTTGACAAAACAATTTATATAAAAGGTATTCCTATCCCTGACAATTCGGCCTTCACCTCGTCATACAGGCGCCTGTAGGCTTCAGATGGCTTGCGGGTGTGAAGATCATAACATTCTTGATACTTTTTTCCGGCAGGCGCTTTGGGTATTTCATTTTCATACTTTTCCAGGAGCTGGTTGGCCAGTTCATTGGCCCGATGCGTTTTAATTCCAGTAACAGCTTTCGTCAATTCAACAGCAAACAGGGCCTCCATAGGGGTGACGGCGTCATCGATCACCGCTTTGGCCGGATGGGGAGTTTGGATCCCCGCGTATCCTGAAGGAACCTGAGATAATATCGTAGCAGCCGCTTCATAGAAGTACATTTTGGTGCAGGGGCCGGATGCGGCGAACCCTAACGCAATGGCCGGATAGCATGTATTTCGGCTGGCGGCTCTCCCGGTAATGGCAAACACCCAAAGAGCTTCTCTCATGGAGTTACATCCTGAATTAAAGTGAATCGGCAGCGTCAGGTGATAGGTTCCCTGAAACAGGTGCATGCCGACCATAAAATATGCGGTCATTGCCAGAGCCGTCCCGGGTGCCCCGCCGGCGTAGCCCCCGATGATCGGTACGGCCGTCGATCCGATATTGCCATTGATGATTTGGATGAACGCCAGGCGGTTTAAAGTTTCGAAATTGACTTTCATCTCCGCCAGCACATCAATCAACCAGCCGTCTGAGGGTCGAAGTCCGAATGCAGGGTAGCTTCCGGCAATGGTGCCCGTGGCTGTTGTGGAAGAGGAAAGCAAATTCATGATGGGAAGCCCCGGCCTTCCGCAGCGCCAAAGGGCTTTGCGTGCCGCCTGAACCGAATTAATGCTGGCATAAATTTCTAAAGGCGATCCGCCGGTCACCGGCATGCCTTTTACCCGGCTAAAGGCGGGTATGCTAACCGAATTTGCTTCCGGGATGCTGCCATAACCTTCAATCTGGGCCATCGCAATTTCTTCAGATGAAGCAACAATTCCGGTTCCCACATGCAACCATGGCAATTGGGTATCCTCGGGTTTGCGGGATTTAAAATGACGACGATCCCTGCCGTCACCAAAAGAGGCAGCGCCCTCTCGAAAATCCTGTACGGATTGAATGATTTCTTTGCGATCCAGCTGAATGATGCGGTTTGTATCCTCACAATATATTCCCGTGCGAGCCAGAAGCTCGATAGCCGCTTCGTAAAGGCGGTCAGCCATAGCGTCATCAGATGAAATCGGGTTTTCTTTATCCAGGGATATGTCGTATTCTTTGACAATATCTCTTATATTAGGGATCAAAGATTCCATGTTGAAATCTTTTTCCGTTAGTATGGGACCGCTATTGGCGCGCTCAATAAAATCCATAAAATTCGGCATAATTTTTCCTCTGCTTAATTGTAATTTATTACCTGATTTCTCATTAATTTTCATTCAAAATTCAGGTTTTAACTTAAAGGAATCCCCATCTGGATTAACTCCTCCACGACTTCATCGTACAGTCGATCATATTCTTCGAACCGTTTGTGCGTTTTTATATCATATAACTGCGAATAGGTTTTGCCCTGAATTTCAGGAGGGGCCATTTTAATTTCCGCTTCATATTTTTCAAGAAGCCGGTTGCAAAGTTCACACGCCGAATCCGCCTGCATTCCTGATTTTGCGATGGCATCGGCCAGGTCGGCATTAAATTGCGGCTCTGTCGGTGTGATGCCGTCTTTAACGATACCTCTGGCAGGATGGCAGGACTCGAATCCGGCAAAACCGGATGTCACCACAGCCAACAATTCTGCAGTGGCTTCGTAAAAATAGGTTTTGGTTGCGGGACCCCCCATAGCATACTGGTTGGCTAAAACACAATAATTTGTGTTGCGACTGATGGCCCGGCCGACGACGGAATATACCCAGAGCGCCGCCCGGGTCGAGCTGCAGCCAAGATTCATTTCCACCGGACCGGATAAATGATAGTCACCTTTCATAAAAACGCAGCCTGCTATCTGATAGCTGGCCATCACCAGGGCAGTTCCGGGAGCGCCACCGGCGTAACCGCCTAAAATCGGCAAATCGGTCGAACCGACATTTCCACCCATGTAGGTGATAAATGCCAGTTTGTTTAGGTTGCTAAAGTCAATGGTCATCTCGGCCAGATAATCAATTAACCAACCATCTGAGGGACGCGCCCCGGTAGACGGGTGGCAACCCGCTATGGTTCCGGCAGCTGTTGTGGCCGCCGGGCAAAGGTTTAAAATCGCAAGCCCCGGTCGACCGGCCCGCCATAAAGCCTTGCGGGCTGATTCTATTGAGCTGATAACACCATAAAGCTCCAGCGGTGATCCCCCCATAATGGGTAATCCTCTTACCGTGTCCGGGGCCGGTATGGTGACGGATTTTGCCTGAGGAATACTTGCAAACCCTTCCACCAGGGCCATGGCAATCTCATCCGAGCTGGCGACAATTCCATTTCCTAAATGACACCAGGGCTTTTTTGTGTCTTCCGGCTTGCGGGGCGTTAAAACTGAACGATCCCGGCCTTCACCAAAGGTGCCCGCCTTCTTGTAATCCCTAAGACCTTTTCTGATTTCTTGATCGTCAAATTGGATAATGCGGTTGGTCCCTTCGCAATAAAGACCGGTTAGCGCTAAAAACTCGATGGCAGCTTCAAAGAGACGATCTGCGAGGGCGTTGTCACCGGGAACCGGCACGGCCGGGTCATATGCGATATCGAACTCCTTGACGATCCTGCGCACATTGGGAATCAGGATTTTCATTTGAAAATCCTTCTGGGTCAGAATCGGGCCGGTTACGGCCCGTTCCAAATAATCAAATAAACCGGGCATTGCCTGACTCCTTAATTGCCGCTACTTGCGAATTTATGATGTTTTGAGGCATCCTGCCTTTCAGGATTTCCAGGGCGCGCTGCAGCGCTTCGGTCTCAAGTCGTGCATGGGCTTCCCTGGTATACCAGGCGAAATGCGGGCTTAAAACCACATTATCCATTTCAAGCAGCGGGTGACCGGGGGGTAAAGGTTCGTGCGCAAAAACATCCAGACCCGCGCCGGCGATCCAGTTTTCTTTCAATGCCTCCAGCAACGCATTTTCATCAATAATTGCGCCCCGGGAAACATCGACCAGAAAGGCTGTTTTTTTCATCTTCCTGAGTTCATGGACACCGATGAGGTTTTGCGTTTCTGGAGTGAGGATACAGTGAATCGAGACGACATCAGCAGTTTCCAGCAATGTATCCAGGCTGACAGACTCAACTGTCGGCGTTTTTTTCAGCGCATCGCCTGCATAGGGGTCATAGGCGATGATCTTCATACCAAACCCGTCAATTTTGCGGGCCAACGCCTGACCGATTCTTCCAAACCCGATCAGTCCGACGGTCTTGCCTGCCAAATCGATCCCCATCAATTCAGGAGACGGCCAGATCCAGGCCTTTTTTCGCATGCGCTTATCGATCTGCACCAGTTTTTTTGCCAGACATATGATTAATGCGAAGGCGTGTTCGGCAATCGTGTCGGACCCGTACTCCGGACAATTCACAACGAGAACGCCGTTGTGTGTAGCGGCCGCCAGATCGATGTTATCCACGCCGACCCCGTATTTTATGACAGCCTTGAGCTTTTTCGCTTTATCCAACACTCTGGCTGAAATCGTTGTAAAACAACTTACGATAACGATATCGACGTTTTTGGCTGCTTTTATCAGCGTTTCTTCCCGGTTATTATCACTTCGGACGACATCCGCAACAACTCTGAGATCATGCATTACCCCTTCGAGGTGAACCTCATCATCGGTTATCAGTATTTTAGGTTTCATAGACGCAATTCCTTAATGCGGATGCCGGCTTATGTCAAAGGTATTCCCATTTCGGTCAGTTCTGCTTTTACCTCGTTATAGAGCCGGATATAAGCATCTATCGGCTTTGCGGTGATCACATCGTAACAGTCCTGATACCGGCTGCCAGGGGGTGGGTTTTTAATTCGGGGTTCATATTTTTGCAGCAAGCGCTTGACCAGATCATTGGCTTCAGCGCGTTTTAGTTTGCTGGCGGCTTTGCCCATTTCCACATTCCACCTGGCTTCCATGGGGGTAAAGCCGTCAACCATGACGCCCTTGGCCGGGTGACTGGTCTCAAAAGCCGGAGCACCGGATGGAACCACGCTGAGCAGATAGGCAGCGGTTTCATACATGAACATCTTTGTATTGGGACCGGCAGCGCAGTAAGGATCCCAAATAACCGGCATGGGAATATTGCGGCTGGCAGCCTGGCAACTCACGGAGTTGACCCAGATAACATCTCTGGTGGTGGTACAGCTAAATCTGAAATGAACCGGAAAATGAAGTTGATAATTCGCATTGTGCACGACAAGCCCCATAATTATATAAGCGGTGCTGGCCACCGCTGTTCCGTCCGGGCCGCCACAAAACCCACCCAGAATTGGAGCCGTTTCGGCGCCAACCAGACAACCGGAGCTTTTTAAATAGGCAATCTTGGTCATTACCCCGAAATCGAGTTTAAATTCGGCAACTGTTCCACACAGCCAGCCGTCGGTCGGACGGCATCCAAATTGCGGAGCACTGGCCGCAATGGCAGATTGAGCGGTTGCGGCGGTGGAAATCAAGTTCAAAACCGGCAAACCCGGCCGCCCGGCTCTTTTGATTGCCTGAAGGCCGATGTTGACACTCCGGATGGACGCCAAGAATTCGGCCGGTGTTCCTCCCACGGAAGGTAACCCGCGGATATATTCAAGGGCGGGAAACGAAATTGAATTGATTTCTGCGATGGTTGCACAGCCTTCTATCATATTGGTCATCAGTTCTTCTGAACTGAAAGCAATTCCGGTGCCGTTATGAAACCAGGGATATTTGGATTCATCCGGCTTGCGCATACCGAGAACACCGGCTTCTTTGCCTTTTCCGGGAAAGCATTGACCTGGAGCTTCTTTTAAAACCTGGCGGATCTCTTGCTCTGTAAACTGCATTACCCGGTTGGTCCCCTGACAATAGACGCCAACTCTGGTGAGAAATTCGACGCCGGCTTCAAATAGATTGTCCGCCGCCGCATCGTCTGAAGGCACGGGATTCTCTTTGTCGTAGCGAATGTCATATTTCTTGACCACATCCTTCAAATTGGGCAAGAAGACCTTCATGTCGAAATCTTTTTCGCTCATGATCGGACCTTTTACAGCCCGGTCATATATATCCAGCATATTAAACATGGGCATCGCTCCTCATAATTTTGGGACCAATTTTAGCCCTTTTTTTCTAATAGTTTTTTAGCCACGCCAACCGCATCAACGGCGGTATCACCATATCCGTCGGCACCGATTTCATCGGCCCACTTTTGTGTGACCGGCCCGCCACCGACCAGGACAAAGAACTTTTCCCGTAATCCCATCTCCGACAATGTTTCAATAACCTCTTTCTGATACGGCATCGTGGTGGTCATCACCGAAGAAAGCCCGATAAAGTCTGCCTTGTGTTTTTGGGCGGCCTCGATAATATTTAGGGTTGACTGATCAATGCCGATATCAACCACTTCAAAACCATTGGTTTCCAAAACGGTTGCTACGATGTTTTTGCCGATATTGTGCATATCCCCTTTAACGGTTGCCAGTAAGGCTGTACCCAGCTTGGAGATCTTCTGCTTGTTGGCCTCGATCAGCGGATTTAAGATTTCCATGGCTGCGTTGAAACTGTCAGCTGCCATGAGAAGTTCCGGTAGAAAGGATTCGCCGGATTCAAAATTAGCCCCCACAACTGCCATTCCTTTAGAAAGGCCCCGGTCCACGGCCTCAAGTGGATCAAGCCCTTCATCAACCGCCGCCTGGGCGTTTTCTCTTGCCGAATTTTTGTCTCCCTCTACGACTGCCTTGGCCAACTGCTCAAGTATTTCTTGTTTGTTCATGTTTCAATTCTCCCTAATGTGCCTAAGTGTTTATATAATTATGGCTTGCTAAGTTAGCGTAATTTTATCTATCAGCCGTAAATTTTATTCTATACTTCACAAGGACAAATACCTTTTCATGGCACTTCAAAACTTATTAGAAGTTATGAACCTATGGTCATCCGAGTACCATCCGGACTTTGAATAAATGCCCTTGACTTAACTGTATGCTCCGTGCTTGTGCACCGCATCAACCGCCGCTTTGATATTTTCAGCAGGTGTAGTTGCACCGATATTGCATAGATACAGACTAAAGCGTCCGTTTTGACCGCCAACCTCTATGTAGTGTTTAACCCGCGCAGAGATTTCTTGCGGCGCGCTCAAGGCCAGAAAAGCGGCACCGACGCCGAGAATCAGCGGCACCCCTTTTTTCTCGGCATAGTTTTTATAAACAGCCGGCCCAAGTTCGGCGACATCCGGGTCCTGACATTCCAGAAAATTGGGGCAGGCCTGCAGTTTGAGCTCGAGCATTTCTTCAGGGTTCTTCAGGTGGCTTTCGCCCACCCAGTTCGGCACATATATTTCCGGACCGCATATTTCCCTGAGGCGCTGAACATAGGGTACGATCCAATCTCTGAGAATACCCGTATTAACGATCGGAAGTGAACTGGTGGCATCATTTCCACAGATGCTCCTGGCCCCGGGAAACTTTTCCTTAAGATAAAGGATCCAGGGGGCCAGTAATTCTTCGGTAATGCGATCAAAAAGCTCGCTTGCGAAATCAGGCTCAATCAGGATGTCCATAATCAATTGTTCGATGCCCCTGATGTTCGCAGCCAGGCTGAACGGAGCGCAAAAATTAAGTGTAGGTGTTTCACCTACCAATTCACAGAACAGGTTGTTTATTTCAACCACCGTTGCCAAACGACCGTCTGAAGCAAAATCCGGTTTTTTTATTTTTTTTAGGTCATCTCGACTTTTAATCAGCGGATCCGAGCGATCCACATCCGGCATGTCATGCTCACTGTAAATAACGGTTTGTCCGATCGCTTCGGCTTCAATGTTGTACACATCATAATCAACCGTCGGAACATCTATTCCGAATCTTTCCAGGACAGACAGATAACCGCCCACCAAAAGATCCGGATTGGCAAAGAATTCCGTAGCATTCATGCCAAGCTCTTTCATGGCAAACTCATGCATCTGGACAAAAACGGGTACGCGGTCCGGAACTCCGTTCATGGCCGTTTGCAGGCGACCTAAACCTTTTTGAAAGCTGGAATAATCTTTTTTAAATGTCTTCATAAGGGGTGTTTCTTATAAAATTTCAATGCATTCCTGAACATAAAGGTAAGCTGAATAAAACCGATCTCGCTGATCTGGATGATCGGTTACATATAGATGCTTTACCGGCATACTGACATATCCAATAGATATAGGAAATGTAAAGAAAAGAATTAGAGTTTTTCTATTTTTTTATATTGACACTTGAAATTCAATCTGAAATGCCGTACCTGTTGCTTGCCAATTTCAAGACCGGAAATAAACATTTGAAAGGGGGTTAAATGCAATTTGCTGAATTTCTCACCGGGCAAGAGGTTGAACAAATTCATGAGGCATCGCTGGAGATCTTAGAAAATGTAGGAATCCTGGTGCGCAACGAAAATGCGCGGGTGATTTTTGCCAAACACGGCGGCCAGGTGGATTCAAAATCTTTGATCGTCAAGATTCCTCGAAAGGTTATAGAAGAATATCGAAAGTCCTTCGTTCCTTACTTTACCTTTATGGGCCGGGATCCTCAATTTGACAGGACGATCCCCGAAGCCAGGCCTGTGATTGTAACCGGAAGCTCGGCACCCAATATAATTGATCCTCAAACCGGCGAAGAACGGCGTGCAACTTCTAGCGACATCGCAAATATTGCCTTTCTGATTAACGAACTGAAGGGTTATGATGTCTTCTCGATATCAACCCTGGCCGACGATGCGCCCGAGGGTCAATTCAGCCTCGCGCGCTTTTATCCGGCTTTGAAAAACTGTTTAAAGCCGGTCCGCAGCAACACGCCCAATATGAAAGATCTCCAGGATGTGCTTGAATTGGGTGCGATCATCGCAGGCAGTCAAAATGCCTATAACGAGAGGCCCATCATCAACCACCATTATTGTCCGGTGGTATCTCCGCTTACCATGGACGTGGAGTCCACCGAAGCGGTGCTTTACCTC
>JAUVTR010000021.1 GCA_030601425.1 Desulfobacterales bacterium
ACTCTGGACGTATACAGCCATTGGCTGCCAGGGCAGAATAAAAGCCAAGTGGATGCCCTTGATTCCCTGCACCTGTCCGCACCCTATACGCACCCTGAGGCCGTCGACCAAGAAAAAACGGACCCGAAGTCCGTCTAAGTAATTGATTTTATGGTGGAGCTGGACGGGATCGAACCGACGACCTCATGACTGCCAGTCATGCGCTCTCCCAACTGAGCTACAGCCCCACATCGCGTTACAGGTTTTACACGCGCACCTAACAAAAACCATCATAGGTGTCAACATTTTATTGGGTTTTTTTAACCGAGTGCGTTGCACCCGGTTACACCCACACCGATTAAGGCACTGCCGTGCCTTTGTTTTTCCCGCCTATGGCGGATAAATCCAAGCCACCTGCTCCGCGGGTGGTCGGTGATGCGAACATCTAAGATTTAAATTGCCCGGGAAATTTTGGAGGCGGCCGGCTATACGCCATTGAGTATCTGTTGACAAAATTTTGAATAATAAATATTATTAATATGTTACATATGATTTTCTCAACCGCGGTTTTTTATCTGGAAACCCCCTTTCTATATCTGAAGGGCAATAAGAATAGGAAGACTTAAATGAAGCGTGTAGCGGATCCAGCGTCGCTATTCTCCCGTCGGGAAAACGGTCCGGATGTCTATAAAGAGTTCGACGCAACCGAGCTTTATTGCCCCAAATGTAACCAATCTATGCCCGTTCGCAAGCGGCTTCTTCTTATTTTGCCGGAAGGCGATAAATATGAATATCTATGCGCTCATTGCTCGGAATCGGTTGGAACTAAAATTGATAAGCATGACAAACCGCTAACCATTATTACCTAATTTGGGGCTTCCCTTTTTTTGTGTTTCTGTAGTATTTTTTGTGAAAATGAATGGTTTAGCGGTTCAAAGGTTCAGGGTTCAGAGGTTCAGGGTTGAAATAACCCGATTCGGCTGCCTTCGACTTGAGCTACATTCGGCCTGAGCTCATGTCGAAGGCAGGCCGAAAGTAGCTCGTCGCAGGCTGAACGTTGAACGGGGAACCTTGAACCTACAAGGAGAAAAATTCTATGTTAAGTTTAATGCGGAAACATGCCGGCACCTGGATGATCAAGATTATCTTAGGTGCCATTGTCGTTGTATTTGTGTTTTGGGGAGTTGGAAGTTACACATCCCGCAGATCGGGCAGGGTTGCCGATGTAAACGGAACCCTCATTACCCTGGATGATTACCGGGCATCCTACACCAACCTGGTTGAGCAGGTACGCCAGTCATTCGGAAATAATTTGAGCGAAGAGCTCATTCAGACGCTTCAATTACGAAAGCGCGCTCTGGATCAGCTCATCGATAGATCTCTAATGCTGCAGGCGGCCGAAAAGTTTAAACTGACCGTTTCCGATGAAGAACTTGCAGAATCTATCCGCAACGTCGCTGCCTTTCAAACCGGCGGAGTCTTTGACAGCGGGCGCTATATCAATGCCTTAAGCAGCAATAAGCTTACCCCCGAAACCTTTGAGGTCCAACAACGGGATTCGCTCATCATCGATAAGCTTCAGGCATTTATTTCCGCTAACATTAAGGTATCGGATCTTGAAGCCCAGCAATGGTATATATGGAATAGCACTGAAGTCGATATTGATTATGTCATCTTGGAACCCCAACGATACAAGAATATAAAGCCGACAGATGAGGAGATTCGTAATTACTTCGATCAGAATAAGGATTCATATAAGACGGATCCCCAGATTAAGGCCCGCTACCTTTATTTTAAGCCCCAGGACTATGCGGCCAAGGTGACCGTTTCCGAAGATGATATACGGGAATACTATGAAAGCAATCCGGAGAAATTCAAGACCTCGAAAACCGTTGAGGCACGGCACATTTTAATAAAAGTGGATTCGAACGCTCAAGCTGAAGCCGCGGAAAGCGCGCGCACAAGAATTGATAACATTTTTGAAATGACCAAAGAAGGCCAGGATTTTGCGGAATTGGCCAAGAAATATTCTGAAGGTCCGACGAAAACGAAGGGGGGATATCTGGGAGCTTTTACACGGGAAACAATGGTGAAACCTTTTGCTGACAAGGCGTTTTCGATGAAAGCCGGTGAGATCAGCGAACCGGTGCGGACCCAATTCGGCTGGCACATCATAAAAGTTGAAAAGATAAACCCTGAGAAAACCCTCTCTCTGAGTGAGGCCGAAGGCGACATCCTAAAAACGCTGAAAGCAGATATTTCAAAAAACCTGGCTTACGATGAAGCTGAGGCGGTGAATGATGCATCTTTTAAAGGCCAGGATTTAGATAGCATCGCCCGAGATCGCAATCTGAAGATTTTGACAACTGAACTTTTCACACAAAAAAAATCACCAAAAGGGATCAAAAATGGCACCCGTTTTTCCGCGGTTGCTTTTAACCTGCCGCTAAACGAAATCAGTGATGTTCAGGACTTTGGTGACGGTTATTTCCTGATTGAGGTGATCGATAAAATACCGGCTCAAATTCCGGAGTTAAAGACCGTAGAAGCAAATGTTAAAAAAGATTTGCTGAAGGAAAAACAGGACGAAAAGGCCCGTGATGAAGCCAAGAAACTCCTGCTGGAACTTAAAAATGGTGAACCCTTTGCCGCGGTCAGTCAGAAGCTTAAACTGGCGCCCAAGAAAACGGGCTTTTTCAAGCGCAACGATTCCATTCCCACTATTGGCAATGAACGCGACATTGCGCGCATTGCCTTCAGGCTTTCTGATAATAATAAACTGCCCGAAGATGTTATCAAAGGTCAAAAAGGATATTTTGTTATAAGCTTCCGGACGCGGCAGGAGCCAACCTTAGAAGGATTTGAAAAAGGAAAAACAGAAATCAAGGAGCGCTTGCTGCAACAAAAATCTTTTAAAACCTTTGATGCCTGGCTGACCCGGATTAAAAGTGAAAGCCAGATATCTATCGAGCAAGGATTTACGGGAATCTGAGTTTTCCAGCAGGCTAAACCGGACAATCTAAAACCATGATCTACTTTTTTAAATACCTTCTACCTAGCCCGGATAAACCGGAAAATGTCTAAAGAGGCAATTTAGGCATTTTGCAATTTTAGGCATTTCTTTGGGGAACTAGATTTTTGCACAAAAAGATCTTGCCACAAAATGCACCAAAATAACAATTAAGAGACTAAAGGAGAATTGAAAATGGCCGAAGAAGGCTATTATGGCAACCCTGAGAGCTCCCGTTTTGTGACGAAAAAATGTCCTGAATGCTTTACCTATCTTTCTTTGCACATCAAAAAATGCCCCTCCTGTAATACCAAATTAGGTGACGTAGACAAACTCGGGTTTGCCACTCGACCTCTTGACTGGGCGGGTTACTTAATCGCGATTATATCTATCCTGGGTTTCTGCTTATTCATCTGGTGGGGTTTTTTTAAAGATTAACGGTATTCGAAATCCTTTTCGAGGATATGATCCGGTATGAGGTCAAGATAACGAGAAGGCCGGTTTAATATCAGTCCGGTGCTGCGATCATATACATTGCTTGGATAGGTAAAAAAAAGATTTTCTTTGGCCCGGGTTGCGGCAACATACATAAGCCTTAGCTCTTCTTCCAGCTCATCTTCTTTATGCAATGTATGCACCGAGGGGAACCTGCCATCTAAAGTCCAGATAACAAAAACCGTGTGCCATTCCAGACCTTTGGCGGAGTGAATTGTCGAAAGAATCATCCGGTCGGCATGCGAAGCCCCGTCATACAGGGAGTTTTCGAAACTTGTATTTGGCGGCTCAAGGGCCATGTCGGTAAGAAATTGGTTCAGGTTTTTGTAGCGTTCCATAATTCCTATCAAGTGCTCTAAATCTTTGGCTCTGCGAGGATGATCATCGTAATTGTTTTTTAAAATTGGCATATAATAATCAATTATGGTCTCACCCATCTGGGAAACGTTCATGGGGTGGATATCAAGGGCTGCGATCAGGTTCTTTAAACGGTCGAGCCCCTTAACAGGCCCAAGTTTTGCGGAAAGAAGACCGGTATAGCCTGATTTTTCATTCAGGGCGGCTTCATAAATTTTTTGAGCAGTTTTGGGGCCGATTTTTTCGATCAACAGTAGAATTCGGTACCAGCTAATTCGGTCGTAAGGATTGGCGATCACCCGCATGTGGGCTAATACATCTTTGATATGCGCGGATTCGACGAACTTAAACCCGCCCATTTTCACAAAAGCGATACCCTCGCGGTTGAGTTCAATTTCAAGATCAAATGAATGAAAGCTTGCGCGAAAAAGGACAGCGATCTGGTTTAAGGCAACTCCTTTTCGATGAAGGTCTTTAATCTTATCAACGACAAATCTGGATTGGCTGTATTCATCTTCGCTATTAACCATTACGGGCCTGGTATCACCTGTTTTTCGCGTAAATAGATTCTTTGAATATTTTTCCTTGGCTCTGTCAATGATAACGTTGGTTAAATCCAAAATCGGCTGAATGCTGCGATAATTTTCTTCTAAGGTGATAATACGCGTTCCGGGGAAAATATTGGGGAATTCGATAATATTTCTGAAATTGGCCCCTCTGAAGGCATAGATACTTTGAGAATCATCCCCAACGACCATAATGTTTTTAACAACATCGGTTAAAAAATACAATATCTCGGCTTGAATCGTGTTGGTATCCTGGTACTCGTCCACCATGATATATTGATACATCGACGAAATGCGATTTCGGATGTCAGCATAATCGCTTAAAAGACGACGCAAATAGATCAGCAGATCATCGTAATCAAGGAAATGGTGGTCCTGCTTGCGGACCTGAAAATCATTATGGATGCGGGTGATGACTGCCAGGTGAGAAGCGAAGTGCGGGTAGTCTTGATCGATGATATCTTCGATAGCCAAACCTTTGTTCACCGCGCGGCTGAAAATGTCTGCCAGCGTTTTCCTTCTGGGAAACGAACGATGTTTAGTGGCCGGGTGCATTTCTTTTCGCAACATGCCGATTAGATTTTCTGCATCGGTGCGATCGAGGATCCCAAAAGCCGGGTCCAAACCCATTTGTGAGGCATATTTGCGCAGCATGGCATTGGCAAAGGAGTGAAAGGTTCCCCCGGCGATTTTTTCACAGCGGGCATCCAGGAATCGAGTTGCTCTGCGAAGCATTTCCTGAGATGCTTTGCGTGTAAATGTCAAAAGAAGAATAGAAGCCGGGGAAATGCCTTTTTCCACCAGATAGGCCACCCTGTAGGTGAGGGTCCTTGTTTTTCCGCTTCCGGCTCCGGCAATAACCAGCAAGGGTCCCTCAGTACAGGTGACCGCATCAAGCTGAGATGGATTTAGTGCTTCTTCATAGCGAATACGAAAATCCTTTTTGATTTTCGCAGCGCCAGGCTGTATTTGTGTTTTATTCCTTCGTTGCGATGACATTTTTTATCTCAAAACGCCGGCGGTCGGTAGTAAATTGATTATACGGGTTTTCATATCTGAAGTTTTGGTTCGATCAATTTTTCACAACACTTCCCAATTGTCAACCGCCGGCGTCATTACTTATTTTCATTATCTTCTGCAACATTGACTTTTAATATATGCTGTCTTACTCTTCACTATATCTGCACAGCATGAACAAATTCTTCTAACAGGGAGGGATAAATAGAATGAAGAAAATACAAACTCAACTGAAAACAATCTCCAAATCGCTTGTCAGTCTTTCCAAACAGGTCGAGGAAATTACGAAACAGGTAGATAAACTTCAACCTTCAAAAAAGGCACCTGCCAAACGTAAAAAGGCGGTCCGTAAGGTAGCTGTACGCAGAAAAGCAGCTGCACCGGCAAGAAGAAAAGCTGTACCTGCCAAAGGAAAAACTGTTCTCGACTCCGTTTACAATGTGATTGAGCGTAGCAAAAAGGGCGCCACGATCGTCACGTTGAAAACGAAAACGGGTCTTGATTCCCGACAGCTTAGCAATGCGCTTTATAAGCTTTCTAAAAAACGCATGGTGTACGCGAAATCCCGTGGCCTCTATATGAAAAAATAAGCCGTTTATTCGCGGAACCGAAGGAATCCAATACGGATAGATCGGATTTATACCGCTTTCCATAATAATGTTCCGCATGACGGAATTGCGGCATAAGTGGTTGTAGAAAAAAACGTTTGAATACCGGAACGTTTTTTTGACAACCACTATAAGCGAAGCAAATAGTCTTCCGCCAGCCGTCCATTTCAAAGGGCAGCGGAAGGCTATTTTGTTTTTCAGCGCCGCTAGTTTTCAAACATAATTTCTTCATAATCCACGCCAAGTTCCCAACAGCTTCTTTTCTATCACATTCGTTTAAATCCCAAATTTCAAACAGCAATGTTCAAATAAATACCAAATCTCGACGTTAGTTCGCCTTATTTTTGGTGTCAGGTGTCGGGTTTCAGGTGTCAGGTTTTTGCCGCGTGTAGCGGCTGCGGCCTCGCAGACGAGTTTCAAGATTCGGAAGAATTAATGGGGATCATTCAGGGAGCGCAAAGCTTGGCAGCAAGCATAGGATTTCCTGACACCTGAACACTGAAACCTGAAACCATAGTCATTGTGTTTCAAGAACTCAACTGGACTTAAATAAACTACACGACTTTTGTAATATATTTGCGGGACATGACACTAGGCTGTCCTTTCAGGATTATAAGTTGCTGAAATTAAAAAAAATATTGACTGTTGCCTGATTTAATAACTTTTGATATGTAAATGGCTTCAATTTCTTCAGGAAAGGAATTAGCATGAGTTCCAGCGAGGTCGCCTCTGATCTCTCACCCTTAAATAGATTGTGGAAAGCCTTTGCTTCCGTAAAATTAACGATTGTCCTTTTGTTAACCCTGGCAGCAACTTCGATAATCGGAACCCTTATCCCTCAAAATGAAACTCCGGTGGCGTATGTTCAAGCCTTTGGTGAATTTTGGTATCGCCTTTTTGCGCTGCTGGGGGTATTCGACATGTATTCTTCCTGGTGGTTCCGCAGTTTAATTCTTTTACTGACAGCCAATATTGTGGTCTGTTCGATCGATCGGCTGCAATTCACCTGGAAAATTATATTTGCCCGCCATCCAAAATTTAACATTGCTAGATTCAGGCGGTTCAAACGGAAAGAGGAGTTTAAGGCTGAACGCGCTCCCGATCGGTTAAAAAATATCTACCCTTCCATCGTCGCTCGCCGCTTTGGCTATCACCGGGTTGAGGATACCGATGAGGGGTTTGCCGTCTATGGTGAAAGCGGGCGCTGGACTCGCCTTGGCGTTTATATCGTCCATTTTAGCGTGGTGCTTTTATTAATCGGTGGACTGATCGGTTCCATTTTCGGTTTTGATGGCTTTGTCAACATTCCCGAAGGCGAAACCGTACGAACTATCCAGTTAAGAAATAACCCTAAAAATCTCCAGCTTGACTTTGAGATCCGCTGCGATGATTTTAATGTGACTTTTTATGATACCGGCGCTCCCAAGGAATTTCGTTCAAGTTTAACAATCCTTAAACAGGGCAAGCCGGTTTATCAAAAAGATATTATCGTTAATGATCCGTTGCAATATGAGGGTATCCGGTTTTTCCAATCTAGCTATGGGAACCTGCCACCCAATGAAGTTATGCTAAATTTCACCAGCAAAGCCACGGGTATGATTTACAACCAAAAAGCAGCCGTCGACAAGCAAATCGTAATTCCCGAAAATCTTGGCACTTTTGCGTTGAAGCAATTTACCCGCGCTGCTGATTTCAGAGGGCAAAACATCGGTGAGGCGTTTATCGGGGTTCTGACCCCCCCCAACGGCAGTCCGGTGGATGTAACGCTGCCGTTGCGCTTTCCCCGATTTGATCGGATGCGTAAGGGCGACGTGGTTATTGCGATTGCCGATTATCTGCCGCGCTACTATACCGGATTACAGGTCAGCAGGGACCCCGGTGTCTGGGTGGTATATACCGGCTTTATTCTGATGATCATCGGGATTTACATCACATTTTTTATGTCCCATAAACAAGTTTGTGTCGAAGTCACCGCAGATGGTAAAAAAAGCCGAATTAAGGTTTCCGGGACTGCAAATAAGAACAAACTGGGTATGGAAAATAAGGTCAGCAACCTATCAGAAAAACTGGCAGAAACGGAGTCAAGTGCCAAAGGCGAGGCCAAAAATTAGGCTGAGCCATTAAATGTTCCGTTGAGTCTGCAACAGAGGGAGACTATGAGCAGTTCGAACATATTATCCATTATTACGTTTGTGTACGGATTGGCCGGGGTTTTATATATTTTTGCCTGGATTTTCAAAAAACCGGGCTGCGGCAAGCTGGCAACCTGGGTGGCTATGATCGGGGTTATTGGAAATACCGCTGGCATTCTATTGAGATGGGTGGAATCCTATCGCCTGGGAATCGGCCATGCGCCTTTCTCAAATTTATACGAATCGCTCGTCTTTTTTGCCTGGACAATCGCTCTGATCTACTTGTTCATCGAGCGTAGATTCGGCAATCGTATTATCGGCGCATTTACAACCCCGATTGCGTGCCTGGCCATGGCGTATGCCTCATTGAAACCCGGTATCACCAGTGACATCCAACCCCTCCTTCCCGCACTAAAGAGCAACTGGCTGATCGCCCACGTGATTACCTGCTTTATCGGTTATGCGGCCTTTGCGATTGCTTTCGGCATCAGTGCCATGTATCTGATGAAACAGGCGCAGGATGACGAAAAGGTAATCTGGCTCGATTTTGTCAGGCCGATAACATTATTCGTTTTTATTACGCTTTTCAGTCGTATTCTTCTGGTGGGAAACTGGGCGTTATCCGCAATGACGGCGCTTCCAATCTGTCTTGTTTTTTATGCCGGCGTATTTATCGTTCGTCGAATGCCGGCAAACATTAAAAACAGTCTGCTGGAAATGTTTCCGGAACCCCGCGTTCTGGATGAGCTTGGCTACCAGATGGTTTTGTTTGGATTCCTCTTTTTATCGGTGGGTATCATCACCGGTGCTGTCTGGGCCAATTCCGCCTGGGGACGTTACTGGGGATGGGACCCAAAAGAAACATGGTCGCTGATTACCTGGTTTGTTTACGCCACCGTACTGCATGCAAGGATGATGCGCGACTGGCGCGGACAGCGCCTGGCCTATCTTTCGATGGTTGGTTTTGCGGCCGTGTTATTTACCTATTTCGGAGTGAATCTTTTGCCCGGTCTGCACAGTTACGGGGCATTGGGCCAATGATTTTTTCTTGACAATAACAGGATCGATACGATACACAACCGCAGGCTTTTGGCCGGCGGATCAGATGCTATCAACGATTTAACTATTTGAAAATATTCTGTTATTATCCTTAACACAGCCATGAGCACTTCGTCCGCCGGAGTTATTCCAGTGAATTTCGTAATACCTAAACCGAAGTTAACGGAGTTTCCATGAGTACTGATGAGAAAGTCAATGAGGTTTCAGCAGACACCGGGGATCAGGATCCGATAACGCCCTCCTCGGGAAATGACGCAACAAGCCAGGCAGATGAAGATGGGGCCACGGGGCCCATTATCCTGTTCTTTATAGTCGGGTTGATTGCCAGTCTCATTGTCGGATGGGTGATTTTTCCACAGCTCCTTTATTCCCAGAAAAGACAGCCCGTTGGTTTCAACCATGCCTTGCACAATGAGGAGGTTGATAATGAATGTGAAAGCTGTCATTTTTTTAGAGAAGACGGCACCTATTCCGGTGTTCCCAAACTGGCCCAATGCATTGAGTGCCATGAAGAAGTACAGGGCGAGGACCCCGAAGAAGCGAAGTTCGTAAACGAATATGTCGCCAAGGGCCGCGAGGTCCCCTGGCTGATTTATTCCCGGCAGCCGGACAACGTATTTTTTTCCCATGTTGCGCATGTGAAAACGGCGCAGATGGAATGTGTGACCTGTCATGGCAATATTGGTGAATCAGAAAGCTTAAAAGTTTATGAGGAAAATCGCATTTCCGGTTACAGCCGGGATATTTGGGGCAAAAATATCGCCGGTTTTAAGCGCAATTCGTGGGATCGCATGAAAATGGATGACTGCTCAGAGTGTCATGTGAAAGAAAATATCAACCAAAACAGTGTTCAGACCCTCAAGGGCGGCTGTTTTGTGTGTCACAAATAATAAATGCGAAAAACACCACTTCTAGATTCTTAATAGTTATTCAATTGTCAATTCCGGCTTGTCCGGGTTAGGTTTACGGGGAAAATTAAATGAAGGTAGATCGCAGAAGTTTTTTATCATTTATTCTCGGAGGTGCGGCCGGGACTGCGTTATCACCCCTGCCGTGGAAGCTTACCGACGACTTTTCAATTTGGTCTCAGAATTGGCCCTGGACACCGGTTCCGCAAAAGGGCGAAATCAGTTATGTCAACTCCGCTTGCACCCTGTGTCCGGGCGGTTGCGGAATCTCGGTTAAAAAGGTTGACGAGCGCGTGATTAAAATAGAGGGGCTGAAAGGTCACCCTGTAAATGACGGCGGACTCTGTATTTTAGGACTTGCCGGTGCGCAGCTTCTGTATGGTGCGACACGCATCCAGACGCCCATAAAAAAAGTCAATGGCCGCTGGCAAAAGCTGTCATGGAAAGAAGCCATAACCGAATTGGCCGCCAGGCTAAAAGAATTACGTGCCAAAGGATCGGCCCATACCGTGGCTTGCGTGGCCGGATCCGACCGGGGTACGGTCCCGGAGCTCTTCAGCCGTTTTTTAGCTGTCTACGGTTCACCCAATTTCTTCCGGACGCCATCGATTTGGGACTCCTATGAACTGGCGCTGTATCTGACCCAGGGCACGCGATCCATGGCCGGGTTTGATATCGAAAATGCAGACTTCATCTTAAGTTTTGGCAGCGGTCTGATCGAAGGCTGGGGATCTCCCGGGTATATGTTCCGAGCAAAAGGCCTGCTGCGGAAAAATGGCGGGCGTATGGATCAAATCGAGTCGCGGCTGTCTAAAACAGCGGCCAAGTCCGATCACTGGATTGCCATTAATCCCGGCACCGAGGGTGCGCTGGCATTAGGCCTGGCGTATGTCATCATTAAAGAGGGACTCTACAATCAAAATTTTATTGATCAGTATACTACCGGATTTTCAGACCGCAAAAAGCGGGTCATCGATGGTTTTCCGCCGGAAATTGTTTCCAAAATGACCGGTATCAGTACGGGCACGATTGTAGCGTTGGCCAAAGATTTTGCGCGCGCCCGCAAGCCGCTGGCTATTTGCGGGCAAGGCCAGGGCCATCTGCCCGGGAATTTACAGGAGTTTCTGGCAGTCCACACCTTAAATGCCCTGGTGGGCAATATCAACCAACCGGGGGGTGTCTGGGCGGTACCCGAACCCGATTATATCGACTGGCCGGAGCTTGAAATGGATGGGGTCGCTTCGGAAGGACTGCAACAAACACGAATCGATGGTGCCGGCAGTTATCGCTATCCGAATGCCCGCTATTTACTGCATCGCCTGCCGCAAGTCGTCAACGCCAGTGACGAATCACCGGTTCAGGTGCTTTTCGTTGTCGATGCCAATCCGGTGTATTCATTGCAGGATACGGCGTCGGTGAAAAAAGCGTTTGAAAAGATTCCGTTTGTCGTCAGTTTTTCATCCTATATGAATGAGACGACAGCTTTAGCCGATCTGGTACTGCCCAACCATGTCTTTCTCGAACGCTACGAAGATGTTCCGGTGGCTTATGGATTTCCAAAACCCATCATCGGATTAGCCCGGCCGGCCATCGAGCCGCTGTATAATACGCGGTATGTCGGTGATGTGGTCATTCAACTGGCCAAGGAACTGGGCCACGCGATTGGCGCGGCATTTCCCTGGGCTGATTACGCCACCTGTCTTGAAGAAACCTTATCCGATAACTGGGATACCCTGGTTGAAGAAGGCTACGTGGTGGATGCTGAATTTAACGGCACAGATTTGGCCGATGCATTTGAAACCGATTCAGCCAAATTTGAATTTAATAATAACGAAATCAGAACGCTGGCCGGCTATAATCCGGTAAAAGCCGAAGGGGATGAAGCCTCCTATCCGCTGCTGCTGGTGCCGTATGACACCATGCGACTGGCCAGTGGTTATGTCGGCTCACCGCCGTTTCTCGTAAAAGCGCTTGAAGACACTATTTTGACCGGCAGCCAGGTTTTGGTGGAGGTCAACCCGGCAACAGCCAAACAGCTGGGGCTGTCAGAGGGCAAAACCGCCAACCTGACAACCCCCAAGGGCGCTGCACGGGTAAAAGTGCATCTTTCCAATGGGATTATGCCCGGTGTTGTCGCCATCCCCCGGGGCTTGGGTCACACGGCTTACGACAAATTTTTGGCCGGCAAAGGCGTCAATTACAACCAGCTCAGCAGTCCGGTTGAGGATCCCGCATCCGGTCATGATGCGGCCTGGGGAATACGGGCCAAGCTCAGCAGAGCCTAAGTTGATTGACTATTGACGATTGATGATTGAAAATTTGAGGGATTCTGTCGTTTTATTTTTTTGCTGAATGGTTTGCGGAGCTAAAATAAATCGTCGTTAGCCATTTTTGAATCATCCAAAGATCAATCGACAATAGACAATAGAAAATAGAAAATAGTCATTACCAAGGGGTGCTGATGGAAAATGCCAAAAAATTTGGAATGGTGATTGATCTGGACAAATGTACCGGTTGTGGCGCATGTATGGTTGCCTGCATGGCGGAAAACAACATTCCGTTTCGCGCGGATAATACCGATAAGATGCTCAGTATTTCCTGGATGCATGTGTATAAGTTAAATAACAGAAAACTCTTTCCGGATTATGAGGAATGCTATCTTCCCCGACCCTGCCAGCATTGCGAAGGACACGGGGGGCATTCTCCCTGTGTGTCGGTTTGTCCGGCCACCGCCACCGACTATGATATGGACACGGGCATCGTCAGCCAGATTTATCCGCGCTGTTTTGGATGTCGATATTGCATGGCGGCCTGCCCCTATCATGTCCGCCAGTTCAATTGGTGGGATCCCCTCTGGCCGGATGGAATGGAAAAAATGCTCAACCCGAGCGTATCGGTGCGCATGCGGGGGGTTGTTGAAAAATGCAGTTTCTGCATTCAGCGCTATCAGCAAGCGAAAGACCGGGCTTACATGGAAGGACGCCGGGAGATCGCAGAGGATGAATATCAGACCGCTTGCACCCAGGCCTGTCCGGCCGGTGCAATCGTCTTTGGTGATTTAAATAATCCCGAACATGCAGTCCATCAATTAGCGCAACCGGATCCTGCGCGCCACGGCCACTCGAAAAATCCCAGGGCTTTTCGTCTTTTGGAACGCCTGGGCACCAACACGAAGATTTATTATCTTTCCAGCCGTGAGTGGGTCCGTAAGGCCGGCGACAATTATCTAGAAGGTGAATTTAAAAGCAAAGCACACAGCTAACTTGAGCACGGCTGTTTATACTTCAATCTTAGCAGTCATATTAATTTAGGAGCACGGAACTCATGGATTCTGCATTAATTCCCAAAGGGGTAAAACGCTGCCCTGCCTGGCAATTCATCATGTGGATTGGCGCAAATGGTGCGGTTCTGACCTGGGGCGTTTTTGCGCTGCTGCTGGTTTATTTCAAGGGGCTTAACCAGACCAATATGAACAACGCCTATGGTTTTGCGTTGTGGATTTGGGCCGATCTTGCCGTAATCGCGCTGGGCGGCGGTGCCTTTTTTACCGGTTTTTTACGATATATTGTCGGGAAAGATGAACTGAAGAATATCATAAATTACGCCGTGCTGATCGGGTTCATCTGCTACAGTTCGGCATTGATGATTCTGGGTTTCGATATCGGACAACCCCTGAGAGGCTGGTTTATTTTCTGGCATGCCAACGTGCACTCCATGTTGACCGAAGTGGCTTTTTGTCTGACGGCTTACTTCGGCGTGCTCGCCATCGAATATGCCCCTCTGGTTTTCGAAAATCGTATGATCAAAAAGGTGCCTTTTTTTCATAATCTGAGTCACAACATGCACGAAATTATGGCCGTGTTTGCCGCTACCGGTGCATTTCTATCCTTTTTCCACCAGGGTTCTTTGGGCGGGGTGCCCGGTGTTTTGTTTGGCCGTCCCTTTGGTTTTCGTGAAGGGGTATTGGTCTGGCCCTGGACATTTTTTCTGTTCACGTGGTCAGCCGCCGCCGCGGGGCCCTGCTTTACCATATTGATTACCAAAATAACTGAAGCCGTAACCCGCAAAAAACTGGTCAAAGACAATGTGATTGATCTTTTGGCCAAAATATCGGGCTGGATGTTATTTTTCTATATTATCGCCAAGATCGGGGATACGTTGTACTGGGCCAACGTTACGGCCCCATCTAAAGGCTCTACTTTCATGGATTTTTACACCAGCAGCTCGGGCTCAGCCTATGGTCTCTGGATTTTATTTGCCGAAATCGGGGTCTGTGGTGTCTTACCGGCCCTGATTTTGATTATACCCAAACTTCGCAAAACCCAGGCGACCTTATGGCTGGCCGTTATTTTGGCGGTGATCGGCTTGTGTCTCAATCGCTGGGTGATGGTGCTGCAGGTTCTGGCGATTCCGGTTTTGACGTTTGAATCCTGGTTTACCTATTTCCCAAGCTGGCAGGAAATTGCCACCACCATTTTACCGGTGGCCTACGGCGTTATTATGATTTCGACCTCATATCGCTATCTGCCGATTTTTCCTCAGGAACGGGAATTAAATCCGATTGACGAACCGGCAGCTCCACCTGAAGTTGCCGAATCCGAGCCGGAACCGACCGATGCCGGGCCCGAGCCCGAATTGAGTCCGGCTGAATCATAATGGAGGAAATGCATGTTTCCGTTTAACTTTGAATGGATCTGGGACGCAGGACATATAGTGTTTCATGGGGGGCTCTGGTACGCATTGACCATCCTCGGCCTCGGGATAACCTATTGTATCATCAAAGCAGCTCTTGATGCCGCTAAAGGTAAAGGCAGTCAGCACCACTGATTCCAAAATCGATAGATTTCAACAAGCGCTTCCCGGACCACAACAGGGGAGCGCTTTTTTGTTTTAATTACTCTGATGCAGTTTTCAATTTTTTTTTTGCAATCTTTTTGAGGGCTGGATTTGCACCACGAAGGACACGAAGCTTACGAAGGGTTTTTAAGATCAATCTTAAAATTATCCTTCTTTGTGTTCTTCGTGATCTTCGTGGTATCATAATTGTTTAGCTCCGGTTTGGCCGGATAAGGAGTTTGGATGGATAAGATATTAATCGAAGGCGGGCATCCGCTGAAAGGTCAAGTACGAATCAGCGGTGCCAAAAATGCGGCGCTGCCCATTTTGGTCTCTTCTCTGTTGGCCGAAGGATCCTATACCTATTCAAATGTCCCTGATTTAAAAGACGTTGAAAGTATTAAGCAACTGCTCTCCAATCTGGGCGCCCGGGCCGAAGCTCATGGCGATAAGGTTCACGTTGATACCGGGCGTATCCTCAGCTATGAAGCACCGTATGACCTGGTACGAAAGATGCGGGCGTCCATACTGGTTTTAGGGCCCATGGTCGCCCGCCTGCAAAAGGCCAGAGTTTCCCTGCCGGGCGGATGTGCGATCGGCGCACGCCCGATTAACCTTCATCTGAAAGGATTGGCTCAGCTTGGCGCCAATATCATACTGGAACACGGCTATGTCCAGGCGGAAGCCAAAAAGTTAAAAGGCGCCGATATTTACTTTGACACCGTAACGGTCACCGGTACTGAAAACCTGATGATGGCTGCTGTTTTGGCCGAAGGAACCACCCTCTTGCGGAATGCGGCCCGGGAGCCTGAAGTCGTTGCGCTGGCTGAGGTGCTCCACAAGATGGGAGCTGATATTCAGGGGGCCGGGACAACTGTTATTACCATAAACGGGGTAACCTCTTTGAAGCCGGTATCGGTGTCAATTATTCCGGATCGAATCGAAACGGGCACCTTTATGATTGCCGCGGCGCTGACTCACGGAGACGTCACCCTGGTTGATTGCGAACCGGATCATGTGGGGGCCTGCATCGATAAGTTGCGACGCGCCGGCGTCAGGATCAGCGTCCATGAAAAAACCATCCATGTTGACGGAAATGATGAATTCATCAGTGTGGACGTTAAAACGCAACCATACCCGGGTTTTCCGACCGATATGCAGGCCCAATTCATGGTGCTGATGAGCATCGCCAACGGCACCAGCATCATTTCTGAAACTATTTTTGAAAATCGTTTTATTCATGTCGGCGAATTGAAACGCATGGGTGCTGACATTAAAATTTCAGGCAATACCGCCATGGTTAAAGGCGTATCCGGTTTATCTGCCGCCCCCGTGATGGCCAGCGACCTTAGAGCGAGCGCTTCCTTGATTCTGGCCGGCCTGGTGGCTGAAGGTCAGACTGAAGTTAATCGCGTCTACCATCTGGACCGGGGCTATGAAGCCATTGAAAAGAAATTCTCCGAACTGGGAGCCGCTATCAAGCGGGTAAAATAAAGTGGTTCGATAATTCAAAATTTTTCAACGGACGACCGACCACAGACGACTGACAGATGGCCAGCCATTACTATTCACGCCCTATTGCCGCATTCGTAATTGCCCTGATGGGCGGCATCGTTCTGGGATCTAAATTTCCGGGCCACTTGGCCGCCGTGTTGAGCGTCGGTTTTTTCGGTGCCGGCTACGTCTGGATCCACATCATTCGCAAAAAGGCTACCGGCGTAATTCCAGTTATTTTTTTTGTTGTTCTAGGCTATGCCTCCATCCAACCCTGGGTATCACCCAACTTTTCCTCCAAACACATTCAACATTTTTCAGATGAAACCCGCTGGCAGATTTCCGGGGTGGTGGACTCCCATCCAGTCGAAATTGAAAATTTAAAAAAGTTTGTATTGCGTGCGGATACTCTCAAGCACAAAAAGGCATCCTACCGGGTCACCGGCAAGATTCGGGTTACGGTAAGAGGACAAAGCCCGGCCTTTGCCAGGGGCGATCGAATCGTGTTTCGCAGCCGCTTGCGACAGCCCCGCAACTTCAACAACCCGGGAGGATTTAACTACCGGCGTTATATGGTGTTTAAAGGCATATGGCGCACTGCCTATACTAAAGGGAATCGGCTGCAAATTGTGCAAAAAAAATCGTCAAAAGACCTGGCGCAACAGCTCAACGATTCCCGGCTGGCCATGTCGGCCCTCATCGAAAGGGCGGGGAAGGGGCCCTCTGTCGCTGTGCTTAAAGCCCTGATCATCGGTGACCGTGCGGCGATATCGTCAGAAATCCGCGACACGTTTAATCGTGCCGGTGTCGGGCATGTCCTGGCGATTTCAGGACTTCATATCGGCATCGTTGCCACGGTCGCGTTCTTATTTTTTCAAAAGCTGTTGTGCTTTGTTAAGCCGGTTCTCTGGCGAGCATGGACTCGCAAGGGGGCTGCTATTTTCTCTTTATTTCCGGTTTTCATTTATGGCCTGATTTCCGGAATGTCGCCCTCAACCCAGCGGGCGGTTATCATGGTCACCGCCTTTTTAATGACATTTCTCCTCGAACGCGAACGCGATTCCATCAATACGTTGGCCCTGGCCGCTTTTATCATCTTGATCGTATATCCGCCTTCACTGTTTTCCATCTCTTTTCAACTTTCGTTTATGGCCGTGCTGTCTATTCTTTACGGGTTGTCTCGCACCCGACATGCACTGCGAATCAATAGCGAAAACCTCCAGACCGGATTTCGTTTTTGGCTGTCTCGAAAAATCTTTGGCTTTTTTCTGGTATCTTTTTTTGCGATTTGCGGCACGTTGCCGCTGGTGATGTTTTATTTTAACCAGATATCCGTCATTGGACTTCTGGCTAATTTTGTTGTTGTACCGTTGGTAGGGTTTGCGGTTATACCCTGCGGGCTTTTAGCCCTGTTTATTTATCCCATCAGCAGCCAGATCGCTTATGGCTGTATGCAAATCTGCATCTACGTGCTGGATCATGTGCTTGGCATTATAAAATTTTTTGCCGATCTGCCGTTTGCGGCCTTTAAAACCATTACGCCCAGCGTCCTTGAAATCGTGTGCTACTATATATTGGGCTGGGTTCTGCTCAATTTTTTAGCGGCAAAGCTGAATCCTGAACCCCCCCATGGTGTTTTAAGAAGTCGATCGGACCCGGCTACGCTCCACACCAGGATGCTGCGGGCCGGAAAGGGCCGTCGTTTATTTCAGTTTTTTTCTGCCGTGGCAATAACGACCCAGGATATTGCCGCCTGGCTCCGAAGAAAAAGAGGCGCAATCGTGGGTATTTTGCTGATTCTGGCCTTTGCCGGGGATGCCGGTTATTGGCTATATCAGCGCTTTTGGCATCATGAGCTGCGAGTGACCTATATCGATGTCGGTCAGGGCAATGCAGCGCTCTTAGAGTTGCCGGGCGGTTATACGGTATTGATTGATGGTGGCGGGTTTTCGGATAATAACGTCTTTGATATGGGCGCCCGGGTAATTGCGCCTTTTCTGTGGCGTAAAAAGATTCGAACCATTGAAACGCTGGTCCTCACGCACCCCAACAGCGACCACCTCAATGGCCTTATTTTTATTGCGCAGCATTTCAATGTAAAAACCATTTGGACCAACGGTGAATCCAGAGCAACTCGGGGATATAAACGCATTAAAAAGATTATTGCCCAAAAGCAATTAAATCAGCCGGATTTCAAACACATGCCCCGTAAACAGCTGATCAACGGGGTCGAATTTTTTTTCATGTATCCCCCCGCCGATTTTTTGGATAAAAAGGCCGGGCAAAAATGGCGCAACACCAATAACAACTCTCTGGTCGTCAAAGTATCTTTTGGGGATATTTCATTTCTTTTTCCGGGAGATATCATGGCAGAAGCCGAAAAGGAGCTGGTGGGTTTATCCGGTGCCGATTTAGCCTGCGATGTCCTGCTGGTTCCGCATCACGGCAGCCGGTCTTCAAGCAGTCGACTCTTTTTAGCCAACGTACAACCGGATGTTGCGGTGATCTCCGCAGGCTGGAAAAACAGATTTAGATTTCCGCATTCAACGGTATTGGAAACCTATAAAAAGAGCGGCTGCCGCATATTGCGCACCGATCGAGACGGGGCCATTAAATTAACAACCGATGGGAAGCGCCTTAGCGCAAGTTCGTTCTTTTCAACAGTTGATCTCGCCCGGAATAATTGAAGTGTTGCCTAACCCTAAGTGTTTGTATTATAATAAAAAATATAAAGTTCACACGCTACGTGCCGATAATAGAATATGACCAACTAAAAGGTTTGCAGCGGACACCTGTCCGCAAAAATCCCTTTAGGGCGGCAACCTATTTGGAGGAATCAATATCATGGGCACAAAAGCCTTTGAAATCCTAACAGATGCCATCAAGGAATACTATGGCAATTATGAACTCGAGGAGCTTTGCAACCAGTTTAATGTCGATGTGGACTACTTGGGCGTAAATCTCAATCATGCAAAGCTTGCAAATAAATTAATCAATAAGAATGATTACAGCCATCAAAAACTGTTATCGAAGTTGCTTGAGGATTTAGTGCAGCGCTGCACTCAGCGGATTTTAAACACAACCTGGGAAAGCAATGTCTTTGACGAGCAAATGCAACCCCAGCTTAAAAAGCTCCAAATTCTTTTATCCAAAGATGAGGGATCGATTCAGGTTGCAGAACCTAAAAACTATCAATTCAAGGACAAATCAGGGCCCATCAAATTTTTTAGCAGCGCCAAAACCGCGGTTACCCTGGTGGATACGCGGCTCGGTGGCGCCACCTTCGAATGCCTCAAAAATGTTCAGCAACCGATCCGTTTAATGACCAGCCGGGAGCCCCGGGCATTGGTCGATGGGTTCGATGCTATTTTAAAAAGCTATTGTTCCAGCTGTCCCGATGTCGAAATCCGGCGCCATGTCATGGTTCATGATCGCTACATTTTCTTTAATGGTCGCTGCTGGCTGGCCAGCGCATCTCTCGATTTGATCGAAACCAAACCGCTAAACATTATTGAGTGTATCGATGCGAAGTCTGCGATTGCCCGGGAAATCGAGCGGAAATGGCGAGAGGCTGAAAAATATTTGGTTTGACGATTAATCCATTGCGGCTAATACTTCGAAGCGTCCGCTTTCTAAAGCCTTCTTAATGACCTGCGTTTTGCACGCCGATAGTCGAAAATAATAGACCCGTTTGCCTTTACGTTGAGGCGTCATACGGACATTAATGATATCACCACCATTGTCGTTAATAATTTGCATGGCCTTCTTGAATGCGGCGGGTTGATCCCCCAGGACCACATCGATACGCGAGGTCGTTGATAAAATCCCCATCATGTCAATAAATGTGCGCAACATATCGGTTGCGGTGACAATTCCGACCAGCCGACCCTTTTTAACCACCGGCATTCCGCCGATTTTATGATTGTAAATAAGCTGAGCGGCAAATTCGATATCATCATCCGGGCTTACCGTGATGGGATTTTTAATCATCAAATCGTCCATGGAGATATCTCCCAGCATGGAGGGGATCAGGCCCTGTTTCATATCGGCCAGGGTTAAAAAGCCTTGCAGTTTATTTCCTGTGGTAACCACGGGAAGATGCCGAATGGAATTGGTTTTCATCAATTCAATGGCTTCAGCAACTGAAGCATTGGGCTTAATGGTGATGGGATTTTCAATCATCAGTGAATGGATTTTCATATCTTCTCCCCTTTAAGCTAAACGCCGACCTGAATGTTGCACGCGTCGGAGGTTTTCATATGCAAGATTGAGATGGGTTCTAAAATGATATCAGTATTCGGGAAAAAGTAAAGGGTTTCGCAACATTTTAAGATGACAAGGCGCAGTTCAGCGAAAAAGCGGCAATATGCTGGAAGCGGATGAGCATTTTATTGAGGTTTACAATCCGCCCGGACTATTTGGCGTTAGATAACGAGAACGAGGACGACGACGAGTACGAAGCGGAGGAACATTGCCTAATCTGGCATTCGTCCTCGTGCTCGTCCTCGATAATGGTATTTTGGGGATAGCTTCTATCAATAATAACTAAGGGACGGTTACTTCTTTGAACGGGGTTCATAGCTGCAAAGGGGTTCTTCGCTCATAAAATCACCGGTGGCCTCGTAAGCGCGTGCCCGGCAGCCCCCGCAAACGCGTTTAAATTCACAGGGCCCGCACTTTCCTTTCAGCTTGTCGTAATTGCGCAACTCCAGAAAATTATCTGAATGGTTCCAAATTTCGGCAAAGGTCGATTGCCGAACATCACCACAATTTAAATCCAGGTAGCCGCACGGCTGAACAATGCCCTGATGGGATATGAAACAGAAGCCAATACCGCCCAGACAGCCGCGGGTGACCGCATCGAGGCCGTGGCTTTGAAAGGTAACGGAAATGCCGTCTTTTTTGGCCCGCTGTCTGAGGATGCGGTAGTAGTGGGGAGCGCAGGTCGCTTTCAGCTGCAACGGCGTTTTTGCTTTCTGGTCATAAAACCAGTTGAGGGTATTTTCATATTCGGCGGCATCGATTTCCTGATCTACAATATATTTGCCTCGCCCGGTGGGGACCAGAAGAAAGATATGATGAGCCACCGCTCCGAGGTCGATGGCCAATTCCTGTATTTTGGGGATTTGATCAAGATTGGTTTTGGTTATGGTCGTGTTGATCTGAAATTCCATGCCAACCTTTTTAAGAAAGTCGATGCCCCGCAGCGTGCCCTCAAAAGCGCCTTCTACCTGTCTAAAGCGGTCATGGATTTCAGGACTCGACCCGTCGAGGCTGACGCTGATGCGTTGAATGCCGGCATCGACCAGCTCTTGGGCCACCTTCTCGGTGATGAGAGTGCCGTTTAAGGCCATGACCATGCGCATGCCCAGATCCGCGCCATGGCGAGTAATATCAAAAATATCTGAGCGCAGCAGGGGCTCGCCGCCGGTAAGAATGATAATCGGCTTGCCAACTTCTGCAATTTGATCCAAAAGACGCAAGGCTTCTTCGGTACCCAGCTCGTCTTTATAGGGGCCCATGGTTGCCGAAGCCCGGCAGTGCACGCAGGCGAGATTGCAATTGCGTGTGGTCTCCCAGGCGACCAGGCGCAGCTCGTCTTTCTTATGTTTGGTGTGGGCGCGGGGATGTGCGTTCATTATCAATCCGCTTTTAAAGCTTTAGCCGCCTCCAGAGCAAAATAGGTGAGAATCATGTCAGCCCCGGCGCGCTTGATGGCGGTGAGCGTTTCCAGCATCACCTTTTTACCGTCGATCCAGCCCATTTTTTCGGCTGCTTTTATCATCGAAAATTCGCCACTGACACTATATGCAGCCACCGGCAGATCGATTTCCTCCCTTACCCGGCAGATGATATCCAGATAGGGTAGGGCAGGTTTGACCATAATGATATCGGCCCCTTCTTCTACATCCATCGAAACTTCCCGAATCGCCTCCAGGGCATTTGCGGGATCCATCTGATAGGTACGTCGATCGCCAAACTGAGGAGCCGAGTCTGCAGCATTTCGAAAGGGCCCGTAATACGCAGAGCAGTATTTGGCCGCATAGGACATGATCGGCACATGACTGAAGTTGTTTTCATCGAGGATATCCCGGATTTCGGCGACGCGGCCATCCATCATATCCGAGGGGGCCACCATATCGGCGCCGGCTTTCGTGTGGGACAGAGCCGTGCGGGCTAAAAGATCCAGGGTGGCGTCATTATCAATCGTTTGTCCTTCGGCAACGCCGCAATGTCCGTGGTCGGTATACTGGCACAAACATACATCGGTGATGACAACCAAATCCGGCAGTTTCTCTTTTACAGCCCGGGTTGCTTTCTGGACAATTCCGTCATCGGCGTAAGCGCGGGTTCCCAGGGGGTCCTTGGCTTCCGGTATCCCAAACAGCATCACGGCCGGAATACCAAGATCCACTGCGGAAGCGGCTGTTTTTAATAAATTATCAACCGATAATTGAAAATGTCCGGGCATGGACGGAATCGGATTTTGAACGTCGCTGCCGTTAATCGCAAACAAAGGTAAAATAAAATCATCGACAGACAATTTGGTTTCACGGATCATGCGGCGAAAGGCTTCATTTTGCCGCAGTCGTCTGGGCC
>JAUVTR010000097.1 GCA_030601425.1 Desulfobacterales bacterium
CTTATGAAGCCTTAAAAGCTTTAACCCGCACCCATAAAAACATCGACCAAAAGGCCATTGCCGAATTTATTGAGTCCCTGGATATTTCCAAATCTGTCACAGATGAATTGCTGAAACTTACGCCTGAAAGCTATACCGGAATCCCGGACTTTTGACTCCGATGAAACCTTCTTTTATCTCGGCCCCTGCAGCAGGGCGGATGCATGCGATCTAATCTGATTCTTTTCGTACTCGTGCTCGTCCTCGTGAATCAGAATTTTATAGGGGACGAGGGACGAGGACAAAGGCGGTAGCTGCCGCGCTGTAGCTCAAAGAGCTAAAGCGGCTCATCTGACCTCTGACCTCTGACCTCTGTACTCTGACACCTGACACCCGAAACCTGACACCTTCTTGTTAACCAACTAATCGATGTTCACCGCAAAAAACATACAAGCCCGACTCATTATCATCCAAAGATGCCAGGGTGATATTCAGATTGGCGGCCAGCTCAACGGCCAGCGCCGTGGGACGTGAGTGGGCCAGGATGACGGGAATGCGTGCGCGGGCAGCTTTCTGGACCAGTTCATAGCTGATGCGGGATGAGAGGATTAAAAGTTCGGCCTGGTCGAGTTGGTGGTTTAAAAAAACTTTGCCAATGGCCTTATCGAGGGCATTATGGCGCCCTACATCCTCGGCAACCGTTAAAAACTCCAGATCGGAACCGTAAATCGCTGCCGCATGGGAGGACAGGGTCTGTTGGCGCAAGGGCTGGATATTAGGAAGTGCTTTCAGGCAGGTCAGCGCTTTATGAATATCAATTGGATCCGTGTCCTTTAATGGTTGAATGATCTGATAAAGGTCTTTAACCAGTTCCTTGCCGCATAAGCCGCAGCTGGTCTGGCTGATAAAGCCCCGGCGGTCCAATATTTCAGTTATCTGTCCGCGTCGGGACGGTGTCAGCGTTATTGCCACCACATTGCTATCATCATCTTCGCAAAAGCCGATCGATGTCAAATCATCCGGGGAGTCGATGATCCCTTCTGTCAGACAGAAGCCGGCCACATGCGCAATTTCGTCTCCCGGTGTGCGCATCACCACAGCATACGGGTTGCCTTCGATGCGAATTGAAAGCGGTTCCTCGCCTAATAGATCCTGTTGCTCTGATTTCTTAGCTGCCTTATCCCAATGAATGAGCTCATGTTGCAGAAAATTAACCAAGAAAGCCTCCTCTGTTTTTGATAAATGGATAAATCGTAACGCTATAAGTGGTTGTAGAAAAAAAACGTTTGAATACCGCAACGTTTTTTTGACAACCCCTATAAATATATTACCGATTGATAATATGTCCAATTTGAAAATAAATTCAAGCAACAAAGGGACCGTGCTGGTGTAAATAGGTCATTTGAATGATCTAAGGCCAAGCAACCTGCATATTTTTCTTGACAAATGTATCCGAAAGATTAATATTTGCAAGTTTTGAAATAGAAGATAATATTAGATATTTAAGGAGGCCGATTCGATGTACGCGGTAGTGACTTCAGGCGGAAAGCAATATAAAGTTCAAGAAGGCGAAATCTTAAGGGTTGAAAAAATTCCCGGTGATGTGGGCAGTTCGATTACTTTTGACCAGGTACTGATGGTTGCTGACGGCGATAAGGTAAATATCGGCCAGCCGGTTCTGGATGATGCGTTAGTCGAGGGCCATATTGTTGAACAGGGCAAAGGCAAAAAGATTATTGTTTTTAAATATAAGCGTCGCAAACGATATCGCCGCAAACAGGGACATCGGCAGCAGTTTACAGCGATTAAGATAGACAGCATAAAAGCCAAAACAGCAAAGGCCCCTAAAAAGGCTGAACCGAAAGCCGAGGCTAAAAAGGAAGTAAAGAAGGCTGCCCCCAAAAAGGTGGAGACAAAGAAAGCGGAAGCCATAGTCGAGGCCAAGAAACCCGAGGCCGGAAAAGTTGCGGTAAAGAAAAAAGAAGTCAAGAAGCCCGAAGCAAAGCCGGCGGCAAAGAAGACCGCCACCCCGAAAGTCAGGAAAACAGAGGCCAAGCCCAAGGCTAAAAAAGAAGACGCCCAAAAAGCAAAGGCGAAGAAAACCGCAGCCAAAAAAACGACTGCCAAAAAAACTGAGACCAAGAAAAAGGCAGAAGATAAAACCAAGTAAATACTAAAAGTATGATTCAAAATCCAAAGCAACTTGCGATGATAGCACTTGTTTTGGTAAGGAGTTTTAAAAATGGCTCATAAAAAAGCAGCCGGTAGTTCCAAAAACGGTCGCGACAGCAATGCCCAACGACGCGGCGTAAAACGATACGGCGGCGCGAAAGTAAAAGCCGGCAATATCCTGATACGCCAGATAGGAACCCGGATTCATCCGGGTGACAACGTCGGAATGGGCAGGGACTATACCCTCTACGCTAAAATTGACGGCATTGTTGCATTTGAGCGAGTAGGCCGTTCGCGCAAAAGAGTTAGCGTATACGCCGAGTGAAATTTTTTGATGAAGCAATTATCACTGTTCAATCCGGCGACGGCGGGCGTGGATGCCTCAGTTTTCGGCGAGAAAAGTACGTTCCGCGCGGCGGTCCGGACGGTGGTGACGGTGGAAAAGGCGGCGATGTTATTTTAACAAGTACATCGCGCCGGCGCACCCTTTATCCATTTCAATTAAAACGGCAATTTAAAGCTAAAAACGGTGGCCACGGCCAGGGCAAACAAAAAACCGGAAAAAACGGTCAAGATCTGGTCATCGAAATTCCACCCGGCACTCTGGTCAAAGATGCCGATACCAGCGAAGTTTCAAAAGACTTTACCGCAGCCGGCGAATCTTATATTGTTGTTCAAGGCGGCAGGGGCGGCCTCGGTAATGCGCGCTTTAAAACTTCCACCAATCGAGCCCCCCGCTATGCCCAACCCGGAGAAGCCGGCCAATTCCGCAAACTTAAATTGGAGCTCAAGCTTTTGGCCGATGTGGGAATCATCGGGCTGCCCAATGCCGGCAAATCCACCCTGATCAGCAAGATTTCTTCCGCCACCCCTAAAATTGGTGACTATCCATTTACCACTCTAACGCCGACCCTGGGTGTTGTTGAAACCGGATGGGGCGAGCCGTTTGTCGTTGCCGATATTCCCGGCTTAATTGAAGGCGCCCATCAAGGAGCTGGTCTTGGCACCCAGTTTTTGAAACATATTGAGCGAACCCGAATTTTGATCCATCTGATTGATGCCGGGACTATTGGTCGGGAGCATCCTCTCGATCATTTTAAAACCGTCAACCGGGAATTAAAATCTTTCAATCCGCAGTTGACCCAAAAACCCCAGATCGTAGCGCTGAACAAAATGGATTTGCCAGGAGCAAAAGAGGCCGCAGATGCTTTTGTAGCTGCCTTTGATGAGGAACCGGTCATTCTAATTTCGGCGATAAAAAAAAAGGGAGTTCAGAAGCTGATTTCACGAATTCTCGAATTGTTGGATTGATCTTATGAAAAATAATAGAAAACCAGGTTTTGATCGTGTAAAACGCATGGTTGTTAAAATTGGAAGTAATGTGCTAACCGAAAACAATGGGTTGAACTTAACCGCGATTCGATCGATCACACGGCAGATTTGCCGGTTAATTGATGCAGGCCTGGAGGTGATTCTGGTGTCATCCGGAGCCATGGCGTCGGGCGTAAAGAAAGTCGGTCTGACCAAGAGACCGGATGAACTTCCCCAAAGGCAGGCGGTAGCTGCTGTGGGCCAGGCTGGATTAATTATGGAGTATGAAAAAGCGTTCAGCCGCTATCATAAAAAAGCAGCCCAGATTCTGCTGACCCGTGAAGATCTATCCAACCGCAAAAGATATCTAAACGCCAGAAACACACTGTATACACTGTTATCCTGGCAAGTTGTCCCGATCATCAATGAAAATGATACCGTGTCGGTGGAGGAAATAGAATTGGGTGATAATGACAACCTTGCCGCCATGATTACGTTATTAATGGATGCGGATATCTTAATCAACCTGACGGATATCGAAGGCCTTTACAACAAAGACCCCCGCATCTATCATGATGCAGAGTTGATACCGATTGTGGCTGCCATAACCAAAAGCACTGAAAAATATGCCACGGAAATTCCAGGAGCGTTGGGAACCGGCGGCATGATCAGCAAAATTAGAGCAGCCAGAAAAGTGAATTCCGCCGGCGTTCCCATGGTGATTGCCAGAGGCGATAAGCCGAATATTTTGCTTAAACTATTTTCCGGTAAAGCGCATGGAACATTTTTTGTGCCCAAAAAAGAAAAACTGGCGAGCCGCAAATGCTGGATTGCATTTTCTCTGAAACCTCATGGGGCCCTTAAAATAGATGACGGTGCTGTAAACGCGATTTTAAAAAATGGAAAAAGCCTTCTTCCCAGCGGGATTGTTGCAGTGGAAAAAGATTTTAGCATCGGCGCTCCGGTGGCGTTTAAGAACCAGAAAAATGAAATATTAGGAATCGGGCTGGCCAATTATAGTGCTGCTGACATCCGCAAAATTATGGGGTTGAAATCAAAACAGATCAAAGCAGTGCTCGGCCATAAGGTCTATGATGAAGTTATCCACCGTGACAACCTTGCCATTACTTACGAGTGTGAGGCCTGAGTTGCACCCGGAGGTCCAAAATATTTATGATTAGCAGTCTAACCCGTGCAATTTCGTGTTTTCGTGATTAGAAATGTTTTATTACAAAATAAAGAGAGACAAAATGACGGCAATTGAGAAAACCATCAGGAAAATGGCAGAAGCCGCACGGAATGCCGCCCCGGAGGTTGCTCGTTGCCCTGCGGACCAAAAGAATGCAGCCCTGAAAAGGATCGCTGAGAAAATTCTACAGGATGCATCTTATATTCAGGCAGAGAATAAAAAAGATCTTGTAAGAGCCGATGAAATGGGGCTTTCCGGTCCCATGATCGAGCGGCTGACCCTCAAAGATGAAACTCTGCAATCCATGGCCGACGGACTCAATGATGTGGCCCTGCTTGAAGACCCGGTCGGGCGTCTGAGCCATACATGGACTCGCCCAAACGGGCTTCAAGTATCGCGCATGCGCATACCGCTGGGGGTTATTGGTATCATTTATGAATCCAGACCCAATGTGACCGTTGATGCTGCCGGTCTCTGTCTGAAAGCCGGAAATGCGGTCATACTTCGGGGTGGATCGGAGGCATTTAATTCGAATCAAGCGCTGGCCGCGATCATCAGCCGGGCGCTTCAGGAATCCGGTCTCCCTGAGCACGCTGTTCAAGTCATTCCGGTACGGGAGAGATCCGCAGTAAACGCCCTTCTCAAGCAGGAAGAATTCATCGATCTCATCATCCCTCGCGGGGGCGAAGGATTAATCCGTTTCGTGGTGGAAAATTCCAAAATACCTGTTCTCAAGCATTACAAAGGGGTATGCCATGTGTACATCGATGCCGATGCCGATTTGAATATGGCCCAGGAAATCTGCTTCAACGCCAAAGTTCAGCGGCCGGGGGTGTGTAATGCTATGGAGACATTGCTGGTGCATCAATCCGTGGCCGAGAAATTTCTACCCGATATGGCTGAACGCTTTTCTGCAGCGGGCGTAGAACTGAGAGGTTGTCCCGTGACCTGCCGCATTCTGCCCGGAACTAACCGAGCTGAGGATGCCGATTGGCCGGAGGAATATCTGGATCTGATTCTTGCGGTTAAGGTGGTTGAAGATATGGATCAGGCTATTTCGCATATTGCAAATTACGGTTCCAATCATACCGAAGCGATCGTGACGCGCGACGATGACAGGGCCCGGCGTTTTGTCCGTGAAGTGGATTCATCTGTCGTATTGGTAAATGCCTCAACCCGTTTTAATGACGGCGGGCAGCTCGGGCTGGGTGCCGAGATCGGAATCAGCACCTCCAAGCTGCATGCTTTCGGGCCGATGGGGGTGGAGGAGTTAACGACCACTAAATTTGTCGTGTTCGGAGACGGGCAAATTAGGACTTGAAGAAGTTACATGGGTTCTTTTTGAACGACAGCAAGAATATGTAACGCATTATTAAAATAACCTTTCAACTTATAAATCCGAAATCCGAAGTACGAAATTCTAAACAAATTCGAAATTCGAAATTCAAATGCTCTAAATAGATTTTTGAATTTTTGTCATTTGATATTAGGATTTGTTTCTGATTTCGAAATTCGAATTTAGAAATTGATTCAAAGACGAGAAAAAATTTTAATGTAACTTTTACCGGCTTTGGAATTCGCACCGATCTTCAATACGGGCTTCTAAAATGCATATCGGACTATTCGGCGGCACCTTTAACCCCATCCATCTGGGGCACCTTCGGGCCGTGTTAGAAGTTAAAAAAGGCTTTAATCTGGATCAGGTCTTTTTAATTCCAGCCGCATTGCCTCCTCATAAAACACCCGGCGCGGTGGCAAACGCCGATGATCGCCTGGAGATGATCCACCTGGCCATTGAAGGTCTTTCCGGCATAACGGTTTCTGATGTTGAATTAAATCGCCCGGGGCCTTCTTATACCATTGATACGGTTTACCATTTTAAACAAACGTTTGCGGATGATTCCCGGATCTACCTTGTTATGGGTCTTGATGCATTCCTTGAAATCAATACCTGGAAATCTCACGCAAAATTGCTTGAACAGATTGCTTTTATCGTCATGGCGCGTCCCGATGAGGATTACCCGGACGCCCATCAGGGCTGGAAAATCCTTGAGGATTACTTTAAATTCACTCTATCGGAGGATTATGAATTCTTGGCTGCGCCTGGCTGCTATAGTTCAGAAGGCAAGCCGCCCATTCATATCGTTGATATCGATGCCATGGATATCTCCTCGACGAAAATTCGGGAGAACGTTAAAAAAAAGAAGACCATCGAACATCTGGTACCCGCCAAAGTGGCAGAATTTATTCAATCAAAAGGACTTTATAAATGAGCAAAGATGCAGTCCTTTCGCTCGATCTTTACATTAAAGCGGCTTCGGAAAAGAAAGCACAAAATCTGGTCGTACTCGATGTCGCTGATCTTACCTCCATAGCAGATGTATTTATTATCTGCAGCGGGCGGTCGAACCGCCAGGTTAATGCGATTGCGGATGCTATTGTTGTCAATTTAAAAAAGTATAAAATCAAGCCGCTCAGTGTGGAAGGAACCAAAGTGGGACATTGGGTATTGCTGGATTACGGTCATGTGATTATACACGTGTTCTACGAGCCGGTTCGTGAATTTTTTGATCTTGAAGGACTCTGGGTGGATGCCAAACGAATTACGACACCCGGCATGAAGAAGTCGCAAAGCTCAAAGTCAAGGTATTAGGACTGAGTGCTGTGGACTGAGGATTGAGGACTGAGTGCTGAGGACAGGGAGAAGGTGGTGAAGGCTTAAATTTAACTTTTATTCTCTGTGTGCTCTGTGGTGAAATATTATCATGTCTGATACGCCCAAAACCTATAGCCTGATCACCGATTTTATCAGCGGTAAAGAAGTCCCAAATGTCGGTGCCGAAGAAAACCGGCAGGTGGTTGCGCAATTCCTGGTGAATGAAAAAGGGTTTGCAAAAGAAGATATTGAGGTCGATGTTGATATTGAAATGACCGTTGCCGGCGAAACCTATCGCTCGCAAATCGACCTTGTTGTCAGCATTGACGGCGGGTCCACCCGCTTTATGACCATTAAATGTGCGGCCGCCTCCCTGGGATCCCGCGAAAGAGAAATATTGGCCGCCTCACGGCTTCTTTGTGAGAACCCGCTTCCCTTTTCAGTTGTATCTGACGGAAAAACTGCCGTCGTATTGGATACGGTGTCCGGCCAAAAGCTTGGCGAGGGGCTCAACGCCATACCCTCCAAAGATGACGCCTGTGAAAAATTAAAAACTTTGCAACCGCGACCTTTTCCGAAAGAAAAATTGGAGCGTGAGAAATTAATCTTTCGTTCCTACGACAGCATGAATGTGAATGTGCAACGCAATGTGTAAATCGATTAATCCTTGATTTTAATGACCACCAATGTGATGTCATCTTCTATTTTAGCGCCTTTTTGGAAACGCTTTAAAGATTCTAACATCGCGTTGAGGATTTCGTTTGCGTTTAAGGATGAATTTTTGCGGATGATATCGTAAATGGGTTTTTTGCCGAACAAATTGCCCCAGAAAAATGTGAGGGAAATAAAGATCAATACCAGAACCTGACCCAGGTGAATTCCAATTTGAAAAAGCTCCCACAGCAGTCCATTGGATTCTAAGAACAACAGGCCTATAAAGATCAGATACAGCAGGTCATAAACACCAGGATGACTGCCACGCCTGCCAGGCTTCGATGATGGCATGCTATTTTGCTGTACCCACCGGGCATACGGATTCCTCCAATTTAAGCTCAAATGACCTTTCGCATAATAACTGGCAAGGTCGACGCGATTAAAGTCCTAAATAGCCGATAGGTGCTGATTTGAGCGTCAGCGCGTAAGGAGAAGAATTTAATTTTTAGAATATAATCGAAGGATTATCAGATATGGGAGCCTAAAGTCAAATCTAGCTAAAAAATTGCGAGGTAATACTATAAGCTATCTCAAAATTAGCAGTTCATCTTGGAAGACAGAGGAAAAAAGTTCCAAAGGTGCTCTAAAGTTAGAAGTGCCTAAAATGCCTAAAATGAGCTAAAATGCCTTGAGGAATTCTGTCATCTAACAGAGGATGGTGAAGAAGCTGCGCAATTTTGTGTCGAGAAAGAGTACGAGGACGACGACGAGAACGATGCATATGGAACCGTAAATCCTACTCGTCCTCGATAACCCAAAATAGGATTTGCACCTTTTAAAAAAGATGGAGCGCGAGCGACACCATAACTTTAGGCATTTTAGATCATTTTTAATTTTAGCTCATTTGTTGTTGTAAGCGTTGCACGGCCAGCATGGTAATGTCATCTGATAATAGAGAGTTGTGGATGTGTTTAAGAACATTGGTTTTAATGCGCTCCACCTGGCTGGAGGCGGAAGAGGCCGGCTGCTCTAAAATGGATAACAGCTGCTTCCGGGAAAATAAAATTCCGTTTGGAGAAAGGGCTTCTGTCACGCCATCGGTATAGCCGATCAACATATCTCCGGGTTCAATTCGAACCTGCTGGATCTCAAATTTCATATCGGGCGTTATCCCCACAGCCGGTCCCGTGGGTTTCAGGCTTTGCTTTACGCCGGCTGAATTAACGATAACTAGAGGCTCGTGCCCGGCATTAATGTATGCCAGCGCGCCGCTATCGGGATCTATCACCCCAAAAAACAGAGTGGCAAACATGCCCTCTTTAGAGTGCTCATGGGCAATATAGTCATTTGTAAGCTTCACGGCGTTGAGTGCGTTCAACTGGTCAGCGGTAGCCGCCTGCGTCGCAACCGACGCTGTTAAGCCGTTATTAACGGAAAAATTGGAAAATCCATGTAAGCTAATGTGGCCGGAGAAAACTCGGATTAAGCTTCGAATTAGCGCCATGTACAGCGCAGCCCCCACGCCCTTGTCGGAAACATCTGCAATCACAATCCCCAGGTTGTTACCCGGTAATGAAAAGACATCATAGAAATCGCCGGATACCTGCCTGGCCGGTGCGAAATAGGTTGCGATCTCCCAATCGGGTAGCTGTGGGATTTGGTCCGGCAGAAAGTCCCTTTGAATTTGCCTGGCTTTTTCCAGTTCATCGTCGAGCGCTTTTGAATAGGCCTCAATTTCCTGTTTGGATTTGTCCAAGGACCGATAGGATTCATCTAATTTTCCGTAAAGCCTGGCGTTTTCAAGGGTCAGGGCGATCTGGTCGGATGTGGCCTGCATTTGCTCAACCAATTCCGGGCCAAAATGCTGCGGCTGGGAGTGATGCAAGGTGAGTATGCCCAGCAATTCTTCGCCTTTAAGGATAGGTACAGCCAACGCCGAGCGAACGCTTTGCGGCTGATGAGAATGTGCTGCCCAGCGATCGTCGTTAGTTGTATCGTTAATTAATCCGACCCGACGGTGGCCGCTCACCCAACCGGACAGCCCTTTGTCCAACACGCGACCGATCAATCGGGAATGATGCTTCAGACCGTTACCGGCTGGTTTATTGATCGTGTCGGAAACGACACCTTTGCTGTCGAGCAAAACCAGACTGCCCTTATCAGCCCGGGTCAGCTCTATGGAAAATTGCAAAGTCTTTTGTAAAGTGTCTTTCAGCTCTGTCCATTCGGCTGTGGTCGGAGCCCGGCAGCATGAGTGAGCCATGGCCGCAAAATTCTCAAACAATTTGCTTTTAACCTTAAGGGCCTCTTTTTCAGTTTTGAGTTTGGTGACTTCCTGGCGAAGTGCTTGCGTTTCCATGATGAGTTCCTTAAAAATTATTTTTGTGTCTTTTAAAATTGATCAGGACGGCTTTACAGACTCAATATATGCGGAAACGATATATTCTCCTGCGTTATAATTTTCTCCCGGCGCCCATTCTGAAATGAGCTTACGGCTTTCATCTTTTGGTTTGACTTTGATTTCCTGAAAACCGGCATCTTGCAGCATTTTTACCGTATCATCAATCGTTGCGGCGCCTCCCACACAGGCGGACACTAAAGCCAGGTCTTTCTGAATTTCTTCCGGCAGCGGAGCAGTGGCTACGATGTCGGAGATGGCCAAACGACCGTTGGGTCTGAGTATACGGAAGGCTTCGCGATATACGTTTAATTTGTCCGGGGATAAGTTAATTACACAATTTGACATGATAATATCCGCACTATTGTCGGCTACGGGTAGGTGTTCGATTTCACCCAATCGGAACTCGACATTAGCTGCTCCCATTTTTTCTGCATTTGTTCTGGCTTTGGAAATCATTTCGGGTGTCATGTCCACACCGATGACCTGCCCGCTTTCACCTACCTGCTTGGCTGCCAGAAAGCAATCAAAACCACCGCCACTGCCCAGGTCCACCACTGTTTCGCCGGGTTTAAGCGAAGCGAGGGCTACGGGGTTGCCGCAACCCAGCCCCATATTCGCACCTTCGATAACCCCGGCGATCTCCTCCTTTGAATATCCCATGGCAGTCGACATTTGTTCAGGCGTAACTTCCGAACCTCCGCAGCAAGAAGCCGCCGCGTTTGTTTCAGCGGAAGTGTCTGATGGACCGCAGCAGGATGCTGTTGGACGCGTCCCGATAGAAACGCCTCCGGCTCTTGCCACTTTTCCATAGCTTTCCCGAACGGCTTCCCGGATTTCTTCTTTGTCTCTGGTTTCCATATTTTTCCTCCCTGTTGGTGATAAATATTTTATAGTTCGAAAACTATCGAATCTTTTAGGCAAAAAAAATCAGCCAAGTGTTTGTTTTGAAAAAAACCCCTGCAGGGCTGTTAAAGTCTCCGGGTCAATCCAGCACTCGATTTTCTGCCCTCTGCGTTCTATGCGGATGAGCCCGGCCTGACGTAGCTCTTTTATGTGATGCGAGATCGTGGATGCTACAATGCCGAGATCCTGGCCCAGTTCACCGACACAGGCGCAGTTTTCCGGTTCAGGCGTGCTGCTGATGTCGGTAACCACTTTCGGGCTGCAGCAGGAGATCAGGCGCAAGAAAATTTTTAGCCG
>JAUVTR010000173.1 GCA_030601425.1 Desulfobacterales bacterium
CAAAAGCCGCAGGGACTCGGAAATGTATTTGTCTTTGTGATGAACCATAAAAAATTTGCGTTTCATTGCCGGGTGGACCAAATTAATCGCATTCATTCTTTTGGCGCGTATCTCTTCGTTGGCTACTTTCCTGGAAATAAGGGCAATCCCGATTCCTTCCTCCACGGCGCGTTTAATGGCGCGGTTGCTGGAAAGCTCTAATGGAATTTTTACAGAAATGCTGCTTTTGCGCATAAATTCTTCAATGGCCCTCCGGGGAGCAGATCCTTTCTCATGCATGATAAACTGCTGCCCTTCCAGATCCTTAGGGGCCAAGCGCTTTTTAACCGTTAACGGGTGATGGCGTGGGGTAATGATGACCAGTTTATCTTCCAGAACCTCTTGTACGACCAGCTTTTTATGCTCGATGGGGTAAGAAATAAACCCCAGATCGCAATTCAGGCTGGCCGTATTTTCCACTACCAGTTCCGTAGGCAGAATGCTCATTGAAACCCGGATACGCGGATACGCTTTGCTAAATGGGATGATGATCCGCGGGAGGTAATAATCGCCGAAACTCTCACTCGAGAGAATTCGGATATGTCCTTTTTTTCTTTGTTGAAAATCACGGATGCTTTCCTCTGCCTGGTTTTCCAATTCAAAAATCTTTTCCGCAATTTGGTACAGCACTGCCCCTGCATCGGTCAGGACCAGCTTTTTCCCAACAAAGTCAACAAATTTGATTTCATAGTGTTCCTGTAAGCGTTGGATCCCTTTGGTTACCGCCGGTTGGGTAATGAACAGTTTTTCGGCAGCGACACTCAGATTGGCGTTTTTGGCGGCGTAATAGAAAATCTTCAGCTGGTTTAGATTCATTTGTTTATAACCTTTTATAATTAAAATATCGTAAATTAGTTCGCTTCGCTCACAATTGAAATAATGGGCACGAAGTGAAGCTTTAGCGCTATATTGGGTCTGTATTGCATCGCATTAGAAAATATCATGATTCATGAGATAAACCAATCATGGATCAACAAACCTTAATCCAAACACTGAAGTTATGCGGTTTTGACCATTATTCCAGTGTTCCATCATTCCATGTAGGTGGCATAAAGATAAATGTCGTTAAAAACTTCATGATTTCAAACTATTATAGAAATTCCGAGACGTGAAAATTTTCCTTGACAGCGGGGTGACATCATATTAAAGAAATCAAGACCGACCGGTCTGTCTCGCCAACTTTTATAAGGATTCGCATGATGAACTTAAAAGAAAAAATTATCCACGAGTCCTTGAAACTCTTCTCCTTAAAAGGCCTTTTAAGCACATCGATTAAGGATATATTAGAAGCTGCCGACACCTCCAAGGGCGGATTCTATAATCATTTCTCCAGCAAAGAGGACCTCTTCTTCGCGGTCCTCGATGAAGCTCGCCGAATCTGGCGTGAAAAGAATCTTGCAGGTCTGGATGCAGTAGAAAGTCCAACCCGTAAGATCACCACACTTCTGAACAATTATAAAGACCGCTACTTAAAAGATGCTGAAAATTTTCCGGGGGGTTGCGTTTTTATTACCCTTTCGGCCGAACTCAATAACCAACGCCCGCATTTATCAAAAGAAATTGAAAAGGGCTTTATCGGACTTAAAGGCCTGATCAAAAGACTATTAGAACAGGGAAAAGAATCCGGCGAATTAGGAAAGGGCGTCAACACCGACGCCGTCACCGAAATTTTATTTAACGGAATGCTGGGTGCCTCTTTATCATATGGCGTCAATAAATCCAAAGATAGCCTCGACAAATCCATCGAGTCACTCATTGAATATTTTGAACAAATAACAAATAACGATTAACTGCCCCATGGAGCGTTGTCGCTCAATGGGGGTTGAGGAAAGGAAGGTTACACATGATTGATTTTACCTTTACCGAAGAACAGGAAATGTTCAGAAAAGCCGCAAGCGAGTTTGCGGAAACCAGCGTGGCGCCCCACGTGGCTGAGATGGAAAAAACCGGCGAGGTCAGCGATGAAGTCGTCAAGGCCCTGGGTGAAGCCGAGATGATGGCGCTAACCATTCCGGAAGATTTTGGCGGCCTGGGGTTGGGGTATACGGCACGTATGATCGCCCTTGAGGAAATCAGCCGAATTTCGGTTGCCACAGCCATGATGCTCCAGGTCTTTGCACTGGGAATCGAGCCGATTGTGCAATCCGGAAGTGATGAACTCAAAAAGAAATATTTGCCCGCGCTGGCCAAAGGCGAGCGACTGTCGACAACGGCGGTAACCGAGGCTACCGGGGGCTCCGATCCGACTGGAATCCGGACGTCCTATAAGAAAGATGGCGATGATTTTATCGTCAATGGCCGCAAATGCTTTATTACCAATTCCCACATTGCCGACACCATTAATATTTTAACAAAGTCCGAAGATGATCCCAAACTATTTTGTGTCTTTACGATTGACAGGGACATGGACGGATGGCGGGCGACCCACAAAGAGCACAAAGTCGGTATGCGCGGCTGCAATACGGGAGAACTGGCGTTTGAAAATCTTCGGATTCCAAAGAGCCAGCTGCTTGGAGAGGAAGGCAAAGGCTTGCGGGTTTCAATGGCTGCGATTGGCGATGTCGGCAGGGGCGGCATGGTCGGCTGTGCCTTAGGATTGCAGGTCGCCTGTCTGGAAGAGTCTGTAAAATTTGCCAATGAAAGAATTCTCTACGGCAAACCGATAAGCGCCTTACCCGCAATCCAAAACAAACTGGCCGAGATGAAAATAGAACTGGAAGCCGGTCGTCTTCTGGCATACCGGGCAGCAGCTTTGCAGGACAAAGGTCAGCGGTCAAGCAATGAATTTGCCGTAGCAAAATACTTTACCTGTGAAGCCGCCCAGAAGGCCGCCAAAATGGCCGTTGATATTCATGGCGGCTATGGCTGTATGGAAGAATATGCGGTAACCCGATTCTTGCGCGATTCGTTTGTTCTGGGGCCCTCGGCCGGCACTTCCGATATTATGAAAGTGATCATCGGCCGCTGGGTGCTCGCGTAAACCAAGCAGAAAATAAATTCGAAATCCGAATATCTAAATCCGAAACAAATTTTCAATTTTCAAAATTCAAATGACCAAAACTTCACAAACAAAATTATTTCAATAGGATTCATACAATGTTAAACATCATCGTTTGTGTCAAAGCCGTTCCCGACCCCAAAGAGGCGTGCAACATCAAAATTGATCCGCACAGCAAAACCCTGATGCGCTGTGACGTTCCACTGGTGGTCAATCCGCTTGATAAAAATGCAATGGAAGCTGCGCTCCAGCTCAAAGAGCAGTTTGATGTTCACATCTCCGTGCTCAGTATGGGACCTCCTGAGGCGGGTAATATCGTTAAAGAGTGTTTGGCTCTGGGTGCCGATCAGGGATTTTTGCTTTGTGATCCGGCTTTTGGCGGTGCGGATGCCTATGCCACGGCCTTTACCCTTGCAAAAGGTATTGAAAAGATCGGCGCTTATGATGTGATCATTTGCGGAATGGCCAGCAGCGATGGGAGCACCGAATGGGTGGGTCCGGAAATTGCGGCGATTTTAAATATACCCGTCGTGACGATGGTAAAAGAGATTGTCGAATCCGATAGGGACCGGTGGAAGGTAAAGGCAAGCCTTGAAAATGGATACCGCCTGATGCAGGTGAAACTTCCGGCTGTTTTTACGGTAACCCGAGATCTGAACACTCCCAGGACGCTTAGTTTTTCAGGAATTATCAAGGCCCGCACCAAAGAAATTACCCGGTGGGCAATCAGTGACCTGGGGGTGCCGGCAGAAGCTGTGGGTTTGAAGGGTTCACCGACAATTGTTTCAGAACTCAGCAGCACGGAAAGTAAACGCGAAGCTGAAATAATTGCCGGCACCAGAGAGGAAAAAGCAGAGTTTTTGGTCCAAAAACTTGCAGATGTAGGAGTTTTATAAAGAAAAATGGAAAATTCACAGGGTTCTGTCTGGGTCCTCGCCGAGCAGATTGACTGTCAAATTTTAGGCGTGTCGTTTCAACTCATCGGTCAGGCGCGCAAACTGGCTGATGAGTTAGGGACTTCTGTAGAATCGGTCCTTTTGGGGGATCATATTCAGGAACAAGCCCGGCTGTTGATTGCTGCCGGTGCGGATAAGGTCTACCTGGGCAACAGCCCGCAACTGGAATTTTATCAACCGGAAATTTATTGCGAAATGATCGTTAATCTCGCCAGAGAACGGCAACCGGCTATTATGCTTATCGGCTCCACCTTTATGGGAAGAGAGCTTGCACCATTGGTGGCCGCCAGACTGCAAACCGGTTTGACGGCGCATTGCATCGATCTGGTGTTGGACGAGAATAAAATCTTAGATGCAAAAATCCCGGCATATGGTGGTTTGCTCTCGATAATGTGTCCGCAAAAACGCCCGCAGATGGCCACCGTTGCGCAGGGGGTTTTCCCCAAACCTGAACTGGATGAAACCCGGACAGGTGAGATTATACCGCTTGATGTTCCCGTGGATATCTCCCGACGGATTCAAACTCTGGAAGTCGTCCGGGAGGCGACCGACGGTGTGGCGCTGGAATCCGCTCCCGTCGTCGTGGCCGGCGGAGCCGGCGCCGGTGATCCGGAGGGGTGGAGCAAAATTGCTGATTTAGCCCGGGCACTTAATGCTGCTCTGGGGTCGACCCGGCCGGCTGTTGACGAAGGTTGGGCCGACCTGGAAACGATGATCGGACAGAGTGGTAAGGTGGTAAGTCCGGAACTCTATATCGGGGTCGGGCTCTCCGGTGAACAGCAGCATATGGTCGGTATCAATAACGCCCAGGTCATGGTCGCGATTAACAACGATGCCAAATCACCCGTATTCGAACAGGTGGATTACGGCATTGTTGATGACTGCCGGGAGTTTGTTCCGGCATTAATTAAAAAAATCAAAGAATATCAGGAAAAAAAAGTAACCTGCTAAGGGATTAAGGAGGTTGTAATGGCAGATTTGAAAGAAGTCGAACAGGCATTAAATACCTATATCCGGCCGCTCACCTTCCCGCTGGCCATTAAGATGTTGAAATCCGAAAAGGAAATACCTGAAAAAACGCGTCGCCCCTTTCAGCAAATGAAAATAAAGGTCGCCATCTGCCAGGGAATCGGTATGGCCCGGAAATTAGGCTGGGCGGTGGCGATGGGCAAAGACGACATGCATTGCGCTTTGGGCGCTGCTCCCTTTGGTTTTTTCGAAGGCATCGATTTTTTTAATGAAGGCAATATCGCCGCGGGAATGTTCACCGCTTCGAAGGAGATCGGAAAAAAGGAAGAGGACCTCATCGACCGTTTTGAACACGGGCTTTACAGTCACATCATGGTTGCCCCCTTGAACCGTGCGGCTTTTGAACCCGATCTGTTTATGGTGTACGGCAATCCGGCTCAAATTATGAGACTTGTTCAAGGGGCGCTCTATAATGAAGGGGGAGCTGTTTCTTCCTCTTCCATGGGAAGGCTGGGGTGCGCATCCATTATTACGGTGATAAACAATGATGAATGCCGTTATGTGGTTCCCGGAAACGGTGACCGGATCTTCGGAATGACCCAGGATTATGAGATGGCCTTTATGATCCCGGTCTCAAAGACAGATTCGGTTTTGGACGGATTGGCCAACACCCATAAAGCGGGTGTCCGTTATCCGATCACCAGTTTCCTTAATTTCCAGGCAACATTTCCCCCGTCCTATCAGGAACAGATGAAAATCTGGCAGGAGAAGGGAGAATTATAGATGCAAGCATTTAGCGGGGCGCAGAGAATTTCAGCGGCTTTTAAAAAGACGTTTACGAATGAGAAGCCTCAGATCGATCGAATCCCGGCTTACCTCTTCACGGGTCAGTGCAACACTCAGCTTATCGGTGCATCCATCAGGGAATTCTTATTGGATCCCAAAATTTTTGTAAAGGCGCAGGTCGCGGCTTATGAGCGCTACAAACCGGATATCCTTCTGATGATGTGGGATTTACTCACGGACGTAGAGGCCATAGGCAATGAGCTTAAATATCCCGAAGACAGCCTTTGTATTTCTACGAAATTTGCACTTGAAGATAAGGGCAAACTGAGCAGCCTAAAGCTTCCGGACCCAACAAAGGATGGACGCCTTCCCGGTTATTTGGAGGCTGTGGCCGAGACCAAAAAGATCATCGGTGATGCGATTGTATCAGCGGTGATAGCAGGCCCCTGGACAATCGCCATCGGCCTCAGAGATGCCGCTGAATTGATCAGGGATGCGATGAAAGATCCGGATTATGTCCATGAGCTGATGCAATTCTGCACGCAGGCGTCTATTCGCTTTGCGGAAGCCATAATTCCACTGGGGGTGGGTCTTGGTTATTCCGAAGCCCCGGCCTCCTGCAGCCTTATCTCGCCTAAAATGTACCGAAAGCTCGTCTTCCCTTATCACAGGCAGATCTTTGACCATTTCAAGGCCAAAAAGGTTGGCCTGGGGCTTCACATTTGTGGCTATGTTGATCCTATTTTAGAAGATATGGTCGATACCGGCGCGACCAATATCAGTATTGATGCGCCGACGGATCTGGCAAAAGCGGTGGAGGCAACCCGCGGAAAGGCAGTCCTCATCGGTAACCTGAATACCAATCTTTTCTTTTCAGGCAGCAGAGACCAGATGAAGCAGGCCATGATAAATTGTATTGATAGCGCCCCACGCGACAGTGGATATATTCTGGCGTCCGGCTGCGAAGTGCCGGCTATTGCTCCGCTGGAAAAGATTGACTGGTTTCAGGAGTTGGTTGATGAGCTCGGTCAATACGATTAGTTTCCATCCATAAATGGTCTTTTTCCCGTTGTGCAGCGTTCTCCGCGGGTTTTCAGCTGCGACGTACAACAAGTACGTCTCGCTGCAAACCCTTGTGCGGCTTGTTGAACACATTAATGCAAAGAATCAAGACGTGAAATCCCGCCGTGTGGCGGGGCCCAACGAAAAAAATCTTCATTTATGAATTGGAAACGTGATAGCGCCATTCACTTATCGTGAATGGGCACTAATTGGCTCCCATTTTACGGGGTAATGGATGATCGAAGGCATGGAATTTTGATGACACTTATGAGAGAAATGAGGTGATGCTTTATGGAGGCATAATGCAGGAGTGGCGGTCGTGAATCCGGTTTCCCTGACCGGTCATCCGGGTCAGAGATTTTTGTGAAATATAATCGGCCCGGGTTGGTGCCATGCTTACCGTTTGCAATTGAGAATTAGTGACTTTAATAAAATGAATACTATCCATTTGGTGATTTTATTTCATTTTTTTCTTGCACTTGCGGGTTTGTGTATGGCATAAACATTTAGTCGAAATTCTTTTGAATCATACGGGTTGCGATGCATCCCGGAAAGGAGTGACATTTTACCTGGCATACTGCTAACCTGAATGAACCAGAAACTTGTTTGCAATAAAGCCACGCAGAATAGCTGAGCGTGATTTGTTTAATAAATATTACCTGCCGGATATGTAAACAAACCAATCCGGCCTATGAAAGGAGGAGTTGAATATGTCGACATTAAAAGAGCTAGAAAAATTGTTAACCCGAGGAAAAATTACCCGCCGCGAGTTTATCGCCCGCGTGTCTGCTTTAGGCCTGATGGCGGCTGTTTCCCCGGCGCTGTTGGGCACATCGGCTGAGGCCGCTGGTCCCAAACGGGGTGGCCGCCTAAGACTTGGTTCGGCCGGAGGCTCGACCACCGATTCGATGGATCCCGGGACGCTGTCACACACCATGCCCCAGACGGTCAATCAATGTCTCCGGAACATGCTGGTTGAAGTCGACTATAAGGGCAA
>JAUVTR010000071.1 GCA_030601425.1 Desulfobacterales bacterium
GAAGAAAAGTTGCGCCGCGACCCACGATTACTGCTCGACCATGCTTTCCGATGGTACTGACAACCTTGAGAAGGTGCTCCATGTAGATTCCGGGATAGAGATATTGGTCTTTGTAAAGGGAGGATAAAAAATCATCAATTCCTGAGAGCCGGTCTTTTTCAAGCGTCTCGATGACCGTGGTCCGTATTTTGGCGCTTTTGGCGATGCCCTTGATAATATCCCTGTGAAAGTAATCAAAACCTAATCGGTCGGCGACCTCCTCGGCGACGAGGCTGCCGCCACTTCCCGGTTCCATGCTGACGGTAATAACCGGAATGCGGACTTCTGGTTTGCCTTCTTCCCCGGCAGGACCGCTTTCCCATTTTCTGATTTGCTGCTTTACAAACTCTGCGATTGAATTTTCTTTTGTTACCATTTTCAGATTATTTGCCGGCTGTGCTTTCCATGAAATGATCAAGCAGTTTCTGCTCGTCGACTGCGGTAATTTCTTCAGGCAACCGTTTCTCTGCCAACGCTATAGCTGAATCAATCAGCTCGGATCGAATTAAATTTATGGCCTCCCTGATCTGGTTTTCGATCTTCTGCTGGGTTCCTTCCAGCAAGATCCTGCTCTCCTGCCGGGCGCCTTCAATGATTTGTTGTTTTTTCTTTTCGCCGTCCTCAACGATTCTCTTTTTTATTTTTTCAAAACGGGCGATGCTATTTTTAAGCATTTGAGTTGCTTCTGCAATTTTTTCTTCAGCTGCTTCTTTTTGCTGCTCATATTTTGTAATCTGGTGATCGATCTCTTGTTTGCGGTTTGCTAAAAAATCTTTGATCGGTTTCTTGCCAAACTTTACCAGGATAAACGCGATGATTACAAAATTTAACCACCGCATCACCAGGTCAAATGTGGATCGCCAATTTTTCGTGGTTTCGGCTGCCAGGGCGTCCGTGCTGCCTAAAAGCAGCACAACAAAAACGGCGATCAAATAACAGCCGAAAAATGCGATATGGTTATTTCGTCTCATGAAGGCCGACTTCGATACAGGACCGTTTCGATAATATTTTTCGCCAGGTCTTGAGATTCTTTTTGAACATATTTTCTGGCTGCTGAGATTCGGGCATCGACTTCCTTTTGAGCCTCGGCCCTTAAGGTGTTAATCTCTTCCCGGGTAGATGCCAATATTTCAGCTGCCTGTTGACCGCCGGATGCCTCCAGCTGTTCCTTTTGTGCAAAGGCTTCATTTCTGACGGCTTTTTCCTGCGCCTGTATCTGGTTCGTTAAATCTTCAAATTGGTTTTCGGCCGCGATGATATCCTTCTGGATATTTTCAATATAAGATTCTCTTTCATTCATTACCTTGCGCAGCGGACGGAACATAATCCGGTTGATAATGAACAGAAAAATCAGAAAAGAAATGATCTGCAAGATTAACGTTTCATTGATACTGATGAGCGCAACGTTGCTGATAATTTGCATTGTCAGTCTTCCAATCGGGTTGCAGCGAGTCGGTCAAAAAATGTTTGGCGCAACTTTTTAATCCCTTGGCCGTTCATGTTAGACAACAAATAAAAGCAACAAAGCGACAACCAGTGAGTATATCCCCGTGGACTCTGCCACTGCCTGTCCGACGAGCATGGTTCGGGTTAGCAGGCCGGCTTCCCTGGGGTTTTTGCCGATGGCCTCACAAGCTTTGGCCGCAACCATACCTTCACCGACACCCGGGCCGATGGCACCGAGCCCCATTGACAAACCCGCTCCGATAAATGCGGCTGCTTTTACAATTTCTGCACCTTCAATTGCCATTTTTGCCTCCTTTTATGAAATATCCAGTTAATCCTGTAGATCCTGTCAAAAAACAAAAATAAAATAGAATCCATACATATTAAACCACAAATATTAACACCAGACTCACAACCATGGCATAAATAGCCGTTGATTGCGAGACGGCCTGTCCAACCAGCATGATCCGCATGAGTTCGTTTGAATGTTCGACATTTCGGGCCACCCATCTCACCGCGCCTTCGGCGGCCATTCCATTGCCGATTCCGGGCCCGATTCCGCCAAATCCCATGCATAGTCCGGCACCTAAAAGCGCCATGGGAGTTGCCAGCATGCTGGACTCGGGAAATGATTTAAACATTAAAATAAAACTGATTAACAGTCCAAATATCGACGGGGTTTGCGAGACCGCCTGTCCCACGAGCATAATGGTGGTTACGTTAGTTACGGATTGCGGTGATCTGGCGATGCCCTCACAGCTGGCACCGGCTGCCAGTCCGCCGCCGTATCCGGAGCCGATGGCAGCGAGCCCCATGCTTAAACCGGCTCCGATAAAGGCGGCCCATGTGGGAGTTAGAGGCGCATTGCCAAAATCGATAAAAATTAACATCAGGGCCACCACCATCGAAAAGATCGCCGGCGTCTGGCACACGGCTGATCCGATGAGCATATTGGTGGTTAATTGCGAATCGGCTGCAGGTTGCTGCGAAATTCCAAAACAAGCCTCGCCGCCCGGATAACCGGACCCGATACCGGACCCGATAGCGCCAAAGCCCATGCTCAAACCGGCACCTAAAAACGCGGCGGCTTTTAAGAGACTGGGTGTGGCGGCATCCATAAAAAGCAATAGAATGGCAATGACGAGGGCAAAAATCGAGGCTGACTCGGCGACGGCCTGCCCCACCAGCATGCTTTTAAAAATGTCGCCTGAAATTTCCGGATTGCGCGAGATTGCTAAATTGGCTCTGGCAGCAGTATATCCCTCGCCTATTGCGGCGCCAACCGCTCCAAGGCCCATGGCGATGCCGCCGCCGGTATAGGCGGCTATTTTAATAACTGTTTCAACTTCAAATCCCATCTGTCACTTCACCTGGACTGAGATATAAACCACTGTGAGCATGGTAAAAACAAACGCCTGTATCGTGCCGACAAAAAGGGCAAAAAAGCCGTATAAAAACGGCGGCAGGACAAGGCTGTATGTCAGGTAAGAAACCACCAGGATAATGATCGATCCGCCCATGATATTTCCAAATAAACGAAAGGAAATGGATACGATCTTGGCCACCTCGCCGATTAAATTCAACGGCATCATGAAAAATATGGGCTGAAAATATTCTTTGATATAGGCCTTAAACCCCTTGGACCGAATTCCGGCGTAATGGGCAATAAAAAAACCCATAATTCCCAGACCTAAAGTCGTATTCAGATCTTTCGTCGGTTCCTCAAGGTGCGGGATCATGCCCAGCCAGTTGGATACAAGCAGAAACATGAACAGGGCACATATGAGGGGGGCATAGGTTTTGGCCAGTTCCTTGCCCATCGCATCCTCCGTAAGGCCGTATAACATGGATACAATCAATTCCCCCAGGGCCTGAATGGGTCGGGGAAGTATTTTTCTTTTATAACTGGCAAACAGGCCCAGTATAATCAGTAGCGCAATGACAATCCATGTCATGACCACGACTTCAAGATTTATGGTAATGTTGTGTCCAAAAACCGGAATGATGAGTTGATGTAACTTTCCAAGTTCGCCCATAACGTTTCTGACTAAATTTGTTTTCTTCGAATGGAGGGAATAAGTGTTCGTATGTGATCGGCCAGAATGACAAGCTGAATCATAAAGATGCCCAGGACGGCTGCGACTAAATGAAACTGCTCAAATCTGATCGCTACAATAAGCGGTATAGCCAATAGAAGGTATCTGAAAAAAATGGAGCCCATTGCAATAGAAAGCGTTTTTGCTTTTGAGTGGCCTAATTTCCACCTAATAGATTGGCCCATTAAAATGAAATTGAGCACGCTGAAGACCGTTCCCAGCACCAAACCCTTGCCTATCGATTTTTGGCCCATCAGGATAAAAAGGAGCCCGACAATGATGGACAGGGTCAGTGCTCGGGTGGCGTATTTTTTTTGGACCTGCTTAACGGCTTCCATTTGTTGAATCTTTTGTGTTTTCCGGCGGGTTTTTAAGTGTTTCTGAAATTTGCCGATAAACGGTAATTGCCCCGCCGCCGACCCCTAAAATGATAAAGATGGTTACAAAAATTCCTTTTGTTCCCAACCATTTGTCCAGATACAATCCGATAAAAAAGCAAAAAACGATACAACCGGCCATTGTCAGGCCGATTTGCATTACGATTGAAAGGCTTTCGGCCCAGGCTTGATTTTTTTTATAATTAAAAACCATAGTGATTCATTAGAACCAAAGAACCTGTTTAAAGCGTTTTCGATTAGCACAGTCGCAATATCTTTGCAAGCATATTTCCGCAGAGAAATGATGTAAAACCAACCTTGACAGCCAAAGGTGTGTTCCTATAATCAATATATAATATTGAACTTACGGCCTTCTTTAAGAATGGCTTCCTGCTAGTAGGGACCTGCATTAATCCGCATGGCTGAAATCAGTTGGCCAGTGTGAAAAAAGATACCCGATTTTGTTCGGTTTCAGTTTTTAACGGGTTATCCCGCTGCAGCCTTTTATAGCAACATTTTATGGAGAGCATTTAATATGAGGGCGGCCGGCAAATATTTTGCTGTATTAATTGGAATTTTTCTACTAACGGCTTCTTTTTGCGAAGCCGATTCCCAACCACCTGCCGCAGGAGGTGTTTTACCCGAGTTTACACTTTCCGTACCCCAAAACGATGACCACCGGCAATATTTAGGGGTGACAGGCAAAGACAGCTTCACAATTCCTGAAATAAGGGCTGACGTCGTTATCATTGAGATATTCAGCATGTACTGACCCTTCTGTCAGAGGGAGGCTCCCTCTGTCAACGAGATGTATCGCAAAATCGAAAGCGACCAAAGACTTAAAGGGAAAGTCAAACTGGTCGGCATCGGTGTCGGAAACTCGGCTTTCGAAGTCGGATATTTTAAAAAGACCTATAATATACCGTTTCCCCTTTTCCCGGACGGTAATTTTTCCATCCACAAGAAGATTGGCGAAGTTCGAACCCCGTTTTTTATTTGTATTCGAATTATGAATGATGGCAGCCACAAAGTTTTTTATTCCAAAGTCGGCGGCGCCAAAGATGCCGATCAACTCATCAAAAAGCTTCTTCAGGACTCGGGATTATTATGAAGGGATGATAGATATGAAAATTTTTTTATTCATTAATAGCGATTTAATTTAGCCTGGATTTTCAAGAACTTCTTGCACTGCTCTCAAAACCTGATTCACCGTATAAAAGTCGCTTTTAAAGACGGCCTTGCCGTCTGGTGCGAAAACAACAATCAGAGGTACGGTCAGACTGCCAACCTCTTTGAGTTTTGCTTTTCCGGCAGGGTTGTTGCTGGTGATGTCGACCTTCATCGGTATGATATCTTCATTTGCAAGCAGATCGGTAATTTTATGATCGTGAAGAACACTCTCTTCGAGCGCTATGCAGTTTAAACACCACTCGGCTGTAAAATCCATTACCACGATTTTTCTTTGTTTCACGGCTTGGTCAAAGCGCTCGGGCGTGTAATAAACCCAGTCAATAGGCCCCTCCCCGGACAGCCGCACGGCCCCCCAGATCGGTAAGGCAATCAAAATTACACCCAGGCTGACAAAAACCGTTTTGATTATTTTTTTTGTGGCAAGGCGCATGGTGCGGTAGGCCAGCCAGGAGCCTCCGCTTGCAACGAAACCCATTACCGGCCACCAGTAAATTTTGCTCGGAGGGTTGGGTGGAGAACTCAGCAGGGCACCGATGCCGACGCCTAAAAAATAGGCAGCCGCTGCTAACATAAAAAGGCCCATCACCTGCTTGATCAACTCACCGGAGGGCCCTGCTTTCGGCATCCGATTGACCAGTTTGGGAGCCGCCGCAAGAATCAGATAAGGCAGGGCCATGCCCCCACCGATGGCGGCAAAAGTGGTCAGGGTGGTCAGCGGGGTTTGAGTAGCGGCCCAGGCGGCTGCGGCCCCCATAAAAGGAGCTGTACAGGGCGTTGATAATACGGCTGCCAGTAGGCCCAGCCCGAAAGATCCCTGAGCGCTATTTTGCTGAGGATTGATCAGGTAGATGAATTGGGGAAGGCGTACCGAAAAGAAACCAAACATGCCGAGTGCCATGATTCCAATGATGGCGCCGACCAGGATCGTAAAAAGCGGATATTGGAATAATTGATTGGTGGCGGTAAAATCACTGACCAGAGCGATTAAGATGCCAACGCCGATCCAAAACACCAGCACGCCCATAGACATTGCTAATCCGAGAAAAAAACATCTTTTTCGATCCTGGGCGGCATGAGATAGACTGATGATCTTGATGGGAATCAGCGGCAGGACGCACGGGGTAAAGTTCAGCAGCAAACCCCCAAAAGCCGCTATGAGCAGCAGCACCATCCATCCAAATCCCGATGATGTATTGATGGAAAACTCCCAGCCAAAGAGGTTAAAGTCAACCGTTTCTGAAGATGGTATCAACGCTCCGGAGTCGAGATCCGCAAACAGTTCCTGATTTATTTTTGCTAGGGTTGCCCCGGATTCGACCACGGAAAGCGTTTCTTTCAATAGCTTTTTTTGTGGAAACAGGCAGTATCTGTCCGAACAGGCTTGATATTCTACCTTTATTTCCAGTCCTATCGATCCCGGCATTATCTGTTCATCCAGTTTCATCAGCAGGTAGATGATGGCACGGCCCTCAAATGACATCAGCGCTCCGCTGGAATAGTCTACTTTAATCGGTTTTGCCGGCGGGAATCGAGCGGTCTCTATGGTAACGCCTTCGGTGGCAGCCATCACCTGGACTCGGGTGGGATAGGGTTTGAAGTCTTCAAACGATCGAACTTGGCTCGCATCGGCATTGATGTGAAAGCCGTCTTTAATATCGACAATGATGGCGAGTGCGACCGGTTCTCCGGGGCGCGCGCGTTCAACCGACCAGGCAGTCCGGATGCGGACCGGATCGTCTGTTGATGGAGTTGGTTGTGCCGAGCTGTTTTGCTGGATAAGTAATACAAAAAGCAGATGGATTGCTAAAAGTGTATATCCAAGTAAAATTTTGTTTGGTCTAAAATTCACAGTCAATAGACACCGTATGGATTTTCAATCCGCAGATTGATTGAACCCATTTTGTTGGCTGTTTTAGAGATGATGGTAGTGAAGGATTTTTCTTGTTACTTTATACTAAAACAGTTCTGCAGTATTTTCAAATTCAATAACCACTTAATTGGGTTTTCCAAACCGGGTGGTCGTTGACTCATGCTGGATGTGAATCACCTTTCGCACTCAATGCCGTTAGCACTTTAAATTCATCGAATATAGCCGTCCGCTGGCGGCCTTGACATTTTAGGGCAGTTGTTTTAAGAACCCCAAAATTTAAATAATTTTTTGCTTTGCTTATCTTTCGGATTTCAATTAGACTAGAGGTTTTAATAATTTATCAAGGATTTTAATTTAACGATTAAAGGCCTTCTATAAATCCAATTAAGGAGATAGAGATGGATAAATATTTATTTACGTCCGAATCCGTGACCGAAGGTCATCCGGATAAAGTCGCCGATGCCATTTCAGATTCCATTCTGGATGCGATTATTGGCCAGGATAAAAACTGCCGGGTGGCTTGCGAAACGTTAGTAACGACGGGGCTCGCTTTTATATCCGGGGAAATTACGACCGAATGTTATGTCGATATGCCTCAGATCGTCCGCGATACCATACGTGACATCGGGTATCGCTCATCGCAGATGGGATTTGACTGTCAGACATGCTCGGTGATTACCAGTATAGACCGCCAATCCCCGGACATTGCCCAGGGCGTTAATACCGGACAAGGTTTATATAAAGAACAGGGAGCCGGAGATCAGGGCCTGATGTTCGGATTTGCCACCGATGAAACCCCGGAGCTGATGCCCATGCCGATTTTGTACGCTCATAAACTCTGTAACCAGCTGGCCACCGTTCGCAAAAATGGTGCCCTGGATTTTTTAAGACCCGACGGTAAATCCCAGGTCACCGTTGAATATGAAAACGGCACACCCAAGCGGGTGGATACCGTGGTGATATCCGCCCAGCATAAGCCGGATGTGGGCTATGATGATCTAAAAGATGCGATCATCGAAGAAGTGATAAAGAAAGTCATTCCGCAGGAGATGACCGATGGTGATACGCGCTATTTTATCAATCCCACAGGTCGGTTTGTGATCGGAGGTCCCATGGGAGATTGTGGCCTGACCGGCCGTAAAATCATTGTGGATACCTATGGCGGGCAGGGCAGCCATGGCGGCGGTTGCTTTTCCGGCAAGGATCCATCCAAGGTCGATCGCAGCGCTTCTTATATGGGAAGGCATATTGCCAAAAATATTGTTGCTGCAGGGCTATCAAAAAAATGTGAAATCCAGATCGCCTATGCCATCGGGATAGCTGAACCCGTATCGGTGATGGTCGATTTGATGGGCACCGGTGTGATTCCCAAAAAAAAGGTGGAGGAACTTGTCACCGAAGTGTTTGATTTGAGACCGGCGGCAATTATCGAATATCTGGATCTGTTGCGTCCGATATATCGCAAGACAGCCGCCTATGGTCATTTTGGCCGCAACGAACCGGAATTCTCATGGGAGAATACCGATATTGCCAAGGTTCTGAAAGAAAAATCAGGTCTTTAGATTTATAAAGGAGAAATATTGCTGATGAAATATGATGTTAAGGATATCAACTTCGCCAAAGGCGGTGCGCTGCGGATTGAATGGGCCAATCAGAACATGCCGGTTTTAAACCGCATCCGAAAACGATTTGAAAAAGAAAAACCATTGAAAGGCGTGCGCCTGGGTGCTTGCCTGCACGTGACCACTGAAACCGCATCCCTGATGCAGACGCTGAAATCCGGTGGTGCCAAAGTTGCATTGTGTGCCTCTAATCCACTCAGCACCCAGGATGATGCGGCCGCATCCCTTGTTAAACATGATAAAATACCTGTTTTTGCCATCAAGGGCGAAAATAACCGGACCTATTACAAGCACATCAATGCCGTGCTTGACACCAAGCCTCGCTTTACCATGGATGATGGTGCCGATCTGGTATCCATTCTGCATTCTGAGCGCACCGAGCTCCTATCCGGGGTTCAGGGGGGGACTGAAGAGACAACAACGGGTATCATCCGGCTCAGAAGTATGGCCGCTGACGGGGTTTTACAGTATCCGATCGTCGCTGTAAATGACGCTCAAACAAAGCATTTTTTTGATAACCGATATGGCACCGGGCAAAGCACGATCGACGGCATTATCCGAGCAACCAACCGCCTGCTGGCCGGAACAAATTTTGTGGTTTGCGGTTATGGCTGGTGCGGCCGCGGTGTCGCCATGCGAGCCCGCGGACTGGGGGCCAAGGTGATTGTCACTGAAGTCGATCCGCTGCCGGCCCTTGAGGCGGTTATGGACGGGCTTACGGTCATGCCGATGAGCAAAGCTGCCCGGATCGGTGATTTTTTCTGCACGCTTACCGGCAATATTAACGTTATCCACAAAGATCACTTTTTACGCATGAAAGATGGGGCTATTGTGGCTAACTCCGGTCATTTTAACGTTGAATTAGACCTGCCGGGTTTGGAACGCATTGCAAAATCACGCCGTATGATCCGGGAATTTGTAGAAGAATTTACTTTAGGAAATGGGCACCGGATCAATGTATTGGGTGAGGGCCGATTGATTAATCTGGCAGCCGCGGAAGGACACCCTTCCAGTGTCATGGATATGAGCTTTGCCAATCAGGCGCTGAGCATCGAGTTTATGGTGAAGAATAAAAAACCACTGGACAAACAGGTTTATCCGGTTCCCAAGAAAATTGACAGTCAAATTGCCAAAGAAAAACTGGCCGCCATGGGTACCAAAATCGATCGGTTGACCCCGGAACAGAAAAAGTATTTGGTGTCCTGGGATATCGGCACGTAATTCGTTAAGAGCATAGCGCATAGCGCAGTCTTTCCGGAGGTCAGATGAGAATTCTGAGGAGGCCCACAACGAAACTATTGGGCTTAGATAACGAGAACGAGGACGACGACGAGTACGAAAGCGGAGTAACGTCGTCTAACCTCGTATTCGTCCTCGTGCTTCTCCTCGTCCTCGATATTGGTATTTTTGAGATGGCTTATAATTAGATATTTGTGTCCTAACCATCTTATAGTGGTTGTCAAAGAAACGTTGCGGTATTCAAACGTTTTTTTCTACAACCACTTATACCGCACTTTCGTATTTCGGAACATTATTATGGAAAGCGGTATAAAAGGCTGTGCGAAGTAACAACTTCGGCCAGCCTTTTCATTTTCTATCACCATAATTACGCTATGCGCCATGCGCTATGCTCTATGCGTTTAAGGGGGAGAGAGGACGATTATTACGCGGGATTCTTTGAGAAACTGCAGGTGGTGTGAAGCACTTTTTAGTTTTGAAGCATCAGTGTTGCTGATAACAATGTCGCACCGACTTGGCCAGTCGGTCCGCAGGGCTTTTACAATTAGGGGATAATTCGCAACTCGCGGATCTGCTTTAGCTGATTGCATATCGGTGTAATATGCGGCCATTCCCTGTTGCACAACAAATTCTCGACTCACATAGGCCGGCCCGAATACTTCTTCCAGGTTTTCATCCAAAATTTTTAGGACTAAGGCAGGTTTGGCCTCGATTTTCCTCGCATCGACCAGCAAACCGGTGTACCTTTCTGATGCCGAATTTGTATTATCGGCACCGGAATTTGCACCGGGTTTAATTTGTTTAATCGCCTCTATTTGACGAATTTCCTTGGGCAAAATCAGCTGGGAAAATCCGCCGTATAATTTCATTTGCAGTAGGACCTCAACGGAGCCATCGGACATATATTTTCTTAATTTTTCAAGCTCTTCAGCATCATAGACCATCCCTTTGATTTGGGCCATGATCGTTTTGTTTTTATCTGCCATGTCGCCGACACTTCGTTTTGAATCAATTTTAACTCGTTTCACCGTTTTAAGCAGCTTTCGCCTGGCGTCATTTTTCGCTTCAGATAATGCTTTCGGGCTGTTGGTCTGTGAATTCCCGGCGTCTTTCTTGATCGGTGCGCTTATACCCTTTGCTTGAACAATGCCTTTTGCCCAATCAATTACGCCCGGTTCTTTTTCTTCCAATAGCCCAATCGATTCAGCACAAAATCCGGTCGTATGAACGAAGCTCAAAAGTGCAATGGCAAAGGACAATATGACTTTGTGTTTGTTCATATGTTCGATGAATGATGAGATCGAAATAAATTTGAACAATTTTAGAAATAAAAACTAAGCGCGGCCCCCACTCCACTTCAACTTATTCTTAAGAATATCAAAATATTGCCGGTTCGGCAGCGTGATCAAATTAATCGGATAGGGTCCTTTTTGAATAAAAATTTCATCTTGGTCATTTATTTCAAGCCCTATTTGCCCATCGAATGTCAGGACGATATCCGAAGATCCTTTTGCCAGCCGGATTTTTATGTTTGCCGATTCTGGCACAATCAAGGGGCGGTTTGTCAGGGTGAATGGACAGATCGGGGTTAAAATGATGCCCGGCACCGCAGGATGAATGACAGGACCGCCGGCGGCTAATGAATAGGCCGTCGATCCTGTGGGGGTTGCTACAATCAACCCGTCGGCACGGTATGTGGTTAAATAATGGTCGTCGATATAGGTTTCAATATGGGCCAATCTTGCCAGCGCGCCTCGGTTGATGACAATGTCATTCAGTACGGTTTCCTGGGCCAGCGTTTCGTTTTGGCGGCTCACCTTAACGGAGAGGCGCATCCGGCGTTTCAGGGAAAAATCGCCTTTTAAAACCTTTTCAGCGGCCGCATGCAGGCTTTCCTCTGCAATTTCCGCCAGGAATCCAACTTCCCCGAATTTAACACCCAGGATGGGAATATCCTGGTCACCAATCCATCGAACCGCACTTAAAAATGTACCATCCCCGCCCAGCACAAAAATGCAGTACAAATCCGAGGGGGCCGGCGACAGGCTGCCGGCGGCATTTTTTTGCCCGGGTTCTACGGTTTTTTTCCGGATAATTTCAATTTTCTTGGACCGCAACCATTTCTCGAGCTCATGCGCCTTGCGTTTGGCCTTTGCATCTGATTTTATGACCAGTCCGATTTTTTTCAAAATGCCGAATGACCTCCTTTCGATCCGTTTCACCGCGCTATTCATACAAATTTCATGCAAAAACAGCAAGATGTTTTTCAATGTTTACAAAACCGCCCTTTTGCACTCTCTTCATTTTTCTTGACAGACCGAAAATCGATTGCATACATAAATGATACGACATTAGAACGTTTGTCAAAATAACGTTCCGATAGCGGTAGTTTGTTGTGTCTTCTGCGGGTTGTCGATAACGCCCAATATGGCCTGATCCAAACGCTCTAATAATTTTTCTTTATTTTTACAAACCTGGTTGTTAGGAAATCTGGCAAACGGAACATATTTATGACAACCGGTATAACCCGAATTGAGAAAGGGGGAGCAGAAGTTGAAGACCTCTAAGATTTTTCAATCAGCAATTGTGGTGATACTGCTTTTTGCAATACTAGGTGCGTTAATTTTTTGGATTTCCGGTAAATCCGATATTTTCGCTGGCAACACCATCAAAATAGGTGAAATCCAAACCTATAGCAAATTAACCAGTTTTACATTTCCCTATCGAAACGGCTGGCAACTGGCCCTGGAAGAGATCAATAAGGCCGGCGGCGTGATGGGCAAGAAAATTGAAGTCATTTCCCGCGATGATCAGGGAAAACCGGGGGAAGCCGTAAAAGTTGCCGAAGAGCTGGTCGGCAAAGATAAGGTTGATTTGCTCATGGGCACTTTTTTTTCCCATGTGGGATTGGCGGTAACCGATTTTGCCAAACGCAACAAGATATTGTTTGTGGCCGCCGAACCTTTATCGGATGCACTTGTATGGGCCAAGGGCAATCGCTATACCTTCCGTTTGCGCCCATCAACCTATATGCAGGCAGCGATGCTGGCAGAAAAAGCCGCGAAACTGCCTGCCAAACGCTGGGCGACCATTGCACCGAATTATGCTTACGGCAAAGATGCGGTGGCGTCCTTTAAAAAAATATTAAAGGCCAAAAACCCGGATGTCCAATTCGTGGCTGAACAATGGCCGGCCCTCTTCAAAATAAATGCAGGGGCTGAAATTCAGGCACTTGCCGATGCCAAGCCCGAAGCCGTTTATAATGTTACCTTCGGCGGGGATCTGGCCAAATTTGTGCGCGAAGGCAAACTGAGAGGCTTCTTTAAAAACGTCTCTATGGTCAGCCTGTTGAGCGGTGAACCTGAATATTTGGACCCCTTAAAGGCAGAGGCTCCCGAAGGCTGGCTGGTAACCGGTTATCCCTGGTATGATATCAAGACACCGATCCACACCCAGTTTGTGGCGGCCTATCAAAAGAAGTTCAATGATTACCCACGGACCGGTTCGGTGGTTGGCTATAATGTCATGTATTCCGTTTACCATCTGTTAAAAAAGGCGGGGACAACCGACACCGAAAAAATGGTCGATGCCATGGAAGGATTATCCTTTGATTCAATCGTTGGCCCGATAATGTACCGC
>JAUVTR010000099.1 GCA_030601425.1 Desulfobacterales bacterium
TAAAGAATGAACTTCCATGGCCAGCCCAAGTCCGATAAAGGCAATAATGATCGCAATCAAACGAATGGCAGTGATGGATTCATTTTCAGTAAATCTGGCAATCACGGCAACAAAAACCGGAAAAGTGTAAAAAAGCAAAACGGCCAAACTGATCGGGATATATTGAGTAGCCCCTAAATAACCAAGCCCCATCATGAAAACCGAAATACCGAGAGCAAGGCTTGTATAGCGCTCCCGGGGCGGTAATCCAAATTTTTTGCCGCGGATCTTTTGAAAAAGAAACAAAAGCACGATCGTTGCTAAATAACGCGCTGCGTTGGTGGTATGCACATCGATTCCATCCTTATAAGCCATATTTGCAAATAACATGGCGATTGTAAAACCAAGTGCAGACAGCAAAAGCAACCCGACACCAATCCATGATCCTGTGTTTTCGGGCGCCAATTCAATTTGATTTGCAAGATTTTGCTTCATAAAAACATCAGACTAAAGTAGTTGCCGTACATGGGTTTTTATGTATTATGGAATCAAAAATTTTAACCTCAATATATCGAACCTTGACGAAAATCTTTATGGAATGGAGGATTTAAGCGATAATGCCTCTTTCTATATAGCTCTTTATCTCTGCCTCTGTTAGACCGAGCAATTTCCCATAGACATAATCGTTATCCCTACCCAATGATGGCGCCGCCTTCCAGGGCCCATTTTTAGCACTGGTAAACTTAATTGGCGAGGTATCGGTTTGGGTGCCATTGCCGTCAGGCCCTTTCAATTCCTTAAAAAAATTTCGCGCATGCAGATGAGGGTCTCCAGCCAAATCCCCGGCATTCTGAATAATCCCTGCGGGAATGCCTGCGCCTTGAAGAAGTTTAACAGCCTCTTCGGCACTGCGGTTTGCCATCCAGTCTGCAAGCCATTTATCCAGTTCTACCTTATTTTTTTTGCGATTTGATAAAGAAGAAAATCTTTCTTCTCCCGCACGCGACGGATTTCCGAGCACATTGCACAGGCTTTGCCATTCATCTTCGCTAAAAACAGCTACCGCACACCATCTTTCATCACCGCTACATTTGTAGCAACCGTATGGGGCGGCGGGTATGTGTGTGGCAGAGTTGCCTTGGGGCAGGATGTTATCGGGATTGATGAATGCATCTAAAAGGGTAGGACCAATTGTGGTACATACTGCTTCATACTCAGAAAGGTCGATATACTGACCGCACCCGGTTTGCTGGCGGTATTCCAAAGCTGCAAGGATGGCAACCACCCCGTATAAGCCGGCAATCATATCCGCATATGCATAACCCAAACCGAGCGGTGTGTCTTTGGAAAATGACGTAAGATAGCTGAGACCACCCAGCGACTGTAGTGTCGGGCCGAACGCTGCGAAATTTTTCCATGGACCTGTCTGACCCATTGCCGACATACTGATCATTATCAGATCGGGCCTAACTTTTTTAAGATTATTGTAATTCAGTCCCCAATTTTGCATGACACGCGGAGAAAAATTTTCAACGACCACATCACTTATTCGGGTCAGTTCAAGAAACAAATCTTTGGCTTCCGGATAGCTTAAATCAAGCGTAATACTTCTCTTGTTACGATTCCAAGCACGGAAATATGCAGATTCATTTGACTCTGCACCCGTCGCTATTTTTTCCGTTTGTAACTTAATAACCTCGGCTCCAAAGTCGGCCATGATCCTTGTGGCATAAGGTCCGGCTGCCACTCGCGTAAGATCAAGAACCCTCAATTCTTCCAAAATGATGTGATCCATTTGAAATCGGCTAAATTACATTTAAATGCAAAAGTTGTTGTATTTCACGATTCGAAAATCCTAATTCACCCTTATAAATTTTTTCATTATCCTGGCCCGGCAAAGGAGCTCTCTTTTTACGAGAAATGAACCTGGAAGAAAACCTGAATGGCAGTTGCGCATAGCTGAGCTCAGTATCATTCTCACGGTGATAGAGCGGGACAAAAAATTTACGCGCCTTGAGCTGCGCACTGTTTAAAATATCTTTGGGAGATAACACCGGGGCCCATGGAAAGTGCATGAGTTGACCGAGCTCGAAGAGTTCATCTACCCTATGAGTTTTTGTCCAGCATTCCACGACCTCAATGACATGCTCAATATGCTGCCGCCGGTATTCTTCATTATTCCACTTTTTATCTTTGAGATCTTCAGCCATTCCTTCACTATCCAGCCATTCAACGAGCGTCTCCCAATTTTGGAAAAGAGTTAAATGGATAAAGCCATCTTTACACGCAAAAATCTTAAAGGCATGATTCCAATGAAGGCTGCCCTGTCTTCCAGCAATGATCGCCTCGGAAAAAAATCGAATCATTACATGCTCAAGCGTTGCCGTTACGGCTTCTTGTAGTGAAATGTCGACATGTTCACCGATACCCGTTTGAGATCTTTTCCGGATCGCAAGCAGTATACCGATAGCAGCGAATAATGAAGCCAAGTAGTAAGATTGCTCTCCGTAAGCCTTGAGAGGTGGCGAAGTCGGAGAACCCGTCACGTACATCTGCCCGCCATAAGCCGAAGCCACCAAATCGCAACTTTTATAGGCCTTTCTTGGACCCGTCTGGCCAAAACCAGTTACCGAGACTAAAATCAGTCTGCGGTTCACAGCTTTTAAAAAATTAAAATCGAGTTTAAGGCTGCCCAGGTATCCGGGTTGAAACGTTTCAACAATAATATCATTTTGTTTAACTAATTCTAGAAAAATTTCCCGTCCACGGTTTCGATCTAGATCCAGGGTAATACCCAGTTTATTGGTGTTATTGTAAAAAAAAGACAGGCTCTTTTCGAGATGTGATGCGTTTTCCCAAAAGGGCCCCATTCTTCGGGATTCATCCCCACCGGGTTTTTCGATCTTGACAACGCGAGCTCCCAAATCCGCCAGTAGCTTGGTACAAAAGCTGGCCTTTTCATCAGCCAAATCAAGAATCCGTATTCCATCCAGCAAACCTTGCTCTCTTGCCTCACTATTCACGTTCTTATCTCCGGATTCAGTTCAATACATTTCAATAATTAAAGAATCCACCGGCAGAGCCGATGGATTCTTTAGCGCCGCCACAAATAAAGCGCCCGATACATTATTAGCGACAGGCTGAAGCTCAGAGAGAAGATCAATCCGATGACGGCAATGGCTTTGGTTCCTGCAGCTGCATTTCCTTATCACAGCAGCTTAAATCTTCTTCTCCCGCTTTCGTGCAAAGCATTTCTGTGCCGCATTCCTCACAGCGATATCTTTTACCCAGTTGGCTCATTTTAGCTCATCTCCTGATATTTTGAGTTAACACCTGTAGATACTACTTCTTGATTTCCATAGGCTGCCCACAACACTTGAGCTGTCCTTTTCCACCGCGTGTTACGATAAATTCGGCACCACACTTTTTGCAGACATACCTTTTTCCAACTTCATTCGCCACTTCTATCTACACCTCCTTAACTGCTTTTATATTCGGGTTCTCCATACTTTTCTCTAAGTTCTTTTTTTAATACTTTCCCCATTTGATTACGCGGCAAAGAATCAACAAAGATAACCGACCTGGGACGCTTAAACCCGGCCAGCCCCGACCTGCAGTATTCCATTATTTCTTCCGGGGTGGCGACCTCTCTTTTCTTTAAAGCAACTATCGCCCGCGGAGCCTGTCCCCACTTCGCATCTGGAATACCAATAATCGCCGCATCCTCAATTTTAGGATGTGAATAAAGTACGCCCTCAACTTCTGCGGGGGAGATATTTTCGCCTCCCCGTATAATCATATCATCGGAACGTCCTGCCAGGTAGATATAGCCGGCTTCATCCATCCACCCTTTGTCACCGGTCCGCAACCAACCGTCTTTGGTCATAACCTGCGCGGTCTTTTCTTCATCATGCCAATATCCCGTCATGATGCGGGGACCTTTGGCCATAATTTCGCCCACCTCCAACAGCGGCAGCGGATTGCCGGCTTCATCCACTATCTTGACTTCCACATCGGACAATGGCTTTCCAATAGAGGAGGTGAGTCTCTTCAGTTTGCGATAGCGTTCTTCATCCGTGCCCTCAATAATATGGTCTTCAGGTCCCAGGGACGTGATGGTCGAAGCTGTTTCCGTTTGACCATAAGCATTGATAAAATTTACGCCCGGCAGTTTCTTAATCGCTTTTTTAATTACCTCAAACGGCATGGGTGCCGCCCCATAGGTTATTATTTTCAGGCTCTCCAAATTATATCGATTAAATCCCGGGTCATCAATAATCATTTTAAGCATTGTCGGGACCAGCATTGCGCGCGTAACCTTCTCTCTCTCGACAGTCTCTAACCACTCTTTGACTTCAAACTGTTTCATCATAACCAATGAACGCCCGCCATAGACAGCTGCCAGCATCGCCTGAATCCCGGCTACATGATACAAAGGCACGGTAAGTAAATTCTTTTCTTCAATTTCCGGGTCGGCCGGCGCCACATTATCCAGCACATAGCTGACAAATCCACTGTGGGATAAGGGCACTGCTTTTGGGCGTCCCGTAGTGCCGGCCGTATACATCAGGATGGTGGTGTCTTCGTCCCCGATTTCAGAAACAATTTCATCTGAGGATGATGAACTGATCAGATCCTCATAATAAAGCCTCCCGGTTACATCGGCATCAACAATCACGCAATCCGTCACAGTGGATAATTGCGGCAATAGGGTATCCACCATTGCTAAATATTTGCTCCCCACAAATAAGATCTTCGTCTGGGCATTGGCGATCATATAGGATAACTCATCAGCCTTGGCCCTGAAATTCAAGGGAACGAAGATGGCTCCTAACTTGGCTGCAGCAAAATAGGCTTCAACATATTGATTGCAATTTACCTGTAACATACCGATGCGATCACCGTGCTCAATCTCTAACCCGATCAAGGCCTGCGACAATCGATTAACCCGTTCGTTCAAATGGGCAAACGTCCACCTTTTTCCTTCAAACACGACGACATCCCTTTCAGGGCAGATTGCATTGGCAATGCTCATAAAATCGGTGGTGTTCACGTTTACCTCTTCTCATTTGGCTCGCAATGCACGCAGCTGGCTTACCAGCCTTTTTTCAAGATCCAGACCTTCGGCAAGACTCTGATCCAAGCCCCTCACCACTGCCTGCTTGGCATATCGAACCGCTGTCGGATTGCAGGATGCGATCTTTTTAGCAATCTCCTCAGCAGCCTTTAACAGTTCATCTATAGGTACGACCCGATTAACCAAACCGATGTGATAGGCCTCCTCGGCGCTTATCCAGGGATTAGCCAGCAGCATTTCAAGAGCCTTGCCCTGCCCCACTGTTCGCGGAAGGGTCTGGGTCCCCCCTGCAGCTGGTATGATGCCAAGATCGACCTCCGGCATACCGAACTGGCTATCTTCTGAAGCGATTCGGATATCGCAACACAAAGCGATTTCGATTCCCGATCCTAAAACATATCCATGCAGCGCAGCGATGAGTGGTTGCGGAATATTTAAAAAAAGTCTCCAGACATCACGTTCAAAGCGTACCTGCCGTGCCACCACCGGTGAAGGCGCGCTGAGAAACTCACTCAGGTCCGCACCGGCACAAAAGGCCTTTTTTCCGGCCCCCTTGAAGATGGCCACCAATACTTCATCGTCGTCCTTTATGGCGCTCAAGATTTGATAAAGATCATCTCTCATCTGAATGTTGTAAGCATTCAACGCCTCAGGACGATTGAGCGTTACATAGGCTATCCCATCCTGCTTTTCATAAAGCAATGTGTCAAAATCGGTCATTGCGCTCTCTAAAACTCAGCGGGCTATTTCCCTTTATATTTGGCCTTTCTCTTTTTCTGAAATGCCTTGATCCCCTCGCTACGATCCCTGGTGGTATGCAATAGAAAGTAGAGATCTGCTTCCAGACGAAGTCCCTGCTCCAGAGTCATATCAAGGCCCTGGAGGACCGCTTCCTTGGCGTATCTCAAAGCAATTGGGCCCTTGGCAGCCACCGCATGGGCCATCTCGGTAACTGCCGAGAGGAGTTCTTTGGTTTCAACGATCCGGTTGACAAGTCCGATTCGATGCGCTTCCCGCGCATTGATCATTTCTCCGGTGAGAATCAATTCGATGGCTTTACCTTTACCAACCAAGCGTGACAGCCGTTGTGTTCCACCGTCCCAGGGGATCATACCCGTCTGAATATGGGGCATGGCAAAATAGGATGTCTCAGATGCAATCCGTATGTCACAGGCCAGCACCAATTCCAGAGCTTGTCCGATGGCATAGCCATTGATAGAAGCGATGACAGGTATGTCAAGTTTGACAACCGCGGCCGTTAAAGACAAGGGTGTGGTTTCGTATTCTCCACTGACTGAACCAAATCCAGCCAGCTCCGTTCCGGGGGGAAACTCATCCTGTTCCCAATTGATGATAACAGCCCGCACCTCTTTTTCTGAGGCTGCTACGGTACAAACGTCAGAAAGCTCATCTGTCAGCTGTGTTATAATCGTATGATAGTCCGCAATCGCAGGCAAATTGATGACCATTACCTGATTTTCAGTATGGAACGAAAGCGACTCATATCGCATGGATAACTGTCTCCAGCTTTGCATTGCGGACATTTATGGTTTTAAAAAAAAATCCAACCGGACTGTAAAAAATAACGCGCGGGTGAACAAACTAAACGATACCCGACTGTTGCAATTGCACCAATTGCTCGTTTGAATATCCAAGATCCTCACGATAAACGTCGTTGTTATGTTCAGACAGAGACGGAGCTGTTTTGTTCAAATCCCACGAACTTTTTGAAAATCGAACAGGCGCCCCCGGACATTTATAAGGTTTAATTTCAGAACATCGTATCTCTTTAAAATACTGCCTTTTATTCAGGTGTTCACAATTTACAACCTCGTCCATGTTCCTCACCGGCGTAAATGGAACATGATTTTTCCGGCAGCGATCAAATATTTCCTGTCTCGTATGGGACATCAGCCACGGTGATAACAGACTGTCAAGAACATCGGCGTATTCCAGCCCTGCTTTCAAACGATCCTTAAATCTATCATCCGATGCGTACCATTCGGGCACCTTTCCCTCACCAACGATCTCAAGAAATCGCTTCCATTCCGATCCCCGCAAAGCAATCATGGAAAGGTACCCGTCCTTGCACGGCAGCAAGGTATAGGGATAAGGCGCGAATGTGCGGTGCCCTGTGCGGTTTCTTTTTCGCCCGCTATAAATGAATGCCGAAACAACGTTGCCGGTATGGAAAATAGCCCATGACTCGGCCTCGGAGATGTCAAGGTGCTGTCCCTTTTCATTCTTCTGCCTGGCCATTAATGCAAACATGATGGCATTTGCGGCGATGATTCCGGTTTGGAAATTGCCCAGTGAAAAAGGCGGCGTCAGCGGTTCCCGTTGCGGTTCACCCACGATGGTGCTCATACCACCGATGGCACTCGCATTGATGGCATAGGCTTTATAATCTTTATAGGGACCGGTCTGGCCAAAAGGGGTGATGGAAACAACGATAAGTTTTGGGTTCACTTCTCTCAGATGGCTAAAATCCAGCTTCAGGTTTTTAGCCGATTTCGGTAGCAAATCTTCAACAAGCACATCGGCGTCTTTTAGAAGCTTCATGAATATCTCACGCCCGGTGGTTTTTCGAATATCCAGAGTAATTCCCCTCTTGTTGCGGTTTAAATAGTGGAATAACCCGCTTTTATCGGTATGCGGAATGTTTTCTGGAAACGGGCCACACCTGCGTGATAGGTCTCCCACCACAGGTTTTTCAATTTTGGTTACCCGGGCCCCTAACCCGGCGAGAAGCATTCCGCAATAAGGACCTGAAATATACTGGGCCAGTTCGAGGACTCTAATTCCATCAAGAGTCTTGTTCATATTGGATTCTCCTCTTTGCAAACTCTAGTCTGTCGAAGACGGGACCCATCTCAACTCGTTTTATGTTATTTGTCTTTGAGACCCTTAAAAATCTTCTCTGATGTGGCCGGCAGTTCCTTGATTCTGACACCCACCGCATCATAAATAGCATTAACAATTGCCGGTGCAGTGGGTACCATGGCACACTCCCCAATTCCTTTGGCACCGAAGGGGCCATTGGGATCAATCGTTTCTATCAGCAGAGAAGTGATCCTGGGGATATCTTTGATGGTCAACATTTTATAATCATGGAAATTTGGATTAACGATCTCTCCGTTTTCAAACTGAAGATCTTCCATTAAGGACCAGCCAATACCCTGCACCGCTCCCCCTTCAATTTGTCCCTCCACCAAAAGGGGATTGATGGCCCTGCCCAGATCATGGGCCGCCGTAAAATTGAGCACTTCAACTTTACCCGTTGCCGGGTCGACTTCGACCTCCGCCAGATGCGTGCCAAAAACCATAGCCGGTGCCGGGTATCCTCGGTAAGTTGCAGGATCAAATTCAGCGGAAACATCCTCAGGCCCATTATAATATCCATGGGCGACCAGCGGTTTTTTCTTTTTGTAAAAAGATGCGGCCCCAATTTCGGCATAGGAAACGGCTTTATCCGGGCTGCCTTTAACAAAAATCTTTTTAGCTTTCATTTCCAAATCATCCGGGTTGGCCTCCAGCATTTCGGCCGCATTTTCCAGCAATTGCTGTTTTAGACCATTGGCGGCCTCAGTTACGGCATTTCCGGCACAAAACGTAACGCGTGATCCAAACGTGCCCATACAGGGAAAAGTCGTATCCGTATCTGCTGTTGTCAGGCTGATTGCCTCCGGCTCGACTGCCATAATTTCAGCTGCCATCTGGGTCAGGATCGTATTTGATCCCTGGCCGATATCCACTGCGCCCATTAACAGGTGAAAGGTGCCGTCCGCGTTCATCTGCATCGTCGCTCCGGAATAATTAAAGCCTGACCCGATGCTCCCGCCACCCGTATAAATCATTGCCGCAACGCCCAGACCCCTGTATTTTTTCTTGCCGGCTTTTTTGGCGATCCATCCCGACGCTTCCCTGGCCTGGGTCAAACATTCCTTGAGTCCACAGCTGGTAATTTTAACCGCATTGGCTGTGATTTCGTTGGGAATATTGGCATTTTTTAACCTCAGATCGATCGGATCCATTTTGAGCCCTTCGGCAATCATATCCATCATTACCTCTTGAGCAAAAGTAGCCTGGGGATCGCCATATCCGCGGCAGGCGCCACCCCAGTTTTTGTTGGTATACACCAGCTGGCCTTCGTATTTTATATTTTTGACGCGGTAAAGAGTGGAAAACATGACATTATTGTAAGCCATGACCGCAGGTCCGTGGCTGTTATAGGCCCCGTTATCGATAACCACCTCGGCCCGTTTGGCAACAATCGTTCCATCCCGTTTCACGCCAAACTTCAACTTACTTATGGTTGGATGTCGCATGCGGGTAGTCATAAACTGCTCTTTGCGCGAGTGTTCTATTTTGACCGGTTTGCCCGTCTTTTTGGCTAAAAGCACACATATGGCCTGCGCAGGTTCCAAATCGATTTTGCTGCCGAACCCCCCGCCGATAAACGGTGTGGCAACATGTATTTTAGCCGCATCGATATTTAAGGCAGCCGACAGTTTTTGCCGCAAGGGATGCGGTGCCTGTGAATTGACCCATATTTTAACGTCATCGGTCGGACTGCATGTCGCAATACAGCAATGGGTTTCAAGACTACAATGGGACTGCGCCTGGGTTTGAAACGTGTCTTCAAAAATAAGATCCGCCTCGGCGAATCCCTCCTCGACACTGCCGCATTCCATTGTCATTGTTTTGGAGATATTATTCTCAACCGCATCGTGCAGCAGGGGTGCTCCCGGTTGCATGGCTTCAAGCGGGTCGAAAACAGCGGGCAGTTCTTCCCAATCCACCTCAATTAATTCTAAGGCCTCTTCAGCAAATTCTTCATCCACCGCGGCCACGGCTGCAATCTCATCACCGATATACCGTACTTTTTTATCGACTAAAATCGACTTGTCAGCCCAGGTAGGCGAGATGCTGAATTTTATTTGCGGCGTGTCTTTGGATGTGATAATGGCTTTTACGCCCTTGAGTTTCTGAGCTTTTGAAATGTCGATATTGCGTATCTGAGCGTGGGGCACAGGACTTCTTAAAATTTTTCCATGAAGCGTGCCGTTTAACTTGATGTCAGAAGTGAAAACAGCGCTGCCTTTTGCTTTTTCAACTGCATCGCGGTGAGGGATTCGTTTTCCGACGATGGAATAATTATCCATTTTTGAAACTCCCTTCTTCATATCCTCATTTCAATTGTTGGATTGCAATGTTGACCGCATCGAGGATTTTGGTGTAACCGGTGCATCTGCACAAATTTCCCTCCAGATAGTGTTTAATATCTTCTTCTGAAGGATCCGGAATTTCATCCAACAGCGCCTTGGTTGTGAGAATCATGCCCGGTGTACAAAATCCGCATTGAACAGCCCCGCTATCTACAAAGGCCTGCTGTATAGGATGCAATTCGTCTCCTTGATGCAATCCTTCAATGGTTGTTATGGCAGCACCATCTACTTCGACGGCTAAGATAAGACAAGATGTCACCACCTTACCATTCACAATAACCGTACAGGCCCCACAGTCTCCCTCGTCACAACCTTCTTTGGTGCCGGTTAAACCCAGATCATACCTTAAGAGGTCCAGCAAGGTCCTGTCTGGATGAACGAGGAGATCATATTCTTCCTGGTTTACAGTGATCTGAATTCGATGCTTGCTCCCCATATTGCCTCCCTTGATGGTGTTCGCTCAGCACTCTCCCTTTTTAAAGCGTTATAACGTGCAGGAAAGTTCGACGAATAAGGGTTATTCAGCGTTGTAAGATTCCAATATTTGCTGAATTCCTTTTGTGACTAAGCTTTTAATCAAATCTTTGCGGTAGCCTGCAGTCGCCCGAAAATCGGTTATCGGTTTTGCTTCGTTGGACGCCGCTTCAGCAGCTTTATGAATCAGGTCGGGTTTCAGTTCTTTCCCGTTTAACAGCGCTTCAGCTTTTTTGGCTCTGATCGGTGTGGGTGCCACGGCACCCAATGCAATCATAACCTGATTGCACAATCCGTTGTTTAAATCGGCATCCAAAAGAATAGCGATGTTTACGATGCCGATATCCATTGCTTTTCGGGGGCCATGTTTTAGGTAGACGCCCTTAAACTGCTCCATCTTTTTGGGAATGATGATCTGCGACAACACCTCGTGCTTGCCCAGTACGGTACTATTGGGACCGGTAAAGAACTGATCGAGACCGACTGTTTTTTCACCCTTATCAGAAGCAATGGTTACCTCGCAATTCATTGCGAGAAGAATGGCGGCCATATCCGCCGCCGGAGACCCATGGCACAGATTACCACCGATTGTCGCCCGGTTTCTGATTTGAATTGAACCCAGTGTGCTGGCCGCCTGGCTCAGCAC
>JAUVTR010000177.1 GCA_030601425.1 Desulfobacterales bacterium
TTTAGGCAATTTAGGCACTTTGGGTGTTTATCCGATTTGTTAAAAAAAGCGATTTATAGCATTCTTTTTTTTATATTCAAGAGAATTATTATAGTAACTTCCGAATCCTTTCCCAACCGGCTTCGGAAATATCGGCGCCGATTACCTGACACACTTCATATCCGCAAGCAGAGCCAAGTGCGCCGCATTTTTCGAGTGGCAATCCGTTGACCAGACCGTATAAAAAGCCCGCAGCCCATAAATCGCCGGCTCCGGTGGTATCGATGGCCTGACCGCTGCCTTGCGGTCGAATCGGTAGAATCTCATTATTGTGGGCGATCAAACTTCCCCGTTCCCCTATTTTAAGTACGGCAATATCGACTTTTTCAGCCAGAGCATTGACGGCGCGGGCTTCATCTGCCTGCCCGGTATAGGCGCGGGCTTCATCCTCATTGGCCATGAAAATGTCCACAAATGTTTCAACGATGTGCCGCAGCAGTTCGCGGGACTCCTTGACAACATTATAGCTGGGTAGATCCAGGGATATCAATGCACCGGAGGTTTTGGCTGTTTTTAGAACCTTTAGAATTAAATCCGAATTAAACAGAAGATAACCTTCGATATGAACTATGGCTGCACCTTCAAAGCAATCCTCTGATATATCCTGCGGTAACATATCGGCAGATGCGCCCAAAAAGGTAAACATGGAGCGTTGAGCATCGGGCGTAATAATTGAAAGAACCCTGCCCGTCGGCGAATTGGATCGAAAAAGCACCGGTTCAACATTATGACGCTTTAAATCATTTTCAATAAATTTACCCAGCTTCCCGTTCCCGCATTTGCCGATAAAACGAGCCGACCCGCCGAGTTTGCCGACTCCGACAACAGTGTTACAGGCTGATCCCCCGGGTGCGGTCGTGGGCTGCTTTGATGAAATCTCAAGGGTTTGTTCAATGAATTCTTTTTTCACATAGGTCATTCCGCCCTTTGCGGCGCCGGTTTTATTTAAAAAATCCTCGTCTTCGTAGGCCAATATATCAACTAAAGCCGAACCTACGCCGACAATCAGTTTTTTATCCGCCTGAATATTATAAAATTTATGCATAGAAACTACCAGACAAGCGATTTATGAATCCAGCCTTTATCACCATCCGAATGCTCGATGTGAATCCAGCTGCCTTCGCGTTTAAGGACCTTAAATGGTATTCCTTTTTCAACGCTGAAAAGTATATTATGACTCGTACCGGGGCCCGAGCGGATATTGCAGGCGTCATTTCTGGTAATTATCGCCTGTATCTTGCCCACAAGCGATTGATGCACCCACCCTTTATCGCCTTCAAAATCCTGAAATCGATACCATTCGCCGGATTTTTGAATCACAAGGATAGGAAAATATTGTTCCACCTTCCATAAAACATTATGGTTGGTTCCCGGGCCGGAACGAATATTAGCCACGGGGGCTGATACCGTCAGCCGCTCCGCATCGGCTACCCCGGCAAAAACGATGATCACGAGTAGAATGATGATGGACGGGATTTTCATGTCGATCTGCATGCCTCCTCATCGATAACATTAAGAACCATTGCTGGTATGTTTAGTTGACAGGTACGCGAAATTGATGCCGGTTGTCAAGCATAGGCACGCTTTAATTGCTTTTTATTGGGTTTTCCAAACCGGGTGGTTGTTGACTCGGCTTTGATATTCCGCCTTTCCGCCCTGCAAATTCCTCCTTAGGTGGGAATGCGTGGGCTTCAAGCCGAGAAAAATTCCATTTCGGGTAACTGAAGGCAAGTTAACAGGTTGCCATAAACGGCTCCGGTATCGATCCCGATTTTATTTGCCTGCAACAACGGCTCTTTAAATGGCGTATGTCCAAATATCACACGTTTGCCGAAATTAAAATCAGAGTGAATAAATTCATCGCGGGTCCAAAGCAGGTCCATTTTATCCTGTGATTCAAGCGGCACCTTTTCGCGAAGACCGGCATGAACAAAGATATAGTCAGCGGTCTGATAATAAAGCTGCAGAGAATTAAAAAATTCGAGGTGTTCCGATGGAATTGGAAATGCTTCCTTGTTGTCTGACCGATTCAGATATTCGTCCATGGTTTTCTGCCCCCCATTTAGCAGGTAGGTGAACCGATCACTGCCGTCCAGGTAATTCTGCAGCATATCTTCATGATTACCCTTTATAAATATGGTGCCCGGGACTCGTTTTTTAAAGTCTATCAGATAGTTCACCACGTCAAAGGAACTCGGTCCCCGGTCGATATAATCCCCGATGAAGATCAGTTGGTCCCGCGTGTTGTTTATCGGGATTTTGTCCATGAGTGCACAGAGTTTGTCAAAGCACCCGTGAATATCACCAACCACAAAGATTCTTTGCATGAGATACCAGTTTAATATACTAAGACGTTAAATTAGCGGAACAAAAAAGCCCTCCGGGGTTGGTCAAGACGTGTGATGCCCTCTTCTTTGGCCTGCTGCAAAGCGGCTTGAAAATCAGTCGGTGAGAGAAACGCATTTAATCCTTTAACCTCAGAAGCTCGACCGCAGGGCCGGTATTGGGACATGATATTCACATAGCTGTGAGTTGAAATCTCCTGGGCGATAAATCTCATAATCTCACGGGTTCCCGCCAGCCCGCTGGGCAAAACCAGATGACGAATCAACAGGCCCTTTTGGGCAATGCCGTTTTCATCAAGCGTTAAGTCGCCGACCTGTCGGTGCATTTCCCGCAGAGCGCTGCGGGCGATTTCCGGGTAGTCCCTGGCCTGGCAGGCACTTTCGGCAATTTCCGGATCCCAGAATTTAAAGTCCGGCATATAAATATCAAACACGCCTTCAAGTAATTTGAGCGTGGAGGGAAGATCATAACCGCCGGAATTATAAACCAGGGGTACTGAAAGACCTTCCTGGATTGCAATTTCAAGGGCAGAAAGAACTTGAGGCACTACATGTGATGGTGTCACAAAGTTGATGTTATGACATCCCTGGTGCTGTAAGGCAAGCATGATGGCCGCCAGTTCCTTATCAGAGACTTCTTGACCATAGCCCTCGTGGCTGATGTCGAAGTTCTGGCAAAACAAACACATGAGATTGCAGTGCGTAAAAAATATGGTGCCGGAGCCCTGGGTGCCGGTCAAGGGCGCTTCCTCACCGAAATGCGGATTGTAGCTGGAAACAAAGGCTGACCCGGCGGTTTTACATACGCCCGGATCACCGGAGAGCCGATCAACGCGACACTTTCGCGGGCAAATGTTGCAAGGACTCAGAAGCTTGCGGGCTGCTTTTATTTTTCCTTGCAAAATCCCCTTTTCAAAAGTTTTGATATATGCGGGTTCAAAATGTTCCATTTTGCACAGGGGTGTGCCTTTTTGCATGTTTAATGGGTTCAACCAGAATTTTTTGGGCGAGACCCCGGCCGAGCACATAACGTTTATAATCGGCCGCTATAACCAACTGTCCCTGGCGGTTATTGGTTATGACCTCAATCTTATCTCCGAGGCGCAATCCCATTGACAACAACCGTGTACGCGCGCCGATACCCCCACTGAATTCTTTAAGCACAAGCCTTTCTCCAGGCTTTGCCATAATTAACGGCATCAGCTGGATACGCTCCTTGAGACATTGTGCACAAATGCCGTAAATTTCCATTTTATGTTGAAGCATATGAAATCCCTGGACAGCCGCAATCTTAATCTGGAGCTCCTCTAAATGATCCTCTTCGAATTCAATAATTTTTCTGCATCTGGTGCAAATCATGTGGTCATGATGCTGGCCCAGATGACGGTGTTCATATCGAATAGCGCCATTGTCAAATCTACTTTGATGGGCAAACCCGAAACGGCACATCAACTTCATTGTTTCGCGAACAAAATCGGGATCGAGCTGCCAGCCGTTTTGGTCAAGACGTTTTATAAGTCCATCGATGGTAACATGCTTTTCTGTCTGCAAAAAGGCTTCCAGAACCTTGAATCGATTCTCAAAATTATCGATTTGCTCTTGTTTAAAAAGCTTTTTGAACTGTTTTTTTTCCTGAATATGAATTTGTTTCATCTGAATTCCTAATTGGGGCGATGGTATCCGGGAATGGACTTTTTACGTGGAGACTGGTTTGAAGGTTTTAGCTATCCTTATGGCCGTTAATGCGAGTTTGGCCCAATGAGTTTGGTTTAGTTTTTGGCAAGGACCGATTAAATTTGGCTGTCCAGGTAGGATTTGAAATTAACCATCAGGTCCCGGTATTTCATAGGTGGTGCAACTGCCGCTGGGACAATTTCGGGTTTGCGCACGAGCGCCTTCACTTTCCCCGGAACCGCTTTTTATGCTGTGACACGAAGCGCTAAGAACCCGTTCAAATTCTTCAGACTTGCAATGGGGGCATCTAAGCTCCACCCCATCTTCTTTTTTCATAACCAGTATTTCAAAGCAGTCATTACATTTTAAGCATCTAAATTCATAAAGCGGCATTGGTATTCCCTTTGTCTCATTATTTCTAACGTCATAATATGCTTATCTTGGCAAGATTGTCAAGGAGCGCTGGTGGTATATAGTGTTTAGGTTTAAGGAGGTTACGAGACGGTGGCCCGCACTTATAAACTCGAAGTCAGTGGTTATAAACCTAATCGACATTAAACCGCAGAACACCGAACAAGGAATAATGAATGCCGAAAGGCTCGGGCCAAAGGGGGCCTAGGAGTTGTGGAGAAAAAAGGTGACATGGATGAAGTTTGATCTTAAATTTAGAAAAGTTTAAATCGATAAGATCATTACCTGATAATTGAGATTATAATTGACTGTTTTAGACATGCATCAAACGAACAATTCGTCATATCGTATGACCTGGTTAAAAAGCATTGCTGAAGTTGATCAGACTCAATGGGATGTGCTTGCGGAGCCTTTGCAAACACCTTTTTTAGAGTGGGAATGGCTTCGCCAAATGGAGCTCTCTAAAAGCACAATTGCGGAGACCGGCTGGCTGCCGCACCATCTAACGGTTTGGTCGCATAATCAATTGGTTGCGGCGGCCCCTTTGTACATCAAGGGTCACAGTGCGGGTGAATTCGTGTTTGATCACGCCTGGGCAGATGTGGCGAATCGTCTCAAAATTCCCTATTATCCCAAACTTGTCGGTATGAGCCCGTTTACGCCTATGGTCGGTTATCGCTTCTTAATTGCACCAGGCAAGGGTGGGGAACTCTTAACCGGACTGATGGTTAGTGAAATAGAACAATTCTGCCGCCGTCACCGCATTTGCAGCTGCAGCTTTCTTTTTGTTGATCCGGACTGGCGCCGGCAGATGATAAACTATGGGTTCAGCAGCTGGTTGCATCAAAGTTTTGTCTGGCAAAATTTGGGCTACCAATCTTTTGATGATTATTTAGCGGCATTTAATTCCAATCAGCGACATAATATCAAACGGGAGCGAAAGTCCATTGCCACTCAAGGCGTCACGATGAAGATCTTTCAAGGAGATGAAATTCCGCACACATTTTTTTCTAAAATATATCCGTTTTACGAACGCACCAATGATAAATTTGGTCCCTGGGGCTGCAAATACCTTAAAGATAGTTTCTTTACGGGCTTGGCTGACGGCTATCGTCACCGTCTGGTGTTTGTGGCGGCCTTTGATAAAAAAAACTCGGATTCACCGCTGGGCATGTCTCTTTTGGTCAAAAAGCGGGATCAGCTGTTCGGGCGTTATTGGGGCTGCTCAAAAGAAGTTAAGCACCTGCATTTTAATGCCTGCTATTACAGCCCTATTGAATGGGCCATTGCCCGGGGCATCAAGCGGTTTGATCCGGGGATGGGCGGGTATCATAAAACTCGGCGCGGTTTCATGGCGATTGGCAATCACAGCCTGCACCGCTTTTTTGATCAGCGGCTTGACCATATCATGAAGGCCCACATCGGAGAAATCAACCGGCTGGAGCAGGAACATATTGATGAATTAAATTTAGAGTTGCCATTTTCCCAAAAAAACAGTTAATCAATTATTGATGAATTCTTAAAAAGTCGAATTCACCAAGTGTTTGGTGTTTCGTGTTTGGTGTTTGGTATGAAATATTTGATGCTATATCGGCATGTTAGAATACTAAACACTAAACACCAAATACAAAACACACTCGTAAAAAGGTTGCTTTTCTGACTTTTTACGAAATTATCAATTATTCCATTTGGGCTAAAATCTTTGAAAATTCCCTCCCTCTCAGGGCTGGAATTAAAGCGGGTTCCTTTGAAGGCGATGTTTATTTTTTGATTCTTTCGGCAATAAATTCATGAAACTGCGCGGAGATTTCCTTTTTCCAGACCCCCGAAAAACCTGTCCTTACCGAAACTTCGGTCCAGTTGGGATCGATGATGCGGACTTTTACTGTCATGGGTGTCTCATCGGTGCGCTGTGATTTGATCGTTGTTTGAATTCCGTCTGTCTTCTCCTCGAGAATGGGCTGTTTCAAATCCTTTAAAATGCTTTTGCACACTTCATAGGTCTTATCGTACTTCGCCTCATAGGTCCGGCTCAGTTGGCCGTCAAAATAGGCAAAGGTGCCGGCGCCGGCACCGGCTCCTATGACAAGGGCAATACATCCGGTTGTCAGTAACAAACCTGATATGACAATTAGAAAAAATAGTCTTTTTAGCATATCCCGCCTCTCTATCTAATTCCCTGGAGTTTGGGTGGTTTTGGAGGAATGATAACAACTCGATTGTTTTGTTGCAATCTGACAGGCGCTTGCCGCTGCGCTGAAAACCAGATACCGATGCGATTCCCGTCGGGGTCCAAGATCCAGGCCCCCTGTGGCCTGATAAACTGGACGGTCCTCATTCGAAAAACCCATTTCTTAAGTGTTCGGGAGGTTAAATCGACTTGCTGCCATTGGTCGGTACGCAGCGAATAGTGGGGATGAATGCCGATGATCACATTTGGCACGCCCTGTAAACCGCTATAGTAGTATAAATGATCCGATAGAACCTGGTGGTCTTCAAATATTTTTGTGATTTCAGAGCTAGACTGCAGTTTTCCATTATTTTGTGTGGCACAGGAAAACAGGAAGAAATAAAAGCTCAGGCATATGACGGCAGGAGGCCATTGCCTCTTTGCGGAAGAATTGCTATCTGATTTCTTGCTTCGTACATCGGTTATGTCGATTAACATGCGGCTGCCAACTAAAAGTGAAAAGAGCGTCATTGGGGTATAATTTTTAATTTTAAAGTAACATGATTATAAACGGTGTCAAGCGACAAGTGCGTCTGCAAACTTCAGTTCGACCTATGGAAATCTGCGAATTCGAATGTAGAATATGTTGACAGCGGGCAAGCAAGCAGTTAATTTTAAAAACCTTCGCAAACAACTGTCATTTTTTAGACAGAAATACTGCTAAAAAAAATGATGTGAATTTTTCGATTGGGTGTTTTCAAACCGGGTGCGTTGCACGCGCTTCCACGGTTACACCTGCACCGATTAAGGCACTGCCGTGCCTTTGTCTTTTCCCGCTTATGGCGGAAAAATCCAAGCCACCCGCCCTGCGGGTGGTCGGTGACTCATCAGAAAAGGAACGCTATATGAAAAAATCTTTGATTCCAAAGATGACGACTTTCGGCAAATGGAGTGTGATCATTTTGCTTGGTTTTATTTTAATCTGGCCCTTGACGGTTGGTATTTATTGGGGCGTATACAAA
>JAUVTR010000267.1 GCA_030601425.1 Desulfobacterales bacterium
TCGGCGCAAATATTTGACTTGCTTGATTATGATTGACGAAGACAATGTGGTCAAATATGCCCAGGATCAAAAAATTCAGTTTTCAACATACAAAGATCTGACGCTGCATGACGATATCAGAAAACTGATTCAGGATGAAATAAAAGCGGTGAACGAGTCGCTGGCAAGAGTTGAACAGGTCAAAAAGTTTTGTATCCTGCCCAAAAAACTCTACGAAGAAGATGGCGAAGTCACCCCCACCATGAAGGTCAAGCGCAAGTTTGTCAATGAGGCGTTTTGCGAATTAATCGACAGCATGTATTGATTACTGAGGGCAGAGGACAGAAGTCAGAGGACAGAAGTCAGAGGCCAGAAGTCAGAGGACTGAGTGCTGAGGACTGAGGACTAAGTAAGGTCCGTGCCCGCCGGAGACTAGAAGCCAGAAGTAGGGCAGCCCTCCGCGGCTGCCAGAACCAAGTGACCAGTCGTCAACGCCAAGTGTCAGATGCGAGTTTCGAGGACGAGGACGAGCTCGAGCACGAGGATCGAGGAGCCAGTAGCCAGTGACCAGCAACCAGCTGCCAGAAGACAGATGTCAGAGAACAGATGTCAGAGAACAGAGGTCAGAGAACAGAGGTCAGAAGCCGGCGGGCAGAATTCACAGGGTGGGTGAATGGATTGGTTTGAACCAAAAGCGTTTACTTCGTAATGGTCAGCTTGCAGAATATTTAAATGCATTAACGACACCGTGACAGCTGCAGGCGGTGCTGATCATTAACGGCGCCCGGGTGGCCTTAATTTCTTTCAACGCTTCAAACAATGCCTCGGGTTTATATCCGCCGACTCCGGGTGCCAGCTGATGGCTGCGGATCACAACGGATTTAAAGTCTTTGAGCTGAATTGATTTCAAAAATTCATGCAGGATCATTGACCGGGGTTTGCCGGTATAGGTGCAGATTTCATCAGGCTCAGGGCAACTTTCGGGACATTTAAAATCGGCGATACTGATATAAAGTTGACCGATTTCTCCGTTTATCGGATTGGGAAGTGCGGTGACTAAATCATTTGGTACGGTGATCCCCTCTATTACGTACCTTGCCGACATTTTGGCCCTGATCCATTCATAAGCCACATGCAAAGGGATGGCGGGAACAATCCAGTCCGGATAATGCGCGCTGATTAAGTGGCGGTCAAGATATTGAAGTCCATCCATGCAAACCGTCTGATAGCCCAGCTTGCGGATTTGCCTGCAGACTGTTTTTTCGTGCTCCACGAGGGTTATCTGATCTGACGGATTTGCTTTGCAAAGTTCTTTGGCCGCCTTCAGGCCAAACTTCCCGCCACCGATGATCCAAAAATGTTGCATGGCTGAATACCTTGACCCATTTTCAAGCACCGAAACCGGAAACAACTGTTCAATCGGCAATTGCCTTGCGCCCAGCTGTTCTTAAGCGCTTTTCTAAAAACTTCAACGAAGGCTTGAGGTCATCAAATGAGAAGACTTCAAGTGACACGCTTCCGGTAAATCGTTTTAATAGTGCCAGAACCGGTTCTATAAATTTATCCGGCAATTTGTCTAACGCCAAATGGTCGTGCCCGTTTTTAACGCCATGAAGGTGAATAATAGAGGTTATATCGAAATATTTGTTGAACAGGGCGTTTAGGTCATATCCGTGCGCAATCAGGTGCCCGATGTCCAGACATACGCGCAGGTTAAGCTCGGCAAGGATATCATTCAGCAGATCAAATCGATAATCCAGGGTTTCTACCGCGATGGATTCCGCCGGTATTCCGCCGGCCAGTATTTTTTCGAGATTTTTAAACACTCGGCTCTGCCAGCTTTTTACGGTATAGTTGTCAAATGATTTTTTGTTATACGGAATATGCAGCGCATAAGCTGTGGGAGCAAGAGGGGAGACCTTATCGATAACGCTTAAAACCGTATTCACTGCATGTTGTTGTTTTTCAGGTTTCTCATCGCTGATGGATACATCTGTGGGCAGGTGTATATTGTAAGTCAGGCCATATTCGCGGGCCAGATGGGAAAGTTCCGCTATAATCGCTTTTGAGGGCAGCGCATCGCCGGGCAAACTTTCAAATAACAGCAATTCGATTTCATCCAGATAGGGCCCCAGCATTTTGACGTTGGGGATATAGTGATCCGGATATATAAACGATGTCGTGCCGAGCTTGAAGGCGAAAATCCCTTTATACGATCTGGCCAATGCAGGATACATGCGCACCAATGGTTGCGTTAACGCCTATTGCTCATTATCGACGATACGGTAATTACTTTCAAAGCCGGCGTTTAACGAGGCCATGGCGCTGCAGTACTTTGTTTCCGACAACTGGATGGCCTGTTCCACAGCGCCAGGCTTGATGCCTTTTCCGCTCAGAACGTACTCGATCCGAATACTCGTATAGCGCTTCGGGTGTTCTTCAGCGCGTTCACCGGTGATCTTGACCTGAAAATCGGTAACGTTGGCCCGCTTTTTTTGCATGATCGAAATCACGTCCACCGCCGTGCAGCTGGCGATGCCGATCAAGACCAGCTGCATCGGGCTTGCGCCACCCTTGCTATCGGGATTGTCGATCACAACAGCAGGGCTATCTCCCGCCCGGGCGATGAACTGCATGCCATCTATCCATTTGAGGTCAGCCTGTATTGTCATGTCCGTCTTCCTTTAAAATGAATGCAAATTGTGTGGTTTGATTTTTTAATCAAGCCACGGGATTAGAAAGGCATAATTAGGAAAAAGCAAGCCGTGTGTCAAGTTTAACCTCTCTTTATAATTTTTTATTGACACAATTGACACAATGTATCAACAATTATGCTCATGCAAACGATACGTTAATCTAGAACTTATCTCAAAAATGCATTTAACACCCGATAGTTTGTTTGCTGAAACCTCAGCACACCGTTGCCCTGTTTTTTGGGCTTGAAACTCAATGACCCTTTTTTCAGCGTGACCGTAGGTACAGATGCGCAATTGAAGGTGAAAAATTTCGATGGAGGGCGAAGATGAACAAAAAGAAGAATTATCGTTTCGACACCCAGGTTATCCACGCCGGCCAGTCGCCTGAAGACTGGCAAGGGGCTACATTATCACCGATTTATCAAACGGCTTCTCATTTACATCCCACGGCTGAGAATCTGACCCAAACCTTTGCCGGCAAACGCGATGACCATATCTACATGCGGCTTACCAATCCGACCAACCGGGTTTTGGAAGAAAAGCTGGCTGCTCTGGAAGGTGGCCCCGGCGCCGTGGTGATGTCTTCGGGCATGGCAGCCATCACCAATACCTGTATGGCCTTGCTTCGCGCTGGAGATGAGTTTGTGACCGGGAACTCCCTTTTCGTGACGACATATAATCTTTTCATCAAAGTCTTTAGTAAGTATGGCATCACCGCTCGTCTGGTTGAGTCTACTGATACCGAGGCGATTGAAAAGGCCATCAATTCCAAGACCCGCTTTGTCTATCTGGAAACCATCGGCAATCCCAAAATGGATGTTCCGGATCTGGAACAAGTCGCTTCCATCGCTCACCGGCACGGCATTCCATTGGTGGTGGACAATACCTTGCCGACCCCCTATCTTTTACGTCCGTTGGATATGGGGGTTGATGTGGTGATACATTCTACCACAAAGTATTTTAGCGGGCACGGTGGCTCAATGGGCGGTGTGGTCATTGACGGCGGAAATTTTACGTGGTCGCAAGAACGATTTCCCGATTTCAAGGCTTTTATCGACCGCAAGGGACCCCTGGCCCTGCTGGACAAAATCTGGCGGGAGTATCATATAAATTTTGGAACGACCCAGGCACCGCTGCACGCTTATCTTACCATGATCGGTCTCGACACATTGGCGCTTCGCATGGAACGACACCTGAAAAATGCAATGAAAGTGGCGCACTACCTAAAAGAGAGACCTGAGGTGCTGTGGGTCAATTATCCCGGTTTGGAGGATCATCCCTCACACGGGGTAGCTCTGAAACAGTTTGGGGGCAAGGGATTCGGCGGGATGCTCACCTTTGGCCTCAAGGATCAGGCGGCTTGCTTTCGATTCATTAACAGCCTCCAATTGATCTATCATCTGGCCAACCTGGGTGACAGCAAGACTCTGGTGATTCATCCTTACTCTTCCCAGTATTACGCCCAGGATGAGCCCACCAGACAGGCGCTGTCCGTCCCTGACAATATGATCCGTTTTTCTACAGGTATCGAGGCCGTGGAGGATATCTGTGAGGATATCGGTCAGGCACTGGACAGTTTATGATCGTCAGATGCTGATGGCGACACAGATACGCAATGCATAAATGCGATTTGGCTAAAGTTATCCCCCGGCAATTGCAGGCAACATTGTGATTTCATCCTTATTCTGAATTTTGGTGTTTAATTCATCCAGAGAACGGATATTTTTTTCGTTTAATATGATAACAACGTGATCATTTAAAGCTCCCGTTTTTTTAACCAAAACGGTTTTAATATCTTCTCCAAATTTTTCAAATAATTTCGCAAATACATCATTGATGGTTGAGTTATCTTCTAAATCCATATTTAACTCTTTGACACCAATTCTATCCTTTAACAACGATAAGAAAGATATTTTAACAGCAATCATATTGAATCATCTCCAGCAGGGCATAAAATTATCAGATATCTAGTGTTGCGTCGTGCAAGTAATTTGCAAAACACGGTTTTATTTTAGGTGTCAGGTGTCGGGTGTCAGGTGTCAG
>JAUVTR010000172.1 GCA_030601425.1 Desulfobacterales bacterium
ATTGGGTGTTTTCAAACCGGGTGGTTGTTTGTAAACAGACCGGGTGCTGCGCACCCGATCACAAACGCAATGATTGAGGCACTGCCGTGCCTTTGTTTTATTCCGCCTTAGGCGGAAAAATCCAAGCCATCCCACTAATAGAGCGGGATGATCATTGACGTGCACCCGGTTTACACCCGCACCGATTAAGGCACTGCCGTGCCATTGTTTTTTCCCGCCTATAGGCGGAAAAATCCAAGCCACCCGCTTTGCGGGTGGTCGGTGACTCAACACACGGTAATTTCATTAAAAATCGAATTAGGATGAGTTGAATGGTTTTTCGAAAAACGGCTAAAGAAATCATCATCCTGCTGGTTGTATCTATCGCTCTGGCTATGCTGGTTAACTTCCTTTCGCCGAGTAGTATCGCCCTGGTCGGGCAGTGGGATACATCACAAGGGGTGATTACCGCCAGTCCATCAGGAAATGAAAAAGAAAAGCCGGAGGAAATTAATAGTGTCGCCCGTGCAATGGAAATATTTGATAGCGGTAATGTTCTTTTTGTAGACGCGCGTTCATCTGATAACTATGAAGATGGACATATCCCGGGAGCGATATCCTTGCCGGTAGGCCAATTTGATGAACAGATCGAGTCCTTTTTAAACCAGCATCCGCCCGATGCGTTCATCGTCACCTACTGCTCCGGCAGGACCTGTGAGGATAGTCACAATTTAGCCCAACTTCTCTCCGATGTCGGGTATACCCATTTGAGGGTTTTTATCGACGGCTTTCCGGGCTGGAAAGAGGAGGGTTATCCAGTTGAGTAATCTTCGACAATCCATATTCAGCAACAGCTGGATCGAGCTGGCGGCCCGCTGGATACTTGGCTTAACCTTTATTTATGCCAGCGTATACAAAATTGTTTCACCCGCAGATTTCGCTAAAATTGTTTATGGATACGACCTTTTCCCGGCAGGGTTAATTAATCTGATCGCCATTATCATACCGTTCTTGGAGCTCGTCGGCGGCCTGGCGCTTCTGCTCGGTTTTTATCCCCGCTCCGCTGCGGTCATTATCAACGGTCTGCTACTGGCTTTTATCACGGTATTGTCCATCAATCTCATCCGCGGCCATGAATTTGATTGCGGGTGTTTTTCTGCCGCTCAAAGCGGATATTTTAGCTCTCCCAAGGTCAACCTTTTAAGAGACATCATCTATTTTATTCTAGGACTGCAGGTTATTTTATTTGGTGGAATCAGAAGAATTTCTATAAAGAGTTTGAGGAGCTAAATCATGAAAGGATACACTCTGACATTTATAATCATCTTATTGCTTATTTTCTTGCTGATCCCGTTTTCCGGTTGGGGAGAAGGTGATCTTACCAAACAAAAACCTATCGAGCTGACCGCGATGCTTGGAAATAAAAATGGGGAATTACGGTTTTTCCCGCACACCCTGAGTTTGCAAACAGGCAAGCTTTACCGGTTAATACTAAGTAACCCGAGTTCAGTGAAACATTATTTTTCATCGGATGGCATGTCACGGGCGGTTTATACCCGAAAGGTGCAGGTTAATGGGAAAAACGGCAAGCCGATTGCCGAAATAAAAGGGTCGATTCGCGAAATTGAAGTTTATCCGCAAGGCACAGCGGAATGGTGGTTTGTTCCAGTAAAAGCCGGAACTTTTAACGATCTAAAATGCACAATTGCCGGTCATGCCGAAGCCGGTATGGTGGGCACCGTAACGATAAGATAAATGTGGTAAGACGAGTTTAAAATTAAGCCGGTCAAAACGATTGATCTGAATAATGGAGTCCATGGATTTTTTGAGATTGCGTTTTTAATAAAGAACGTATTTTCCGCAGCTCCTCTTTAGACAGGATCTTGCGGCCGCCGGCAATTTCATCACATCCGCAGCCACAACTTCCGTCTCCGCAAAAGCCGCTAGAATTATAGCCTTTCAATTCTTTTTGATTTTTTTCCATTGTCTTTACCTTCTTTGAACTAAATTTAGGGAGATTTTTTAAGCATTTTTGTGTTCTTCAAGTTCCGAATTAAGTTGATCGATTATTTTCATCAACCAAAAGGTGCGCCTTGCATACCTCGATTGCAGTTGCTCTCGTTCGCTGGTGAATTCTTCCTTTTTTTTTCGAAGCTCAAAAATTTCTTTTTCGAGTTGTTGAAGCTTTTCTTCATGTTCTATTTGAGTTGGCTTATCGACCATTTCATGCTCATCCGATTGAAATGAAAAAACATAGGCTTCAAAAATGAGGAAAAGTTTATCGGCTTGTACACAAATGCCGCTTATGCAAATTTTGATGGTAGACATGCTTTTTTCTCCGAGCAAGGCAATCTGAATTCAGCATTATTATTTTTCAATGACTTTTGCCCTGAACCCGATCTTGTTTACTTTGTTGACAATTTCTTTTTCAGTCACCTTTTCGGGATCATAAGACACTTCTCCTCTTTTTTCCAAGAAGCTGACACTTGCCTTCTGCACACCTTCAAGCCCTTCCAGGGCTTTTTTAACGATCAAGGGTCAAGCCGGTCATGACATGCCCTCGATTTGGAGAACGACTTTGTTTGTGACAGCGAGACTGGCTATAGAAATCACCATTATCATGAAACCTACTATCAGCATAATTAAAATATGTGGAAACTTTTTCAAGATTTTTCCCCTTATTCAAAGATCACCCTCCAAGTAACGGAGCGATTAGTTCTGGAAACGCATTGAAGATAATCGACACAACGACCACTACGGATGCAAATGTCAGCATTATCAAGTTCAGCCTTCCGGCAGGCATTGGGCAACCACAGGCTGTACTCTTTTTTTTATCACGGAAATAAAGAAAATACCCCAGACCGACCCCAATGACGCCAATGGGGATGAAAATGATGCTGTACTTCATGGTATACATCATAAAGGTCCCGCTGCCGAGTCCGAGCAAAACAACGGCAAGCGGTAAAACACAGCATAGCGAAGCAACAATCGCCGAGGGCAGACTTGTGATAACGGGTTTCAAACTGGAGATCTTCATCATGATGCCTCCGTTCTCATTTTGCTTAATAAATAAAGGGTCCCCGTTCCCCCTGAAAGTGCTCCCGTAATTATTCCCAGGGCCATGACAAAAACCAAACCGGAAGCAAATTGCGGACACTGCACCACGAAAAAAGGAATCAAAAAAGCCGCAAAAATAACCCCAACACCCAGTCCCTTGACCAGTGGTTTCTGCGCGGCACGTCCTGAAAAGCAAATTCCGGATATGGATATGGGAACCAATCCATAAAGCAGTCCAAGCGCAAAATAGATCAACCCTTTGGGGAAATAGGCAAAAAAGGTGCTTTTCAATATAAGCGTCTCACATAAATTAATGATCCTGTCATAGGGAAAGATCAGATAGAGGATCATCGAAAATCCCAGCGCCCCCGGTACGGTCTGAAATATAACGGATCTCTGCAGATTTGACCACCAGGGGAGATGGTCATTCTCAAGCTCTTCTCGTGCAGCAGCCATTATCCCGGCTTTTATGGCGGCAGATGGTTCTTCTATTTCCCATTGATCCATATGCTTCCAGGTTTTTTCGAGCGCTGCCATCTCATCGCGACACAGAGCGCATTTTTCTAGATGCAGAAGCATCCTGTGACGTTCATCTGCCGATAATTCTTCGGCCAGCAGCGATGGCATATCGGTTTTTATGATCTCACAGCTCATTATTAATCCCTTCACTATAGATACGATTCAGATCATAAAAAGTAACGGCCGCATTTCTTATTTATCCAAAATTTTCAGCCTTTGCCTTAAAGACTGCATGGCCCTGTAAGCTTTTTGCTTAACGGCGGTCGGGGTGCTATTTACGATCCGGGCGATCCCGTCATAGGACAATCCGCTGTATTTGCTTAAAATAAGCACTTCTCTTTGATCCGCAGGCAGGGCCTCAATGGCGCTCTGTATATTCTTTCCCGTTTCGGTCTCTTCCAATATTTTATCAGGACCTTTGGACTTATCCGCGGCCCTCTCTATTTCGTCCTCCTGACTCAAAAGCAGGTGCCTTCTTTCCCAGGATTTCAAAGCGTCCAAGCAGAGGTTGCGCCCGATGATGAAAAGGTATGTTGAAAAACGCGAGCCTTTTCGATAGCTTTTTCTCCCTTTCAATAAACGCAGGAAAGTTTCCTGAAGGATGTCCTCCGCCAGGGATCTTTCCCTGGCAAACCTCAAAATAAAATGGAACAGCCGTTTTTGATAACGGTCATAAAGTGCCTCAAAGGCCGCCATGTCCCCCTTCTGGACATTCAACATCAATTCTTCGTCGCTTTTTTGGAATTTTTTCCCCATATCCTGTATATCTTCTTAATTTGATAAAAAATGATCTTAAAAAGTAAACATAATCGAGCTAAAGGGAAAGTCAACGACCACTCGGTTTGAAAGCAAACAATCAATATTTTGTTTGTAACCGCAACGGGTCCTTTGGGGTAGAAGTTATTTCCGTGGAAGGGATTTGGTTTTAAAGGAAAGAGGATTGATCAGAAAAACCTCTTTCATAGTTTATTATTACTTCTGCACTTTATAGTGTGTATTTCGGCAAAAACCTCATTTATCCGGTTGCATTCATCCGGCGCGGGGCTGACGATTCATCAGTGTCCGGGGCTTCCTGGAAGAATTCGCCGCATCTTCAGATACAGCGCTTCTCAGCCAGCGGATGGCCAGCACCAGCCCGCCGATAAAGAAGATGATTGAGACAACGATGACGGCATAATAGTTTCTTTCAAGAAATGCACCGGCTGCCGTGCCGGCCGTGATGCTGAGAAGCAGCGGTAGGGTCAGCACAAGGTGACAAGGGCATAGGATCAGGGCAACTCCGGCGGCCACGTAACCTCGAATTCTATTCCACATGGTTTTTCTCATGGGTTTCCTTATTGGATCTTTTATTATTTATACGATCCCCAGATCGAAAGGTAACAGATGATTCTGACATTTATCTATTTTTTCTAAAAACCCCTTGACCTGTACCAAGGTACAGGGTTTATATTGTAAACCGAGGTGAAAAATATGGAAAAATTAACCATCGGCCAGTTGGCCAAGAGGGCAAAGGTCAACCTGGAAACCATTCGCTATTACGAACGGCGGGGGCTGATTCCTGAACCTCCTCGCAGCGAGAGCGGATACCGAATGTATTCCAGGGATGCTGTAGCTCGAACCGAATTCATCAAGCGTGCGCAAGCCCTTGGCTTCTCATTAAGGGAAATTTCGGAAATCTTTGCACTGAGAATGGAGCCGGAGACAACCTGCGGCGACATGAAGGCGAAGGTGGAGGCCAAAATTGAGGATATCGAACAAAAAATTGCCGACCTTGAACAAATCAGAGAAGCGCTAGTTGCTATGGCCGAAAAATGTAGAGGAAAAGGTCCTATTGGTGAGTGTCCAATATTGGAAGCGCTGTATAAAAATAATATATAGGAGGGAAAGCGAAATGAATGCTAAACGTAAAATTGAAATTTTCAGCGCCGGTTGTCCGGTGTGTCAGGAAACAATTGAAATGGTTCAGAACATGGCTTGCTCAGACTGCGAAGTCAGCGTTCTGGATATGAGCGACCCGGCAGTCGCGGGTCGTGCCAGAAGCCTTGGCATAAAATCCGTGCCGACTGTTTCCATTGATGGAAAATTAGCAAATTGTTGTGCCGGACGTGGTCCCGATGAAGCCGTATTAAAGGCAGCTGGAATTGGACAGCCGTTGTCCTAAAATATGTTGTGCTTTTAGAAAGTGAAAACATACGATCTGATCATCCTCGGCGGCGGAGCCGGTGCGTTTGCCGCTGCAATCCGCGCCAATGAGCTGAAGGCCAAAACCGCCATGGTGAATTCAGGGCTGCCTTTGGGGGGAACCTGTGTCAATGTGGGCTGTGTGCCGTCCAAGCGATTGCTGCGGGCCGGCGAGGTTCTGCATCTGGCGAAAAATCATAAAATCCCGGGGGTTGAGCTGGAAGTTAAAAAATTTGATTTTCCGGCACTCATTCAGGACGAATTGAACCTGGTTGCCCAAATGCGGCAGGAAAAATATGCAAAAGTGCTGGCAGGATTGGAGAATGTCACCTTGCTGGAGGGATACGCGAAGTTTATCTCAGATACTCAAACCCGGGTGAACGGTGAGACACTAAACGCCGAAAAAATTATTATCGCCACGGGCTCCAAGGCCACGGTGCCCCACATTGAAGGCATCGAAGAAACCGGATTTGTGACTCACATTGAAGCATTAAAGCTACAACGCCTGCCCGAAGACCTGATTGTTATCGGTGCCGGTCCGGTCAGCATCGAGTTTGCACAGATGTACTCTCGTTTCGGCAGCAAAGTAACGGTGGTTAAAAGAAGTTCCGGTATTCTGCGTTTTGCCGAACCGGAACTGACGGATCGTTTGGCGGAAATACTTCAATCAGAAGGAATCGATATTATTACAGCGACCGCCTTCAAGCGCGTCCGGCGCGAAAACGGCAAAAAAGTGATCGTAATCTCCGTTGATGGGAAAGACATAAAAGTCGCCGCAGATGAAATCCTTTTAGCCGCCGGCAAAACACCCAATACGAAAGATATCGGACTTGATGTTGCCGGGGTGAAAATTGACAGGAGACAGGCCGTTGTTGTCAACGAAATTTTGCAGACCACCAGACCGCATATTTTTGCCGTCGGTGATGTAACCAATCAGCCGGCCCGCTATGAACCGACCGCCGGACGGGAAGGCACCCTGGCCGCCGGAAATGCGCTAAACGGTTCCAGGGAAAGTATTGATTACGATACGGTGCCGTTTACGGTTTTTACCGACCCCCAGCTTGCCGGAGTGGGGCTAACGGAACAAGAGGAAATGAAGCGCCTGGGGGTCTGTAATTGCCGCACGATTTCTTTTAAAAACGTGCCCAGGGCCATCATCATGAACCGCACCGAAGGATTGATTAAAATGGTCATCCACCCTTCAACCGAACAGGTTATGGGCGTGCACATCCTGGCGCCGGATGCCGGCGAACTGATTGCCGAAGCCATGATGCTGGTGAAAAACAAAAACACCGTGGATGAGGTGGTCAACTCTTTGCCCATGTTTCCGACCCTGGCGGAATCGTTAAAGGTTGCGGCGCTTTCATTTAAGAGGGATATATCCAGCTTGAGTTGCTGTGTTTAGAAAGGAGAAACTCAATATATGAGCGAAATGATTTGTTATTGTTTTGGCTTCACTGCTGAAGATATCGAGCGCGATTACCAGAAAAATGGCAGTTCCACAATTATGGAAAAAATTCGGACGGAAAAAAAAATTGGAAACTGTCAGTGCGCGTTGGAAAACCCCAAAGGCAGGTGATGTTTGGGCGATGTCCGCCAGGTGGTTGACAAATTGAAGGGCAGAAGTCCACTGACCATGCTTGGTTGAAATATATCTAACCTAAATTGAGCGTCTAAATTAGGGGATCCGGGCTAATGGATAGCAAACAATCAAACAATATCGTTACACTGGACAGTTCGTCCAACCCGCTCAAATTCCAATTTAATAATGATAAGGAAAAAATACGATTTCTGGCCCTGCTCTCTCCCACCTGCCCATTATGACGTGACCGGGGTGCCCGGGCGGTACACGAGACAATTATTACACAATTTCCCGATGCAGATATCGCTGCTTCAATCGTTTGGATTCCCATACTGGATAAGGATTCTATAGAAGCGGCACTTCCATCCGTTAAGTTCCTAAGCGATAAAAGATTCCAGCATTATTATGATCAAGATCAAATTGTCGGTAAAGAAATCGCCAATCATATTGGATGGGACGGACATGTCGCCTGGGATATTTATCTATTTTATGAACCGCATGTCGACTGGAATA
>JAUVTR010000092.1 GCA_030601425.1 Desulfobacterales bacterium
GATGAAATATTGTATCCCTGGATGGACAATCAGCTTTCCACTCACCAGGTGGGTGAGCTTTTTTCTAAATTTGATGAGGCCGATCAACAGATTAGTGTATCAACTGATAAGTATGAAAACTTTATTGACCGGTTAGAGAAAAAATTTGAAAAACAGGAGGATTAATCATGGAGAAATTTGAAGGCTGTCCGGGCTCCCGGGAGATGAATTTTAAAAACAGCAATGAAAATAACACCGAGCCGACGGTGGGGAATATCAAATCCCAGCTCACCCAATGGCCCATTCAGATGCATCTGATCAATCCCACCGCCCCTTACTATCAGGGCGCGGATGTACTGCTGACGGCTGACTGTGTAGCTTATGCCCTGGGTGATTTCCACCGTGACTACCTGAAAGACAAATCCATTGCCATTGCCTGCCCCAACCTCGACCAGGGGCAAGACACCTACCTGGAAAAAATCAAAAGCTGGATCGATGAGGCCAAAATCAATACCCTGACCGTTTTGATCATGCAGGTCCCCTGCTGCGGTGGATTATTGAATTTAGCCCAGCAGGCCGCTGAGGGCGCCACAAGAAAAGTGCCAGTCAAATATGTGGTTGTCGGTGTTCAGGGCGAAATATTACAGGAAGAGTGGGCTGCGGCTTGAACAGATTCAATTGATGGTTCAGCGAACGGATGTATTCTGGAAGGCAAGGTCCGGTTGCTGGAATCAGGCAAAAGAGGTGAGAGCATGAACAGTAAAATAGAAACCCTGGATTTAAGACCGCTGCCTCCCTATGAAAGGCACGAAAAAATATTTCAGACCTGGAATAGTTTGGCGCCCGGCGAGACATTGAAGATTATCAATGATCATGACCCCAAACCCTTACGCTATCAATTCGAGGCCGAGCAGAGCGGGAAGTTCGAGTGGGATTATGAAAAGGAAGGGCCTGTAGATTGGATCGTAAACATAAAGCGGACTTAAAAATCCACCCATAAACAAATAATGATAAAAACGAAACCGGATACACTCGAGGATAGATTTAGAGATTTTCTTTTAGACACCGAGCCGATCCGTTTCAAAGATCCTTTGGCCGAAACGCTTGGTGTTTTTAAAAGGGAAACCGCCATTCTGGAATACACCTTCCTTGATGTCGTCAAACTGGCCGGTCACGCCTGTCCCACTACTGCCGCCGCCTACTTATGTTGTCAGAAAGCGCTGATTAAACTCTATTTAGATGAAATCCCGACCCGAGGCGAGATCGCTATTACCGTATATGGAGAACCCGATGAGGGCGTCTACGGTGTCATCAGCCAGATATTTACGCTGCTAACCGGTGCTGCTTCCGCTACCGGATTCAGAGGATTGGGTCCCAAATTCAAGCGCAAGGATTTGCTCAAATTCAGTCCGCAAAAATTTGACCCCGGGGCGCAGTGTTTCAAATTTCAGCGCCTGGATAACAAGAAAACCGTTACCGTCAAATTATATCCTGATAAAATTCCGTTCTCCGCTGAGAAAGCTAAACGGCTGCAGGCGCTGATGCCAAAAGTAATCTGGGAGGCCGCCAAGAAAGATGAGCGATTAGAATTTCAAGATCTTTGGATGGAAAAAGTTCGGGATATGCTGGTGGAAAAAAAAGATATCGATAAATGGATAAAAATTGAAGAAATGGGAGCATAAAATGAGCGAAATCAAAACAATCGACCCCAGAGGGCTCGAGCATCATGATCGGGAAGCGTTGATTTTTCCGAGCATCGAAGAACTGGGCAAAGATGAGAAGCTGAGAATCATCATGGAGTTTAACCCCGTCCCTTTGGTTTACTTGCTGGAAGCCCGCAATGAATTCGATATCCGCTATGAAAAAGAAGGGCCGACAGAATGGATTTTAGCGGTAAAGCGAATTGCTGAAAATAGGGACCGCAAAGAACAGTTGAAAGCGATGCTGCGGGAATTTCGAGAAGGGGGTTCTGCTGATAAAATCAAAGACAAAGCCAAACAGCTTCTTCAGGCCGTGGACGCCAAAGATCTGGCAATGATGGAACAGGAGCTGACCCAAGATGGCATACCCCATAAGGAGATCCGTAAACATCTCTGTGATATCCACCTGGAAGTTTTGCGAGACAGTCTGGTGGCTAAACAGGTAGAAGTTGAGGCCCCTCATCCGGTGCATTCCTTTATGGAGGAACACAAGGTCATTATCGAGAATTTAAACCAGCTGGGCGCACTGTTGCAAAGGATCAAATCCGCCGAAAGTTTTGAGGATATGGGTCGGAATCTTGAAGTGCTGAAGGATATTGCTCACCACCTGGTGGAAGCCGAAAGCCATCATCAGCGGGAAGAAGAAGCGTTGTTTCCCAGATTGGAGGACCATAACATCGCGGAGCCGGGTGCCATCATGAAAATGGATCACGAAGAATTTCGCAAAAGAAAACAGATGCTGTTTCAGCTTTCCCATAATCACGAAGAATATTCATTTAACGAGTTTAAGAAACAGTGTCTTGAGTTGGGTGAATATCTGACAGAGGAACTTGAAAACCATATCTTTAAAGAAGACAGCATTATCTACCAGATTGCGCTGCAAACACTGAGCAAAGAAGAGTGGGAGCGGGTAAAAAAAGAATGTGACAAGATCGGATACTGCTGCTTTACTCCGGAAGATCAAAGCGACCAGCAGTCGTGATAGAAATCAAACGTGGACAAGAGGAATCTGATTATTTCCATGGTTCAATCAGAACAAAAACGCAAGGCAGCGGCAAGCGTAACCCTATTGCAGCATATTCAGTGCGAGACTCCCGGTATTATTTCAGACTGCTTACAAGCCGCCGACATTGACATGCGTTTTGTGCGAACCTTCGATAAAAATCCGATCCCATCAAACCTGGACGCTCAGGCCGGCCTTATCGTCATGGGAGGTCCCATGAGTGTTTACGATCAGGCGCAATTTCCATTTTTACCGGATGAGCAGCGCTTGATCGAAAAAGCTCTGAAGGATGATAAACCCGTGCTGGGAGTGTGTTTGGGAGCTCAATTGCTGGCCGCCACCTTAGGCGCTGAGGTCAAAAGCGGTGCGCAAAAAGAAATCGGCTGGCACCCGGTCACCTTAACGGGATCCGCTGCTACCGATTCCCTTTGGAAGGAACTGCCGGAGCGGTTTACAGCCTATCACTGGCATGGCGACGTATTTGACCTGCCTCAGGGCGCTGTATCGCTCGCTTCCTCTGAAATAACCCCCTGTCAGGGATTCCGCTTTGGGGGGCATGCGTACGGATTTCTCTTTCATATGGAAGTGACTGAAAAAATCATCAAAAATATGGTCGCAGAATTCCAGGATGAGCTTGAGGAGCAGCGCATTACGGCGGGGTCGATCATCCAAAAAACCCGTGATTACCTGTCTGAGCTTCAAACCATCGGCGGCAAAGTATTTCGGCGCTGGGTGAAATCGCTTAAACCCGTTTGACGGCTATACGGTGTTCCGCAAATAAGTATTTCCAAGCCATATTGCATGAACATCAGAACCAAAACTCCGGATACCTGCGATTTTTGGGGATATTATTTATAATTAAAGCAACAATGAGCATAATAAGTGCTCCGCTTCCTGCCGGAATAATCGCATAAAGGTAGCCCAGGTTATGAATCTTCTGACTGCCGATAACGGCGATGAGGGCGGTGGCGCCACCGGGGGGGTGCAGGGTTTTGGTTGCATGCATGACAGCGATGGACGTAGCCACGGCAAGCGAGCCCGCAAGCCACAAATTCGCATGGAACAATTTGAAGCAGGCAACTCCAATAACGGCCGAAAGGACATGTCCCCCGATTAGGTTCCGTGGCTGAGCCAGGGGACTTTTAATGGCTCCATAGATAAGGACGGCAGAAGCACCAAAAGAGCCGATGACCATGACGAAATCTGTGCCTTCCAGCAGGTTGTAGTTGATATAAACTACAGGGGCGATACCTGCCATGGCACCAATCCAGGACCAAAAAATCTCTAACAGGCTAATTGCCGGCGGGCTTTTGGTCGTCCCTTTCATTTTCTTGAAGTAATTCAGTTTTTCACCCATAATTCAAATATCATCAAGAATTTTCTTAACGAAACTATAAACAAGGTGCAGTAAATAATATCAGACGATGGCTGTTAAACAGGATGAGGGCAATAAGTCGGTCCGGGTTACGATGCCGATCAATTTATCGTTTTTATTTAGCACCGGGACTCGATTTATCCGGTGTTTTCGCATGAGGTTATCAATCTCCATGATTGAGGTATCTTCATAAACGCTGATCGCCGGCGTGGTCATAATATCACCGGCACTTTTGCCTCGAATATCGACGGCCATACACCCGTTTCCAATAAGGCATTCCGCCACAACACTCATAAACGTGATATTTTTCTGCATTCCCATATGGGATAGAAAATCTTTCTCAGAAATAATTCCGGCCACCTTCCGGCCTTCATCAACAACAGGAACACCGGATATACCACGGCGCCCCATGATCTCGGCAACTTCTTTCAATGGTGTCACTGGAGTGACATACAGCACGTCTCGGTTCATGATATCTTTCGCTTTCACCGCAAGGGTGAGGCGGCTTATGGCGTGTTGAAACGCCAATCCATAGATCTCTTTAAAATCACCCGGTGTGATATCAAGATATCCGGAGATCTGTTTCATCGCATCGTATACATCTTCATCAGACAATTCTACCGGAATCGGAATATTGGTTTCTTTACTTTGTTCTCTTTCAACCACAAAAATTTCCTCCTGGATCGTTTTAATTTTTAAAATAAACAGAAATTAATCGGATAGATTTTGGTTAATTTTTCTCAACGGAATTTTTGGATGGATTTTGCTCCGCGCGTTTATAATAGCGTACGGAGTCGGTTGAATAAATAGCCAGCGCTGTCCAGATAAAGATAAACGTCACCACCTGGGCCATTGAGAAAGGTTCGCGAAATAAAAAAACAGCTAAAACAAACATACAGCTGGGGGCAATGTACTGCAGCAAGCCTACAGTAGACAGGTAAAGCCGTCTGGCACCCAGAGTAAAAAAAAGCAACGGAATCGCGGTAACCAAAGAGCAGCCCATCAACAACAGGTCCAGTTTCAGACTTACTCGCAAAAATGAGCCCGCGCCCTGGCTGTCCAGATAAAAAAGGTAAACCAGGGCTGGAATAGAAAGTAACAGGGTCTCCACGGTCAGCCCCACCAGTGATCCAACAGGGGCTATTTTTCGTATCAGTCCATATAATCCAAAACTCATCGCAAGCGTTAAGGCGATCCAGGGTAACTCACCGTAGTAAATGGTAAGATACAGGACACCGGCCGCGGCCAACAGCACGGCCACAATCTGCGGCGGCCGTAATCTCTCTTTAAGAAAAACCATTCCCAGCACGACATTGACCAATGGATTGATATAATAACCTAAGCTGGCTTGTAACAGGTAATCATTGTTGACCGCCCAGATATACAGCAGCCAATTCCCGCCTATAATGAAGGCCGTAAATAAGAGAATGAGCAAGGTACGGTAATTTTTCAAAGCATCCTTAAATTCTTGCCAGCGCCGCATGATAATAACCAGCGGCACAAGAAAGAAAAACGACCAGACCATGCGGTGTAATATGATCTCCAAGGCCGGAACCGCCCGTAACGCCTTCCAGTAAATCGGACTGATCCCCCAGATCAAAAATGCAGAAGCCGCATACACTACTCCCCATACCGTATCCGGTTTCGATTTTTCGACATTAGATGTCATGCAGCGGTCCTTGATCGTGATCTGTTATTTTTGAGAAAGCTTCCGGTTGAATATGAATTGTTTCCGTAACTGTCTTTCTATCTCCCGAGCAAACGCTCAAAGAACCAAGATCGTTCAATCTGTTTTGCAGGCACCATACTCCAGAGCCAGGCAAGCGTCAATCTGCTTTTTAATGGGATTGAAAAGAAGTTTGACATTAAAATATGATTCTCATATTTATCGTATCAGCATTAAAATCACAGGCTACAGAATCTGAAAGCGCCAGTTGGAGCGAAGCGGAAATCCCGGTTTATCGGGGAACCAATCGGGCATAAAACCACTAAGATCACGAAGAACACAAAGAATCACACTCTAAGAAAGGCTTTTAATACCCTTCGTGATCTTCGTGCCCTTCGTGGTGCAAAAATATTTGCCACAAAAGCACTTTTTTTTAATACGATATATCAGGAAAAATTAAAGGAGACCAACATGATAGAAACAAAGATTACCCGAATGTTGAAAATTAAATACCCGATCATCGGCGGTACCATGATGTGGATCAGCGATGCCGACTTCGTAGCCGCTGTATCCAATGCCGGCGGATTGGGCATCCTGGCGTCGGCAATGTATGACTCCCGGGAGACCTTTGCAAATGCCGTCGATCGTATCAGAGAACTGACCGACAAACCGTTTGCGGTTAACATCAATCTGTTTCCCGCCATGCGGCAGATGGACAACGATATTTACATGGAGGTTCTGGAAGAAAAAGCAGTGAAAATCGTTGAAACTTCCGGGCATTCTGCTCCTGAAGAGTTATGCCGGCGCTTCAAAGAGGCCGGCATGACATGGATTCACAAATGCGTGGGGGTAAGGTATGCGCAAAAGGTCCAAAATATGGGAGCGGATATTGTTACCGTGGTCGGTTATGAAAACGGTGGGGCCACCGGCAAGCTGGATATCGGCACCCTGGTGCTGGTGCCGACCGTGGTGGATGCCGTCCAGGTTCCGGTTATCGGCGGCGGCGGAGTCTCCGACGGCCGTAGCTTAATGGCGGTACTGTCACTGGGGGCTGAAGCCGTGATCATGGGCACACGTCTGCTGGTAACCCGGGAATGCCCGATTCACGATAATCTAAAAAATGCTTTGATTGGCGCCAGCGAACTGGACACCACCCTGATCATGCGATCCCTTAATGCGACCCACAGGGTCTGGCGCAATGCAGCTGCCAGTACCTGTACGGATCTGGAAGCCTGCGGTGCAGATTTTCCCGAAATCCTGGAGGTCGTCTCCGGCCAACGGGCTAAAAAAATGTATGCTGAAGGCGATCTGGATGAAGGGATATTGTCCTGCGGACAGGGAATATGCTTTGCCAGAGAAATTTTGCCGGTAAAAAAGCTTTTTGACGGCATGATGTCCCAGGCTGAAGAAATCAGGAATAAAATGAAAGCAGCCTGAACAAAATGGGCCTCACGCAAAGACGCCAAGGCGCAAAGATAATATAAATCAACCAGTCAATTTTTTTCCTTTGCGAGCTTTGCGACGTTGCGTGCGGAAATATAAAATTCAAAATATTCAGAGACCGGTTTTTTGGGGAAAGGAATTCTTATGAACGAGACATCCAATTTTAAGGTTAAAACAGATCACCATATTGCCTGGCTGACTTTAAATCGTCCCGAAAAACGGAACACAATGGGGCTCGCCTTTTTTGAAGAAATTGGAGAATTGTTCGATGGTTTTGACCGGGACCCGGACATCCGCGTGGTGGTCATTAAAGCCGAAGGCAAAAGCTTCTCTGCAGGGACCGATCTTGAAGAAGCCGCAAAATTGCTCGGTCAGGGCTCGGCGGATGGACGTGAAAGCATGCGGAATAAGATTTTAGAGCTTCAGCAAGGTTTCACTAAAATCGAACGATGTCGCAAACCGGTCATCGCAGCCATTCACAGCCATTGCATCGGTGGTGGAGTGGATATGATCTGCGCCTGTGATATTCGCATGGCGACAGCAGATGCGATTTTCAGCATCCGCGAAACACGCATGGGGATCATTGCTGATCTTGGAACACTCCAACGCCTGCCGCATATCATTGGCCAAGGCTGGTTCCGGGAGCTCGCATTGACCGGCCGGGATTTCACCGCTCAGGAAGCTTTACAGATGGGATTGGTTACAAGAATATGCGATGACCCTTCAACTCTTTATGAGGAGGCCGAAAAGCTGGCCTCTCAGATTGCGGCCTGCCCGCCGCTCACCGTCCAGGGAACCAAGGAGACCCTTATATTCAATCGCGACAATGGCATTGAAGCCGGTTTGCACTACGTTGCTCAGAAAAATGCAGCGGCGCTGCCGTCAGAAGACCTTTTTGAAGCAGTTAGTGCATTTATGGAAAAAAGAGAGCCGGTGTTTAAGGGCAGGTAAGGACCGCTGCGCTTGAAGAGCGTTCCGCTTATAAGCGGAACTTGAGGACCACTCCGTTTAAGGAGCGCTACGCTTAAGGAAAATTAATTTTGCCCTTAACCTAAAGTTCCAAAGGAACGATCCTAAAGGCTTGAAGAGCCGCTCCTAAAGGCCCGACGGGCCGCTCATCAGAAAGGTAATAAGGTTAGTTTTGCTAATGAATTGGATAAAATACTATGAGAAGGATAAAAAATGCTAAATAAAGGGGCCCTTTCTGATATAACCGTCATCGATTTATCACGCCTCTTGCCGGGGCCTTATTGTTCCATGATTCTGGCTGATCACGGTGCCCGGGTGATTGCCATCGAAAGCAAACAGTTCATCGCTGACGGCCTGTTTTTCAATACAATTAATCGCAACAAAGAGCACATGTCGCTCAACCTGAAAACAGAAGAAGGCAAACAGATTTTTTTCCAACTGGTTGAAAAGGCCGACGTTGTTCTTGAAGGTTTCCGGCCCGGCGTGGTGAACCGTTTAGGGGTTGACTATGAGCGTGTTCACAAGCTGAATCCCAAAATTATTTACTGTTCCATAACCGGCTATGGTCAGTACGGCCCTTTTCGCGAGCGGGTCGGCCATGATGTCAATTATCTCAGCTACGCCGGTGTTTTAAATCTTATTGGCGAGCCGGATCGCCCGCCTTCGATCCCGGGAATCCAGATCGCCGACATTGCCGGCGGCGGTATGAACGCCGCTATCGGAATTCTGTTGGCCCTTTTTGCCCGCGAAAAAACCGGCAAAGGTCAATATATCGATATCTCCATGACCGACGGCATGGTCGCCTTTTTACCCATAGCGCTTTATTTTCAACAATTGACCGCCAAAGATCCCAAACGTGCGGACGCCCTTCTTTCTCATCGTTACGCCTGTTACAACACTTACGAAACAGCCGACGGGCGATTTTTATCCATTGGAGCTGTAGAATATCGATTCTGGAAAGGGCTCTGTGATCATTTAGGGGTTTCAGAGTATGCAGCGCTTCAATACGACGACAGCCGCCGTAAGGAAATTCTCGATTTTATGCGCTCCACCTTCAAAAACAAGACTCTGGATGAATGGGATGCCGAACTGGCGCATCGGGAAATATGCTGGGGCCGGATTCAGACTTTTTCCGAGATGCTTGACGATCCACTCTTCAGGGAAAGGGAAATGGTTTTAGAATTAGAAGACCCAGCCGGCAAAAAGCAACCGGCAATCGGGGTGCCGATTAAATTGAGTGAAACTCCCGGTTCAGTCCGAAGAGCGGCCGTTGATTTTGGCGAGAGCACAGTCTCGATATTGAAGGAACTTGGATATTCTGAAAAAGAGATCATGAGGTTCACTAAAGCGGAAGTGATTTAACGCCGATTTTTAGACCATCGACTTCAATGTGGCCAGTTCGAGCTGATCGCCGGCATCTTCCGCCCGGTCGGACACCTCCACTATTGAATCCAGGCAGAGTTTCAAATGGAGCTTGTGGGCAAAATCCATCTCCGATATAAAAATTTCTTTGGTCAAATCCCATTCATGTTTATCCACCCGTGATTCCTGGAAGCCGATTTCCCTGGTGTGGTCGCGCACCGTTTCGATCTTGCAGTCGCCTTTAAAATAGCACAAGACCGCCAGTTTGAGGGAAACTATAATCCCTAAAGACTCCCGGGCTACCGCAAGAAAATGGGATTTCATTTCCTTAGGGACCGCAGGACGTTGGTTCAGGAAAAAATCACAGCAGGCTTCGGCGGCATTGGCCACCCTGTCGATACTTTCGACCAGTTTATAGATATCCTCTCGCAACAGGGGCAAATAGGCCCCGGAATAGAGTTTATCCCGAATGTCATGACGAATTAAGTCGGCTTCTGACTCGAGACTTCGAGAACTACGAGCATGGATCTTTGCCTGGCTTATGTCATCCTGTAAATAAAATTCTTCCGCATTGAGACTGGCCTTTACGCAATCCTCCACCATATCAAGATGCTTTAAAATAAGCTCGATAACCGCTTTTTCCTTTTTAAAAAATGCCATAATCACTCCTTGGATTTGAAAGTGCTGAGGATGGATTTAAATCATCTGGCTCCCCAAACACAAGATCTAATTAATACCTGAATCTTGCATGAAAATTAATGAGAAGTTGAGATTATATTAAATGACAGCAAGTTTAGCAAATTATAAAAGTAAAACAAAATACCGAATTTATGCGAAAAAGGCCTTTATTAGTTTATACAATAAAAAGGAAGAAGATGCTGCGAAAGTTGGTGTCAACAGCCATCCCAGAAGAATTGTTGTTATCGTCCTTTTGCTGATGGCTTTCATACCTTTCACGAGTCCGACCCCGACTACAGCACCGACAATAGCCGATGAAGTCGATACCGGTATGCCGAGCAAGGAAAAGAAATGCATACCCACAGCAGCCGATACTTGTGCAACAAATGCACCTGGTATATCCAAGGGGGTTATGCCCTTGCCGACCGTATCCGCAACTTTCTTTCCATAGGTTGCCGCGCCAACGGCCATACTTAAACCACCCATGAGAAGTAGCAGCTTGGGAGGAAGGATCCCAAGATTGGCGATCGGACCCACAGCATTGCCCGCATTGTTGGCGCCCATCGAAAAAGCAACGTAACATGATGAGCCGATCGCCAACCAACCCAGAGTATTTTGAAAGAGAAATGAACCGGATTCAAATCTTCGCAGAATCAATCTTAACAAATGCATTAAGCCGAACGACAGGGCCATAACCATAAGAGGGCAAATCACCCAGCTTTCCGCAATAACGATAAATTTTGAAAAATCAACTTCCGCATTAACCGCAAGACCGATACCCACAACACCTCCGACAATAGCCTGGGATGTGGATGTTGGAATTCTAAAAAAGGTTGCCAGGGTAACAAAAAAACCGGAACAGACCAGCGCGATAATAACAGCCAGATAGCTCAGATCGGATTTAACGATCCCCTTGCCGATGGTTTTCATCACATATTGGCCCTGCAGGAGGGCGCCCAAAATAGAAAAGATGGCCACCAGAATTACGGCATTTCTAAATGAAATTAATCCGCAACCCACCGAAGTACCCACACAATTGGCCGTATCATTTGCACCGATGTTCCAACCGACATATGCACCGGCACCTAATATCAAGAGAAGTATAGGTTCGATAACGCTTCCACCTCCGCTCCACCTGCGCTGATTTTCAAAATTCCGCTAACATCCAAAGGATATAATCTTCGACCTAATACCTGAATTTTGCACCAAAATTCAGGTAATTCATTAGAGTCTTACTTGTGAATTCTTTGCATTTTATGAAAAAACTTTTTTATCACGAAAGCACGAAAGGAAAAAAACACGAAAGAAAAGAAAAATTTCGTGCTTTCCAAATTTCGTGTTTTCGCGATTAATCATTTTGGGTTCCCCGATAAATCGGGATTTACGCTTCGCTCCAACCGGCTTGTCCGGGTTGGGTTCCTAATTTTTATAAAAATATAAAGCCAATAAGTCAAAATAATAATTCGTATCATATCCGATTAAGTTGCGATGCGCTCTGATTCCCTTTTTAGGGCTAATAGACCTTGCGCCGGGAGAAACCTTTCCCGATGACGTTGAAGGTGTTTTCGGTAATGAAGAAAGCCTGTGAATCAATGCTAAATACGGCTTCTTC
>JAUVTR010000109.1 GCA_030601425.1 Desulfobacterales bacterium
CTGCAGAGACTATGACGGACTTTGGCCACCATTTTTCCCGCCGGCAAGCGTTTGTGAGAGATTATGGTCAAAGCCCTTTGAGCAGCAGCTTCTGCGGTGGTAATCGATTCTGAAATGTTACGGGGAGAATGGGCCAAGCCACAGGCAAAAACGCCTGCTTTCAACGCGTCAACCGGTCGCCACTTGGACTCGGCCTCCTGGAAAAAACCGTCCTGATCAGCCGTGGCGCCAAAGGTTTGTGCCAGATCTTGTGGCAGATTCGGAACCACGCCGGTCGCTAAAACCACAAGATCAGCTTCAATCTGAAGCGGTTGCCCGATGATAGGCTCCGAGACCGTCAGCCGCAGGTTTTCTTTAATGGATTCTACCCGAGGTTTTTCATCAACATCATACTGGATAAAGATCACATTGGCTTTGCGGGCGCGGGTGTAGTAAGCTTCACTATATCCATAAGCCATCATGTCCCGGTAAAGAATATAAATGTTGATGCGGGCATTGTGTTCTTTAAGATTCAGGGCATGTTTTAAGGCAGTCGCACAACACACGCGACTGCAATAATTGCGCGGTTCCTCACGGGAATCCACGCATTGAATCATCACAACTGAATTTAGTTTGCCCGGATCGATCGAACCGTCAGCCAGTTTTTGCTCTAATTCTTTCTGGGTGATAATTGACGGGTGGGTGCCGTATTTATAAGAAGACGTAACCGCCTCCGTACCACCTGTTGCCAGAATGGTCACTCCATGTTCCAGCACTTGCACCGTCCCATCCCGGTCTTCTATCGAGGTTTGAAAACGTCCCACCTCGCCCATTGAAGTGATCACCTGTGTTTGGGTATGAACGCAGATCTTCGAATGTTTTTCCAAAGCAGCTTTCGTATCCTCCAGCAGCCTATCGGTGGCATGACCCTCCAGGGTTCGCTGCAACCAGCTCAGATTTCCCCCTGGGTATTCGTTTTGCTCCACCAGGTCCACTTCAAATCCATGATCGGCAATAGCCAGGGCCGCCGTCATGCCGGCAATGCCGCCGCCGATGACCAATGCTTTTTGAATGATCGGAATTGCGGGAACAGGCTCCGGGTCAGCCCACTTCAGTTTTGCAATGCCCATCTGCAGAGCTGATAGCTGATCGCTGATCACTGATGAGGCTCTTTGAGATTTGCGCGTTGCGTCACCTGTGGCATGCGGAGCAGATTCCTCCGGGGAGCTTTGAGCTGAGGCCGCAGACCGAATATCAACTACCTCCATAAGAGCAGGATCCAAACCCACCTGCCGTCCGAGGTCTTTGAGTTTGCGTTGATAAACATAGGGCAGGCAGGCACCGATCAGAACCCGATTGGGTTTGCTGGTTTGCACCAGTTGCACAAGATCCTCCCATCCTTTGGCTGTACAGGTTTGCTCAAGAAATTTGACCTGATCCACCACAGGATCGGTCTTGAGTTGTTGGGCCAGATGCTGGAGGTCAACGATTTCCGAAAGTGTATCCCCGCAGGTACAAACAGCCACCAGAATTTTTGGGAATTCTCGGGTCGCATCTGTTGTTGGAGGAGCCGGCGGCAGTTCTAACTTCAGACTACCGCCACTGGTATGGAGCACCCGGGATGCATTCAGCGCAGCCGCCGACGCCTGGGTAACCGAATCACTGATGTCTTTTATGCCCGCAAAAGAGCCGCCCAATACAATCCCGGCCTGGCCGGTGCGGGTCATTGAAAAGGGTTCGGTTTGTCCGAATCCCCAGGAATTCAATTCAAGATCCAGCATCTCGGCCATCTCCGCGATGCCGGCCCCCGGTCGTTGGCCGACGGTGAGAACCACCATGTCAAAGCGCGTTTCTTTTAATTCTCCGGAGAGATTGACACTGTCGATAATCAGATCACCGCTGTTGTCATCCTGCACGACCGAGTGGATCCGACCCCTTTCAAAACAAATACCGTGTACCGCTTCGGCCTGCTGCCGGTAACGTTGAAAGGATTTCCCAAAAGTGCGCATATCCATGTAAAATATGGCCGCTTCTAAATTTCCTTGCGCCTTTTCTTTGGCCAAAAGTGCCTCTTTGATGGCAACCATGCAGCAAATGTTTGAACAGTAGTCGGCGTCTAATTGTAAATCCCGCGAACCCACACACTGGATCCAGGCCACTTTATGAACGGGTTTCCCATCCAACGGTCGCACCAGCCGCCCCTGGCAGGGGCCGCTACCACTTAGCAAGCGTTCAAACTCAAGGCCGGTTACAACGTTTGGATACCTTCCATAACCAAAAGTATTTTTTCCTTCAGTCGGATCAAAAAATTCGGTGCCACCGCAAAGCACCAGTGCGCCGACTTCAAGCTGCCGTCCTTCGGCCACCGTAAAATCTTGATATATTCGCAGAACCATCGGTACCATTATTTCGGGATCAAAGGGCTTTACAAGATAATCTATGGCACCGATCTTCATGGCTTCAACAGCAGTTTCCACCGTGGCATAAGCGGTCATCATAATCACATTTAAATCCGGAAAATGCGTTTTGGCATTTTGCAACACCTCCACACCGTCCATGCCCGGCATTTTAATATCCAGAAGCATTAACTGGTATCTTTGCGCTGTCAATTGATCAAGGGCTTCAGCACCTGAGGCGGCCATATCTACCGAGAAGCCCTCCTTTTCAAGCCATTCTTTGAGAGAATCGCGCACCACGAGTTCGTCGTCGACCACGAGAATATGAAATTGCTTGCGTTCCCCCTCGGGCATCCTGACGGCCTCGGTTGGACAAACCTCCACACAGGCTCCACAACGGTTACAAGCTGCAAAGTCAATGACATATGAATTGGGAATGGCATGCGGAACCGGTAAATAGATGGCCTTGCGTTTTGCGAGACGCGCATTAAATTCATCCGGCACCTCTATTGGACAGACGTTTACGCATTCCCCACAGCCGACACACCGGTCCGGATCCACCCAGTTGGGATGCTGTTTGAGGGTCACCTGAAATTGGCCGGCTTCACCGTCCACGGCAGCAAGTTCGGTCGAAAGCAGAATATCGATGTTTTCGTGAAATAATCCTTTGCGCAGACAATATTGTGAACTTGCATCCCGATCGACGAGCGGCAGCATTTTACACATACCGCAGCGATCAGTGGGAAACTGGTAATCAAGCTGGCTGAGAATGCCTCCCAGGTGGGGTGACCGGTCAATAAGCGTCACGCCATAGCCGAATTCCGCCAGGTCTAGCGCCGACCGAATGCCGCTGATGCCGGCTCCCACTACCAAAGCTTTGCCGGTTTTTTTACTCATGGATACCCCCAATGTCAGGTTAAATGTTACCTGACATTACTAGCTAGATTTTAGCCTCATAGTTGTGAATATTTTTTTCTGGCAAAAAATTCGAAATCCGAATTTTTAGGCGCCGTAGACCGCCACTTCTTTAAGATCCTCTCCCAGATACTCCCGTTCATTTTCACCGAGTATGCCAAGCGCCAAACATATAATGGTCCACAGATGCACAACCTGATAGCCCCCACCATAGTGCTCGCTTAATTCATGAATTTGCGCATGGCAGTTGTGGCAGCCGGCAACGCAATAATCCGCTCCGGTGGCTTGAATTTGATTATCTTTTAAGCGGCCAAATTCCAGGCGTGCTTTTTTATATCCGGACTGCAGAAAACCGCCACCGCCGCCACAGCAGTAATTGTTGGATCGGTTGGGCGTCATTTCGATAAAGTTTTCCTCCCCCACAACGGTTTTAACCACATAGCGCAGATCTTCTGCGATGGGGTCGCCATAACTTTTGCGTACGATTTGGCAGGGATCCTGAACGGTGAACTTAATTTTCAAATCTTTATTCCAATCGGAATTCACCTTCAGTTTTCCCTCCCGGATCCACTTCGCATAATATTCATAGATGTTTTTGACCTCAAATTTATGCGGGATGTTGAATTTTTTCAGTCCTGCCAGGACTGAGAAGGTCACGTGCCCTCATTCGGTGTTGAGAAATACCTTGCAGCCAAGATCATCGGCTTGCTTGGCAGCCGTCCGTGTGATGTGTTCCCAGGCCTCATTGTCTGCCAGAAACATACAGTAGTTTTCTCCGCCCCAGCCTTTACTGCCGTAAGTCCAGTCCGCTGCCACGATGTGAAGTATCTTCCAGAGCGGGACCATCTCATCGGGTTCTGTTACCGGCTCGCGGGAATTCTGATTTAAAAGGAAGAACGCGCCCTGCTTGTCAATCGGCGCCTGCATATCCTTAAATTCGGGCTGTAATTCCCGGTATTCTTCGAGAACATCTTCTACCACGAAGGTGAAATCTTCTGGAGATGCGCCCATGGCACTGCAGGAGTCATTTTTCAAAGCCATATCGCAGGATCCCAAAATTCCTTTGGGTCGCTCTTCTCGAGGCCAGCTTGCGCGCACATGGTACACCAGCTGGGGGATGTCTATTTCCATGGGACACACATAAATGCAACGCTGGCACATCGTACACATCCAGGCCCAATCCGACTTGAGGATTTCATCGTCCAGTCCAAGCGCCGCCATGCGCAGAAATTTTCTTGGATCCATCCCGTCAAGGCCTGTGGCCGGGCATCCCGATGAACAGGCTCCGCAGGTCAGGCAGAGATTCAGATTACCGCCTTCGGGAAGGAGTTCCATCACCTTGTGCATAAATTTGCTTTTGTGCTTGCTGCTTAGTTTGACAACGTTCTCTGACATGTATTACTCCTTGATTAAGTTCCGATCCGGGGTGATGAAAATTTCCCTGCAAATAAAATTAAATCTCGATCTGTATTTTACTCCGACCTTTTGGTGTCAGGAACCAGTAGGTTTCAGGTGTCAGGGTTCAGTGTTCAGCATCTGACCCGGCGGAGTTTCGGCTCGATCAATTCTGACACCTGAACACTGACACCTGGTTCCTGAGAAATACCTGACACCTGACACCTAAGACCCGGCAACAAATATCTCATACACATCACAGTAAAGGGAATAATCCCCGGAGTTCTCATTTGTCTATACCGACCACTTCGGCAAATTCTTCCTCACGAAACACCGACATCGGCGGGTCTTCTTCTATGCTTCTGCCAGCCTCATAGTCAAATGCCTCCTGAGTGCGCTGGGCAATGGTGCGAAAAAGTTCCATCACCGGAATATCATTGGGACAGGCATTGGAACATTGGCCGCAGCCCACACAGGCCGTGCTCATGTGGGCCAACCGTGTAATATGGTAAAATACGGTATCCGTCGGCATTTTAATAATTCCTTTGCGGCTGGCCCACTTTAAATACTGGGAAGGGTCATGGTTGAACACATCCGTGGAAAAAACACACTCCTTGCAGTAGCAAACCGGACAGGCCACTCTACAGTTGTAACAATTGACACAACTGGCAAGGTAGGCTGTCATTTTTTCCAGATTATCCGTGGCTTCATGAGTTTTGACAAACATATCATCGCGGTATGCGATACGCTTTTCAACAACCGCAGCAACGGCATCCTGACGAGAGGCCGGTTCATCAATTTTGGGTGGATTTATCTGAGCTAAAAAATTCTCTCCCGTTGCGGTTTGAGACTGAACCATCAGATAGTCGTTTTCTGTGATACCGTATAGCCCGATAAGGATATCGGCGTTTAAAGCAACCGGATATTCACAGGCTTTGCATGCCGGAGATAGGTCAACATCATCTATCTTTGCCCCTTTTGCGCTTAAAACGTTTTGGTAGAATTTCACAGTTGAATCATTCTCGTTTTTTTCAACAAAACGGAAATAATCTTTGTTCTGGTATGTACCCAGGCAGTCAATCCCAATTAAAACGACTTCATCCGGTCGCGCCTGCTTGAGTTTTACCAATTCGAAAAAAGCTCGGATCTCACAAGGACGCAATACCGCCACAATTTTCGCGCCCATCGGTTTGCGGGTCAGCCGAGAAACAATTTTGGCGGCGTTCATGGGAAAGGCCGGAGCCAGAGGATCGATTCCATTCAGCTGATTTGGATCGGTCACCAGTGTTGGCATCACCATGTTTTTCATCGGAAGATGTTGGGGGACCAATATCGCTTTGATATCTTCGAGGTTCAGAACGTCTTCAAAAAATTTCCGTAAAGCGCCCAAGATGTCCTGCTCTTTTACATCGATTTTTCCCGTAATCGTCATCAGCACCTCCGGTACTTGTTAATAGTTATTTGTTATTCGTTATTCGGTAACCGATAGAAGCCAACTGCCGATCTGGCTTTGAGATCTTCCTAATAACTATTAACTAATAACGAATAACTTTCCTCAACTTGCACTCCGCATTCCGACTTCCGCATTCAAATCACCATCTTCAACTTTGCCTGACTGGGCCCCAGCGCTTTGAGCTGATTCACCAATTCTCGAATAATTTCGGCAAACTGGATGCCGTCGCTGGCACCGACCCACGTTAATCTAAGTCGTTGCGGCTCGAAACCGAATTGGGGCAAAATCTCCTTTAGGAGCTTGATGCGCCGGCGGGCTTTGAAATTTCCGTTAATATAATGACAGTCGCCCGGATGACATCCGCTGACCAGCACACCATCGGCTCCTTCTAAAAACGCTTTAATCACATATTGAGGATCAACCATGCCGGTGCACATTACCCGAATCAGTCGCACATTTTTAGGATACGTTAAGCGGGAAGTCCCTGCCAAATCCGCGGCTGTATAGGTGCACCAGTTACAGACAAACGCAATGATCGTCGGTTCAAAATCGTCCATAATGTCTCCCTTAAAATTCTACGCTTCTTCCAAGACCGTGCTTGAACAAAGTGAAACTTGTCCTAAATTAACAAATGCCTAAAGTGTCTAAAATGCCTAAATTGCCTAAAATTAAGGATGTTAATCACTTATCCACTCACTCTGTACTCCCCTCTGTGCCGTTACAATCCGCAATCCGCAATCTAAAATCCAAAATTCATCACATCCCTACCGCATTCAAAGCATCCATAATGCCGTCAAACTCGGCAAAAATTTGCTTCGATTTGAAATGCTTAACCTGGGCCGCCCCGCTGGGACAAAATCCGGAGCAACTCCCGCATCCTTTACAGACCGCCTCATTAATCACGGATACCCCGCGGCGTTCATCAAACTCAATAGCTGAGTAGGGGCAAAGCCCGATGCAGGTCTGGCAACCGGCACAGATATCCGGATCAATCCAGGAAATAGTTGAGGGCACCGTCACCTTGCCGCGCGTGGCCAGGGAAAGCGCTTTGGCAGCTGCCCCTGATGCCTGGGCGACAGCATCCGGAATATCCTTGGGGGACTGGCACGCGCCTGCAAGGAATACCCCGTCGGTGGCAGTATTCAGAGGGCCCAGCTTGGGGTGTTCTTCCAAGAAAAACCCGTCCGCCCCCAGGTTGACCCCAAAAATTCTGCCGACCTCAACAGCATCCGGACGCGCCTCAATGGCGGTACATAAAACCACCATATCCACCGGAACTCGCAAAAGACTGCCTAAAAGGGTGTCTTCCGCAATGGCAATCAGCTTGCCTTCCTCTTCCGGTTTGGCAGCCTGATCGGTAATTTCAGCCACCTTGCCTCTGATAAACAGGGTGCCTTCTTCCTGGCAGCGACGGTAAAACTCCTCATAGCCTTTGCCGAAGCAGCGCTGGTCAATATAGAAATCGTATATTTTTGTATCGTGCCCGACCTTTTCCTTGATCAGGTGAGTGTATTTGAGCGCATACATACAGCAGACCCGTGAACAGTATTCATGATAATTTACGTCTCGGCTGCCGATGCAGTGAAGAATTGCCACACTGTCCGGTGGCCGCGTAAAATCACCCCTTTGGTCCCTGATGAGAATGTTACCGCCCGTGGGCCCGGTGGCATTGCTCAAACGCTCGAATTCAAGCGCAGTAAAAACATTCGGGTATACGCCATAGCCATACTGTTTCAATGGCGTCGGGTCCATGGCATCATATCCGGTTGCTAAAATGATATTGCCCACCTTCAGTTCTATTTCTTCTGCCTGCATCCGATGATCTATCGCCCTGGGCTCACAAACCCGTACACACTCCATACATTCGCTACAAATTCCGCAGTTCAGGCAGCGCTGGGCTTCTTTTTGTGCAGCCGCCTCTGAAAAGTTCAGGTCGACTTCTTCGAAAGACGCCATTCTTTCTTGAATGTCCCGATGTTGAGACGTTACTCTTTCCCCTGGGGCGATATCTTCCGGAATCTCCCGCCAATTCTGACCTGGGGGTTCCGCTTCGGCCACGTCTTCGGCATATGGTTTTAGATCTTCTTTATCGATGAATTTTTGAATCGCCTCGACGGCCTTGTGGCCGGCTGCTACAGCCTCTATCACTGTTGCCGGGCCGGTGACCGCATCTCCACCGGCAAACACATGCGGAATGGAGGTTTGCATGGTGGCGGGATTGACCGCAATGGTATTTCTTTGGGTTAGCTTTAAATCCGACTCTCGATCGGCCCAGGATATAACGATTCGCTGGCCAATAGCCGGAATAACAGCATCACAATCGATGACAAACTCGGAACCTTCCACCGGTATAGGCCGCCGCCGCCCGCTGGCATCCGGAGGGCCCAACTTCGTCTTGAGGCATTCAAATCCCGTAACTTTACCTTTCTCAGCGTGTATTCGATTCGGTGCCGTCAGGTATAAAAATTTGATTCCTTCCTGCTTCGCACCTTCTAATTCTTCGGCATAGGCCGGCATCTCTTTTTCTGAACGACGGTAGACGACCGTGACGGATTCAGCCCCGAGGCGCTTGGCCACCCGTGCTGAATCTATGGCTACATTCCCACCGCCGATGACCACCACCCTGTTTCCGGGCGATGATTGATCACCCAGATTAATCTCCCTTAAGAAACGAACGGCATCGATGACACCGGCAGTATCTTTTTCGCCGGGTATTCGCAAATTCATTGACGCATGCGCCCCAATTCCTAGAAACACTGCCGAAAAGCCCTCTTCTTCAAGGTCTTTAAGCGTAAAGTCGGCACCGAACAGCACACCGATTCGTGTTTCTACGCCCAAGCGGAGGATGTGAGTGATCTCTTTGTCCAGTGTGTCCGGCGGCAAGCGGTAATCCGGAATACCCACCCGGAGCATGCCGCCCAATTCATCAAGCGCTTCAAAAATTTTGACCTGAAAGCCTTTCAGCCGAAGATAGTATGCCACGGTCAGGCCGGCCGGACCGGAACCGACTACAGCGATCTTCTCGGGACGATCTTCTATTTCCGGTAGCGGGAGCTCATCCCAATCGATTTGATCGGCAGCAAAGCGCTTCAGATCTCGGATGGCGACTGCAGCATCCACCTCTGCCCGGCGGCATTCAGTTTCACAGGGGTGCGGACATACCCGTCCCAATACACCCGGCAGGGGGAGTCGTTCCATGATAAGCTGAAACGCCTCCTGGTATTTGCCCTGGCCGATGAGCTGCACATATCCTTGAACATTGATGCCGGCCGGACAAGTCGTCACACAAGGCGCCCGGTCCTTTTTTTCGATGCAGAAAGTGATCGGAACCGCCTGGGGGAAAGATCTATAGATCGCCTTTCGATCCCCAAGACTCTCATCCCATTCACTGGGGACGGAAACCGGACAGACTTTGACACATTCACCACAACCGGTGCAGAGGTCTTCTTTTACATAGCGGGGCTTGCGTTGGACCGTCACTGTAAAATTGCCGATATACCCGGACACTTCTTTTACTTCGCTGTAGGATAGCAGCTCGATATTTGAATTCTGGGCAACTTCAACCATTTTGGGGGTTCCGATACAGGCCGCACAATCCAGAGTGGGAAACGTCTTGTCGAATTGCAGCATATGCCCGCCGATAGTGGTGTCCTTTTCCACCAGATAGACTTTATGATCGGAATTGCCGATGTCCAAAGCCGCCTGCATCCCCGCAATACCGCCGCCCACAACCAGGATATCCGGGTGGACCGATACTTCCCGGGTTTCCAGTTCGTGATGATAGCTCACACGGTTAATTGCGGCCGCCGCAAGCGTTTTGGCCTTGCGGGTCGCCTCATCCTCGTCCGTTGTTACCCAGGAAACCTGTTCACGCACCGAGGCCATCTGGAACATATAGGGATTGAGTCCGGCCCGCTGGCAGGCTCCCTGAAAGGTCTTCTCATGAAGCCTTGGTGAACAGGAGGCGACTACAACCCGATTGAGTTCAAATTCCTTGATGTCATTTTCAATCATATCCTGGCCCGGATCCGAGCACATAAACTTATAATCTCTTGAGATAACCACACCGGGTATAAGGCGGGCAAAAGCCGCCACCTCTTCGACCCTCACCTTGTAGGAGATGTTTATTCCACAATGGCAGATATAAAAACCGATACGGACAGGCATAGCGATCCTTTCTCTGGCTAACGAAAAAAATTAATCATCGGCTGCGGTCAACGGACACGCATCGGTAGTTGTCAAGCTGTGAACCAGTTTGATGAGTTCTTCTGCAACCAAAGGCTTTTCTAAATAGGCACCACGCTCTCGAGTATCTTGATCACCGGGAATCCGCTGGAATTTCTGGTAAAACGAAAATGTTTTTTTATCGATGGTTGACACCATAATCACCGGAACATTCTTGAGGTCTTCATGCTCTTTGCGTTCTCGATACCTTTGAATGCCGGTTTCTTTGGGCATCGTTACATCGAGGATGATCAGGGCCGGCTTTTCTCTCACGGCTTTTTGCATCCCTTCGTCTA
>JAUVTR010000132.1 GCA_030601425.1 Desulfobacterales bacterium
CTCGTGCTCGTGAATCAGAATTTTATAGGGGACGAGTACGAGTACGACGACGAAGGCGGTAGCTGCCGCGCCGCAGCTCAAAGAGCTAAAGCGGCTCGTCTGACCTCTGTCCTCTGACACCTGACACCCGAAACCTGTTAACTTAATCAACTTGCTGTGTATGTCCGTGGCCAATTATACAGCCAAATTGAAAAGTGCAGCTGCATTGCCGCCGCAGATCTGCTGCATTTCGTCTTCCGATAACCCGGCGGCCTTCATCTCATCAAAATACCGTACCGGCGGCAGAAGTGGAAAATCACTGCCAAACAGGATTTTTTCCACTCCAACCAGCTGGATCGCCAACCGATAGACATCCGCATCGTACAGATAAGGCGAAGCGGCCGTATCAAAATACACATACTTTAGGCTCTGTTTGATTTCTTTTTTAAGAAGGCTGAAAAAAAACAATCCGCCGCCCCAGTGAGCCAGAATAATTTTGTTTTGTGGAAAGGTTTGAATCAGTTGATAAATCTGTGCCAGGGTATTGGAAGTTTTTCCGGGATATGAATGGCCGATGGGTTCATTGGTATGAATCAAAACGGGTAGATTTCGATCCCTGCAAATTTCCATGACAGGCTCCAGTCTGGCCAGAGCAGAATCTTCAATTCCGGATTGATAAAATGCCAATTCCCCGATTCCGGATAGCCCGCTTTTTTGCAAACATCGCCGGGCTTCTTTCTCCGCTCCTTTACTGAAGGGATCAAAACAGCCCAGACCGATAAAACGGTCCGGGTAACGGTCGACCCCCTCATGGATGTAATCGTTATGTCGTTTAAAAAGCTCTGAATTTTTCCAGGGAAATCCAAAAACAACGGCTTTATCCACCTGACTGTCATCCATCGCAGCCAGCATTTCCTGTGCACCGATCAGCCGCGATTTGGGCGATTGATACAGTTGTTTAAATGCCGGTTCGCCTGAAAAATATTTTTCCCTGTTCTTACGAATTTCATCGGGGAATATATGGGTATGGGCATCAATGATCATCAACGATGATCATAATTCAAAATAGGACATAAAAACAGTTAAAAATACCATCACTCCACTTCTCCAACACTCCAGCACTCCAAAGCAGACCTTATCAGGCATGATTATCACGGGATTTAATTGGATCTGAAAATTAAAAAGCGGGTATTTGAAAAAAATTAACGGCTAACTGGTTTTTTTCCAATTAGCCGTTAAGGAGGAGAACAGATGAAGAAATTATTAGGCTGCCATAAGCTTAGTGCAAATAGCTTGCCAAAGATAATTTCCGTCTCCGAAATTATAACCTATTTTTTATTTTTATATTAAAATTCATATAGTTACAAATATAAAAGTTCCGATTACTATTTTTTCATAAACAATATTGAGAGCTAAAATTTAAGGGTTCGGTTCACAATTTTTAACCCGATCCGGCAGCAAATTGAAAAACCTGTTGTTTTTAAACCATTTTTTTATTATTGGGTGAGGTTCAAAATTTTGAACCCTGGCTTTTTTTGCTTAGAAAAAAAAGCATAACTTATTAAAATTAAATTAAAAAATTGAGTTTATAGCTTTGAACTAGCGATAAATTCGTCGGAAAACCTTTTCATAATTAAGCCCGGGCCGGGCAAGGCTAACCCAAGACCAATCTTACGCAAAAACGCGAAAACGCCAAGTTTTTTAGTTGTCTACCTAAAATTATTTCCTTTGCGAGCTTTGTCCGCCGTCGCTGAAGCTTCCGTCTTCGCTAATAAAGCTTCGCCGCGACAAAAAGGCGCGACACGCGGCCTTGCGTGTGGATAAATACGCAAGCACAAACAGCCGTAAAGAACCAATTGTATTTGCAATAATAAAGCCATAAGCGCATGAAATCCGAAAAAGAAATTAAAAAAAATCCGATGTTTTTGTACCTGGCGATTTTAACCATCAGCTCCACCATCGGACTGCAGGCGTGGCTAACGCTGTTCAACAATTTCGCCGTGGACGTTGCCGGTTTGGATGGAAATCATATCGGTGTGATTCAATCGGTGCGGGAGGTTCCCGGATTTCTGGCGCTGCTGGCGGTCTATATCATCATGATCCTCAAAGAGCATCGTCTATCGGCATTATCGGTTCTCATTTTAGGCCTTGGTCTGGCCGTAACCGGCTTATTCCCATCATATCCCGGGCTCATTTTGACCACCCTGGTTATGAGTTTTGGCTTCCACTATTTCGAAACCACCAACATGTCTCTCACCCTGCAATACTTTGATGAAGTCACCTCTCCATGGGTTTTTGGAAAACAGCGCAGCTATGCCGCTGCTTCCAGTGTTGTCCTGGGTCTTTTGATTTATGCGCTGGCTTTTTTCTTAAGCTTTTCTAAAATCTACCTGCTGATCGGTGGTCTGATCATCGCCTCAGCCATCTGGGGGTATACCCAACAGCCGGCCAAACAGACCGTAATACCCCAGCACAAAAAAATGGTTTTCCGCAAAAAATACTGGCTTTTTTATTTTCTCACCCTTATGGCCGGCGCTCGTCGCCAGATTTTTATGGCGTTTTCAGTGCTGCTGATGGTCCAGAAGTTTCATTATTCAATCCAGGAAATTACCATCCTTTTTGTGATCAACAATATCATCAATTATTATTTGAGCCCTTTGATTGGAAAAAGCATCATCCGCTTCGGGGAGCGTAAGGTTTTATCCCTGGAGTACTTCAGCCTGGTATTCATATTTATCGCTTATGCGACCACCGGTTCTAACTGGTTTGTGGCGGTCCTTTATATTCTGGATCACATTTTCTTTAATTTTTCCATCGCCATTCGAACCTATTTTCAGAAAGTCGGAGACCCCCGGGATATCGCACCCAGCATGGCCGTGGGGTTTACCATCAATCATATCGCCGCCGTCTTTCTGCCGGCCATCGGGGGCTTCCTGTGGGTCATGGATTACCGGATTCCGTTTTTCGGAGGAGCTGTCATGGCTGCGATATCGTTAATGGCAGTGCAAAAAATAAGCGTGCGGGGTCACAGGGTAACCTCCACCTCATAGCTCATATCGTCCGGAATCGGTCCAAAACACTGGAAACCCTTTCGTGTTTATCAAAATTTGTCCGGCCTGTTTTATTGCGTGCGCTTATCTTTAACCGCTATGAACTCATAATCTTGACAGCCGCATAACGATGAAATATGGTGAGGCATGGACTCAGTAATGAAAGAAAAAATAGACAGGGTTCTGGACACGGTCAAAGAACCGGAAACCGGATTGACCATGGCTCAATTGGGGTTTGTGGAACGGGTTCGCTATAATGAAGAAAAGAAGAAACTGATGGTCTTCTCCTGTAATCTCAAACCCAATCACAAATATTGCTGCACCGTTATTCAGGGACTGCTTATTTCCGGCACCATCAACTCGCTGACGGAAGCTTTTCAGAAAGAGTTTCCGGATCTAGCGGTTGAAGTTGTCTGATAAAAGCCCCCTCGTATTCGGGACCAGGCTTGTTACGATTTGCCTCGTAAAAGCTCCGGTTAATCCATACTAGAGCGTTTGTCAGAATAACGTTCCGATAGCAGTGGTTTTTTGAATCTTTTTTGGATTATTAATAGCCTCTAATATTGCTGGGTCCAAACGCTCTAATAATTTTTCTTCATTATCGGTCCGTTTCAACAGCTGCTCGAGTCTTTGCAAAAACGCTTCAGGCAACTGCTCATTTTGTTTGTGCGGCCAAGGCTGAGGCGTATTTAGCGCAGAGCCTTTGATTGAAAAATGGCACATCGTTGCGCAAAAGTCTAGATTTTTTTCATTAAAAAAAATATTATAGCGGTTGTCATGTTTCTAATAATTTTAGTCTGTTAAACGTTATATTGTCGTCTGTTAGAAAATCCGGCAAACGGAACATATTTATGACAACCGGTATAGCTGCAATAAGAGGACACGGCTGATGTAGAGCCCCTGGCGGCCAATATTTTCAGATAATCCGCATGGCTGCTGATTAAATTTGGTTAACCTAGAGTTTATAATTATTTAAAAATATAAGTAACTAAAATTTATATATTTTTGTGAAAAATAAAATAGCCGAAATCAGGATTTCGGCGATTTTATTTGATTTTTCGCATAAATTCCAAGCCGCCGAATGGTGCCAAATTAAAAATGTTAGAATTTTGTTGACTTTTTGCAAAGCATACATAAAGATTTTGGGCGGTAAAACGACCTTTCCATGCATGCTAAAATGGATTGTCACTTATAGGGGTTGTCAAAAAAACGTTGCGGTGTTCAGACGTTTTTTTTCTACAACCACTTATGCCGCAATTCCGTCATTCGGAACATTATTATGGAAAGCGGTATAAATCCATGTTATAAAAGCATTCATTATGGCGAAATGGAAGGTGGTCAAGTTTTGTTTAAAGGTTTTTAACAAAGCTTTGGTTTTACCCGAACCAAAGGAGGAGAAGGTTAATGCTAACCGAAAGGAGGAAATATGGGTGCTTTAGCAATTATGGTGCTGGCATTCGCCGGGTACATTATCATGTACCAGTTGTACGGTAAGTTTATCGGCGCGAAAATTTTCGCATTATCCGGCGCAGCCAAGACCCCTGCCGTTGAAATGGAGGACGGGGTCGACTATGTTCCAACCAAAAAGGAAGTGATTTTCGGTCACCATTACACCTCGATTGCCGGAACCGGTCCCATCGTCGGACCGGCCATCGCCATTATCTGGGGCTGGGTGCCGGCCCTGCTATGGGTGTTTGTGGGCAGCATTGTAATGGGCGCGGTGCATGATTTCGGTGCCCTGGTTATTTCGATGCGCAACCAGGGAAAATCGATTTCCGAATACACCGCCAAATACGTTAACGACCGCACCAAGATTTTCTTTTTCCTGATCGTTTTTCTGGAATTGTGGATCGTGATCGCCATCTTCGGTCTCGTGATCGCCGTTGTGTTCGCCATGTATCCGACAGCGGTGCTGGCGGTCTGGCTGGAAATCCCCATCGCCATTTATCTGGGCTATTTGATTTACAAGAAGGGTGCCAACGTGATGACCTGGTCGATAATCGCCGTTATTGTGATGTACATAACGGTGTTCATCGGTGCCTACCTGCCGATCAAGATGCCCGCGATCGCCGGAATACCGCCCACCGGTGTGTGGACCATCATCCTGCTGGCATACGCCTTTATTGCATCGATTTTGCCGGTTACCACCCTGCTGCAGCCGCGTGACTTTATCAACTCCCACCAGCTCATTGTTGCCCTGGTATTGCTGACTCTGGGCGTTCTTTTTACGGGATTTGGCGGCCAGCTGGAAATCGTAGCGCCGGCCATACAGCTTTCACCGGCCAAGGCGCCACCGATGTGGCCGTTCTTATTTATTACCATTGCCTGCGGTGCCATATCCGGGTTTCATTCCCTGGTATCCTCGGGCACCTCGGCCAAACAGGTGCGTAGTGAGCAGGATGCCCTGTTTGTGGGCTATGGCTCCATGCTGCTGGAAGGTGTGCTGGCAACCCTGGTGATCATCGCCGTTTCAGCAGGAATCGGCCTCGCCTATACCACCAAAGACGGTGCCACCTTGACCGGCGTTGCTGCCTGGACCACCCATTATTCATCCTGGGCGGCGGCGGCGGGTTTAGGTTCCAAGATTGCTGCATTTGTTGATGGGTCGGCCAATATGATCGCCGCCATCGGTATTTCGAAAAAATTTGCACTGGTGATTATGGGCGTGTTTGTGGCCTCCTTTGCCGGAACCACCCTTGATACGGCTACCCGGATTCAACGCTATGTGATCGCCGAGCTGTTCGGCGGCCTCAACCTCAAGGCGTTGACCAACCGCTATGTGGCAACCGCGGTGGCCGTCGGATCGGCCCTCATACTGGCATTCGTAACCGGTGCCGGTGGAAAAGGCGCGCTCAAACTGTGGCCGCTTTTCGGTGCCGTCAATCAAACCCTGGCGGCCCTGGCTTTAATTATTATCACCCTGTATCTGAAACGTCGTGGAGGTCTAAAGTGGCTGGTTTCCGGCATCCCGGCCATTTTTATGACGTTCATGACCATCTGGGCCGTTATCCTGAACGAGGTTAAATTCGGTGCCGGCGGCAATATGCTGCTGACGGTGATTAACCTGCTTATTCTGATCATAGCGGTCTGGATTGCGGTTGAAGGTGTCATCAAATTCTTCGTAACAGAAGAAGAACCGGCTGCGCCAGTCGCACCGGAAACCGTGTAACCAATTAAGTGGAAGTATCGCCGCAGGGCGATACTTCCACATTTTACCAAACCCCCGCAAGATTCGATCAACCTACCGGCGGTTTTACGATAGGGATTCACTCAAGACCCGCTTGAGATACTTTTTATATGGCCCATGACTTAAAACGGACGTATTTTACCCTCCTGCTGCCGGCGCTTGCGGGTTTTATCGCGGTTTTCGCACTGCAACATTTCCAACTGGTCAGTTTTAATATCCCGCAAATTCCACCTATACTCTACCCCATTATCTTTATTGCCTCGGCCTGCTTTGCAGTGGCCCTGCCGATTTTTTACCGCACCGTATTTGCGAACAAAAGGCGCCATCAAACCCGTACCGCTGAAGAAGATTGGTTGAGATTTGAACGCAACCTGCTTTATATTGCCATGGCAACGCCTTATGTCGCCCTGATTGCCCAAGTTTTGCGGCTGCCCCGTTTTCATCTGGGCGGCACGATTATCATGGCTTTATATGCGGTGTATTATTACTATCCTTCTAAGAGACGGCTTAAGTTTGAAAGGCGCATTTTCCGCGTGAAATAATATAGAAGGGGCAAAGACACTCCGATGAATCAAATTTTAAAATGGTTAAAAGAAAAAATCATCGACGTCTTTAAGATCACCGATGAGGTCATGCGCAGCAAGGCGGTGGAAACTATCGAACATGAGGTGGCGGAGCTTGATAATATCTTCGGCATACTGGTTTTGGGCGCCTTTATCGGCATTCCCTCACCACCGATTCACATTACCATGGAGCTATTACCCCTGATGGATAAAGAATTAGACATCATGCTGGACAAGGTGCTAACCGCCCATGATCCACTGGGGCACCTCTTTTCGGTATTGGGTGTCGACTAATTTATCACCACAGAGCACGCAGAGCTTAAAAAAATTAAATCAAACAGGTTATTTTAGGACTCTGGTCAAGAGCACCAAAACCAAAGAATACCGGAAAATGAATATTGATGAAACAAAAATGAAACCGCAGCTTCTTTTTTTTATCGGCAAAGGCGGCGTCGGAAAATCGACCGTTTCAGCGCTGACTTCCATTTATCTGGCATCGAAACCCCACAAAACTCTGCTGGTGTCCATGGACCCGGCTCATAATCAACGCGACATATTCGAACAGAATTTTTCTGAAAAACCGCAACAGGTGTCTGAAACGTTAATGGTCAAAGAGGTCGATACCGATTTTTGGATAGAAAAATATCTGAAGGAGGCTACGGATCACATCAAAGAAACCTATAAATACGAAAGCGCGTTTAATCTACAAAATTATTTTAATGTTCTGCAGTTTTCACCGGGTCTGGAAGAATATGCGCTGCTTTTAGCCTTTGAGGACACCCTGCATAAATATAGCGATCAGGATTTTATCGTATTGGATATGGCGCCCACGGCTCTGACCCTGCGATTTTTTTCACTGCCGTTTATCACGCTGATCTGGCTGGAGGAGCTGTTGACCCTTAGAAGTGAAATTTACAAAAAAAAGGAAATCATTTCCAAGATAAAAATCGCCGGCAGAGAAATCGAGCAGGACCGGGTGAAAGCCAAGCTGAAATCATTGATTGGCAACTATGAGCATCTACAACAACACTTTTTATCCGAAACAACCAAAGTGAATCTGGTGATGAACAATGACAAGCTGTCGTTTTCAGAAGCCTTTCGCATCCGAAAGAAATTAGCCGATATCAGCATTGTTATCGATCGAATCGTCATCAACAAACTCAAAGCGGATGAAAGCACCACAGAGATCGAAAGCGAATTTAAGGATCAAAAAATAGGAAAGTTCCGGTTAGCGCCTGAAGGCCTGACCGGTTATGACGTGTTGAAAGATTATATTGAGGCACACACGGAGGCGTTTCATACCTTGAAATGATCATAAATTCTAGCCCGCATTCAAAAATGTGAAGGCGTTGTCCGCGAAAAATGCCCTCTATTGTCATGTCCCACAAAGATATTATAAAGGTCATGCAGTATATTTAAGTCCAGTTGAGTTCTTTAAACAACACAATGTCTATGGTGTCAGGTGTCAGTGTTCAGGTGTCAGATAACAGATGACAGAAAGCAGAAAAAGTCCGCTCTTTGTCATCTTTTTTCTGTGCTCTGTCCTCTGTATCTTCCTGACACCTGACACCCGAAACCTACTTATTCCTGACACCTAAAATAAGATGAATTAACATTGCTAAAATCAATCCGTGTTCTGCAAATTGCACAAGGGGCACCACACTATTGCCAGACCCCATCAATCTCGACACCGCATTGGCTGCATTTACCATCTTTGATTCGCAGGGCTCCCACCTGAAATCCCCGGCGCTCGATCACGATCTCCCCGCAGTTGTAACAGTAAGTATTTTCAGCGGAATTGCCGGGCACATTGCCGGTATAGACATATTTTAGCCCGGCGTCCAATCCGATCTCGCGGGCCATCGTAAGGGTTTTTACCGGTGTAGGCGGTCGATCGCTCAGTTTATAGGTTGGATGAAAGCGGCTGATATGCCAGGGGGTTTCCGTTCCCAGATCTTGGGCGATAAAACCGGCTAAATCCTGCAACTCAGTTTTATCGTCATTGAGCCCCGGAACGATCAAGGTCGTCACTTCAACTAAAATACCGCAGGACTTCATACGCTTTAAGGTTTCCTGGACGTGCTTTAGCCTGGCGCCGCACAATTCTTTATAAAACCGGTCGCTAAAGGCCTTTAAATCCACGTTGGCGGCATCCAGATACGGCTCGATCATCTCAAGGGCTTCGGCCGTCATATAGCCGTTGGTAACAAAAACATTTCGGATTTGGTGTTCATGGGCAATCTTGGCGGTGTCATAGGCTAATTCAAAAAACACGGTCGGTTCGGTATAGGTGTAGGAAATACTTTGGCAGGCAGATTTTTCGGCAGCAGCTATCACTTCCTGCGGGGTGACGGTATCGCCCATGATCACACCTTTATGATCGGTAGGCATCTGGGCAATATCGGCGTTCTGGCAAAATTTGCACCGGAAGTTGCACCCGACGGTGGCAATGGAATAAGAAAGCGTGCCCGGCAGAAAATGAAACAG
>JAUVTR010000238.1 GCA_030601425.1 Desulfobacterales bacterium
AATTCATCAAGTGTTTGGTGTTTCGTGTTTGGTGTTTGGTATGAAATAGATGATGCTATATCGGCATGTTAGAATACTAAACACTAAACACCAAATACAAAACACACTCGTAAAAAGGTTGCTTTTCTGACTTTTTACGAGGTTTTCAATTTTCAATAGTGTATTCGGGCTTTTCCCCAAGCGTTTTGAGTAATTGAACAAAATTGTGAATTTCTTCGGCAAACGCTGCGCCTTCCGATGCTGAAATCCATTTCAGCCGCAGGCGGCGCTCATTAATCCCCAGCAGTCTGAGGATTTCCCAGGTTTCTTCAATTACCTTCTGGCATTTCACATTACCTTCCAGGTAATGACAGTCGCCGATGTGTCAGCCGGATACCAGTAACCCGTCTGCCCCTTTAAGGAAAGCCCTTAGCAGGAATCCGTGGTTGACTCTGCCGGTACACATCACCCGGATCAGGCGCACATTGCTCGGATATTGGATGCGGGAAACCCCTGCCAGATCGGCTCCGGCGTAAGCGCACCAGTTGCAAACAAAGGCTAAGATTTGAGGTTGTTCATCAGAAGCCATGGGCAGTTCCTAAGTAAAAATTGATGAATTCGTAAAAAGTCGAATTCATCAAGTGTTTGGTGTTTCGTGTTTGGTGTTTGGTATGAAATAGATGATGCTCTATCGGCATGTTAGAATACTAAACACTAAACACCAAATACAAAACACACTCGTAAAAAGGCTGCTTTTCTGACTTTTTACGAGACCATCAATCTTCAATCATCTATCATCCTATTGATTTGCTCATCTTTGAAATGAGACAGGGACGCCGCTCCGGTTGGGCAGGCTACATTACAGACGCCGCAGCCGGTACATAACGCCTCTGTCACCACTGCCTGCGTCCGGCCTTCGGCGACTTGCGTGACATTGATGGCCTCAAAACAACAGGCCTTTTCGCATTCACCGCACGCACGGCAAAGTTCGGCATCCACGCGATTGATCATGCCTTCAGCGACAATTTTCTTTTTGGAAAGCACGGTGACTGCCCGGGAAACCGCACCACGAGCCTGGGCAATGCTTTCATTGGCAAATTTAGGGCCCTGTGCCAGACCGCACAGATAAAAGCCGGGTGTCGCAAAATCAAGCGGCCTGAGCTTCGGATGGGCTTCCATAAAGAATCCATCTTCATCCAGAGGCAGGCGCATTGCATCGGCCAGCTCTTGGCTTTCTGGCCTGGGACGAATCGCAGCACTTAAAACCACCAGATCGGCTTGCAGTTGAACCGCTGCCTGTAACTGCGCATCAAAAACGGAAACCATGAGAGTGTCGTCTTGGCGATTGACCCGGGGCTTGTGGTCAAGCTCAAATCGATAAAAACGAACACCTTGCCGACGGGCTTTTAAATAGGTGGTTTCCTTAAAACCAAAGGTGCGGATATCCCGATACAGGATCGATATCTGAGCATTCGGGTTAATGGTTTTTAACTTCAAACTGTTCTTGATAGCAGCCGTACAGCACACTCGGCTGCAATAAAGATATTCGGGTTCACGCGAACCGACACATTGAATCATGGCTACCCGCTGCAGCTGCTTTGCTTTGTCAGGCTCTGAATTCAGCAGGTCTTCAAATTCTTTCTGGGTGATGATCCGGGGATGCTGGCCATAAAGATATTCAGCGGGTTTATGCTCCTGGCCACCCGTTGCCACAACTACAACACCATGCGAGATGGCTTGGGACTGATCTTTGACCGAAATATTAGAAGTATAGTTGCCGCAACTTCCGGTAATGGATACCACCTGTGCTTCTTTGTAAACAGTGATCAAGGGTTGATTTTCAACTTTCTGAATTAGATCTTGAACATACAGCGCCGGATTGGCGCCGTCTTCCGTGTAATAAAGCGTGCGGGCATTGCCGCCTAATTCTGCGGTTCGTTCTACCAGCGTGGCCTTGAATCCCTGTTCCGCAAAGGATAGAGCGGCGCTAAGACCGGCGAGACCGCCTCCGATGACTAGGGCCGCTTGAACCACCTCATAAGAAGTTTCGTAAAGCGGTTCCAAAAGACGGGAGCGGGAAACAGACATTCGCACCAGTTCTTTAGCCTTATGCGTTGCCGCCTCCGGCTCCGCCCGATGCACCCAGGCATCCTGTTCGCGAATATTGGCGAGTTCAAAGAGATAGGGATTGAGGCCTGCTTCTCGCAGCGTGTTGCGGAAAAGCGGCTCATGGGTTCGAGGTGTGCAGGATGCCACCACCACCCGATTGAGATTATGGTCGCGAATTGCCTGTTTAATTTCCTGAAGTTGGTCGGTGGAGCAGGCAAACATGCAGTGGGTTACATATTTTACGTTAGGCAGGGTGCGGGCAAACTCGGCCACCGCCTCCACATCAACCACACCGGCAATATTGATACCGCAATGACAGACAAAAACACCAATGCAAGGTTCTTCTCCACTGACGTTGCGTTCCACATGGGAGGACGGGGCCGTCACTAGTGAGCCTCTCGTATCGGCCAACAGGGCTGTCGCCTGAGCTGCTGCGCTGCTGCCCTGTTGGACGGAGTCCGGAATATCTTTGGGCCCCTGAGCGGCACCGCAGACAAAGATGCCGGGCTTTGAAGTTGCGACGACGTCCAACGGGTCGGAGGCGCAGAAACCATGCTCATTTAATTGTACCCCTATGCGTTTTGCCAATTGTGCAGTAGAGGCGTTCGGACAAAGACCGACGGAAAGAACGACCATATCATATGTTTCTTCCTGGAGGTGATGATCCGGTCCGGCATAAGAAATGCTCAAGGTGTCATCTTCGGGGTTTGGAATCACTCTGGAGATCAGAGACCGCACGTAGCGCACGTCATTTTCTGATTCGGATCTCTCGTAAAACCGATCGAACCCTTTACCGTGGGCCCGAATATCAATGAAAAAAATGCTGGTGTCGATGTCCCGGTCATGTTCTTTGGTGATCATGGCCTGCTTGGTGGCTGACATGCAGCAAACCGCAGAACAATAATCGTTTCCCATATGGCTGTCACGCGATCCCACACACTGGATCCAGGCGATACGGCGAGGAATTTTACCGTCAGAAAGGCGCTGGATGTGGCCCTGGAAAGGACCGGCTGCAGAAAGAATTCGTTCGTATTCCAGACTGGTGAGGACATTGGGCCACCGTCCGTAGCCATATTCTCCTTTCCGGCGAGCATCAAAAGGTTCGAATCCTCCGGCCAAAATCAGCGCCCCGGTGTCCAATGTGACGATTTCATCTTCCTGGTCAAAAATAACCGCCTTATTTTTACAAACCTTTTCGCAGACGCGGCACTTTCCTTTTGTGAAATAGGTGCAGTGTTCTTTATCAATAGTGTAAACAAGGGGAACAGCTTGAGGATAGGGGATATAAATCGCTTTGCGCTGATTTAGATTTAAATTGAATGGATCGGAAACTTTTTGAGGACACTTCTCAGCGCATATGTTGCAGGCCACGCACCTTTCCGGATCTACGGCGCGGGCTTTCTTTTTAAGGGTTAATTGAAATCGGCCCGGTTCTCCCTCTAAACTGAGAACATCGGTATACGCAAAAATATCAATATTGGGATGATTGGCCAATTCCGCAAGCTTGGGGCCCATCATGCAAGAAGAGCAATCATTGGTGGGAAAGGTTTTGTCCAGCTGGGCCATGACACCACCCACATTGGCCTTTTCTTCTACCAGATGCACTCTAAAGCCGGAATTGGCAATATCCAGAGCGGTCTGGATACCGGCAATGCCACTGCCGATAATTGCTATGGATCCGGTTTTTTCTGTATGTGGCGTTAATCGCTTTTGGGTCATGGGCTATTCCAGAGGTTGAGCCGCTTGAGAAGAGAAAAAGGATCTGTGATATGTCGCGAGAGCCATTTTTCAACTCCGGCGACATCATGCGCCAGTCCAATCAGCTCGGTAAAATAATAGACCGGGAAAGAAAACCGCTTTCCCCAATCAGCCCCGATCTTTTCCTGATGCATATCCAGGTTGGCCTGACACATCTGGCAGGATACGACAATGGCCTGGGCACCGACCCGCTGAGCCATATCATACAGCTTTCCCACCAGGCGAGAAACAATGTCCGGGCGCGAAAGCACCTGACTGGCGCCACAACAGTCGGTTTTGTAAGGCCAGGGGATCGCCGTGGCACCCAGATTCTGAATGATGCGATCCAGAGCCTGGGGATTTTCAAAGTCGGTTGCTTCGGTGATCTCCGGCGGGCGGTTGGCCATACAGCCGTAGTAACTCACAACCTTTAATCCTTCCAGCGGCTTGCTTATGTTTTTGGCCGTTGTTTTTAGCATGGGGTCGCTGGCCAGAAAATTCGCCAGATCCCATATTTTCGGCAGGGAAGCTTCCAGGTGCATATCGTAGCGGCTAGAGGAATCGTGATTTAGTGTCCAGGCGGCCGTTTTGAGTCGATTGAAACACATGGGGCAGGGAACAAGCATATCCGAATGCGGCAGCCTGGCTGCCAAATTCAGCGTTCGACCTGCCAGTTCGATGCCTGCCCGGTGATCAATGCTGTGGGCGGCGGTTGCTCCGCAACAGTTCCAATCGGGAATTTCTTCTAATTGAATGTCCAGGGAAAGGCAAATTCCCAGAATAGATTCAGCGTAATCTTTTGCGGTCCCTTCCAAAGAACATCCAGGATAATAGGTTACCTTCATAATGTAATTTGCGCCTCAGAAATTCTACAACATGTTGAAAATAAGCTGGATTCCATTATTTCGATTGTGAGCGAGGCGAATTGAGTTTTTTCTGTTTATGACGACCCAGTATTTTGCGGACCTCTTTTTTTCCTCTGATTGTTTTGGGAAGCATCGGAAATCGTCCTTTGCGACTCATCTGCCAGCCCAGCTTCATTTCATCACGCCAGGTGCGCGCCCGCCACAACCGCAGGAACTCGCCGCTTCGAAGGAGATATTGCGGAAGAAAGGTTGTCTCAAATACCCGGCCCCATCTCTTCACATTTTTTAAGAAGCCGTCATGCAAGGTCAGGATTTGAGGTTGGGGACAGGGTATGCTTTTTTGCACAGCCATTTCTTTGAGACAATCCATGAGTTCGGCGATTTTAACGTCATTCGGACAGCGCGTGGTGCATGTTTCGCATGCGGCACATACCCAGATCGTATGACAACTCAATACAGTTTGCGGTTGCCCGATAATCACCAGGCGAATCACTTCGTCCGGATATAGATCCATAGCAAAGGTGACCGGACAGCCGTTGGTGCACTTACGACATTGATAACATGCGCCAGCCAGATAGGGTCCGGCAGCTTCGATCTGTTCTAGAAAGTGCTAATCAGGGGTTAACGTTTTCTGAAACATGGATTTTGACCCACTTCCCCCAGCGCTTGCCGAATTTACTTTTGGATTACGCTAAATGGCTATTTGAGAGGCTTTTTGAAGCAGCTTTGGGCTGGAAATGAATCCTGTATTAGAATGGAAACGTCTGCCTTTGTCAAGGGGAAAAAGTTTCGCGATGGGGCTATAATCCATTGGATTTTGAAAGGATTAATCCGATCGATAAAAGTAGGCTATAGACCAGTGCGAGTTTGGCGGTTTTTGCAAGGGCTTGATTTAATATGGG
>JAUVTR010000140.1 GCA_030601425.1 Desulfobacterales bacterium
AATTCATCAAGTGTTTGGTGTTTCGTGTTTGGTGTTTGGTATGAAATAGATGATGCTATATCGGCATGTTAGAATACTAAACACTAAACACCAAATACAAAACACACTCGTAAAAAGGTTGCTTTTCTGACTTTTTACGAGACCGTCAATTATGAATTTAAACATTTAATGCCGTTAGCGCGTTAGATCCATTTTTTGTGTCGGTTAGGGAATGATTATAAAAACCATTCGGAAAGGGCCTGTCATGAATTTTTTGTTCAAACGTTTCGGATTTCTAGGGTTGTCGCTGATGGTATGTCTATTTTCTACCTCTGTCTATGGAGAAACCATGTATGTTTCTGATATTCTGAAATTAACCCTGAGAACCGGGCCGAGTACCGAAAACAAAATACTGGCGGTGATCGAATCCGGGCAGCAATTGGAGATTGTTGAATATGGAAAAGAATGGTCCCAGGTGCAGCTGCCCAACGGCAAAGAAGGTTGGGTTTTAAGCAGGTATCTAACACCCCGTGAAACCAACAACATCAAGCTTGATCGCTTGCAGGCCAAGCATAAGAATTTGATGACTCAAGCCGCCGCCTTATTGGAAGAAAACAATAAGCTGAAAGCGGAAAACAAGAAACTCGACACCGAGTTTAAAGCAAATAAAAAACAAGCAGATAAAGCGCGCTCGGATTACGAGACCTTAAAAACAGAAGCCGCTGGATTTCTAAGCCTGAAATCCAAGTATGAAGATGCCGTATCACAGCTGGCCGGGCAAACCGCGAAGGCCGAAAAGCTTGAAGAGCAGCTCACCAAGCTGGAAATGGGCACTTACATAAAATGGTTTCTCGCCGGCTCCGGGGTACTTATTGTTGGCTTCTTAATCGGATTCAGCACAAAACGTCAACGCCGGCGCTCTGCACTTGCATAATTCAGGTAATACACCAAGGATGGGTCAAGAACCGATCAAAGGTGGGGCTGCTGAATCTTTGAGACCACGTGATCGGTGGGAAATCTCAATTGACACCTCCATTCAATATTATTATATTAAGTGATCATAAGTAATTTTGTATTATATTCGAATTGAAGGAAATACGATTAGGAAACTGTATGCTATTTGATCAATTTGTGGTTTTGTTCGTCTTGCTTGTGCTTTCCGGATTTTTCTCTTCTTCTGAAACCGCCCTGTTTTCAATCAGCAAAGCCAAAGCCATCCACCTTGCAAAAGAAAAAGGCAGGACCAATACACTGATAAAGAAAATGAAGGACGATCCTCACCGGCTGCTTTCAACCATCCTCATTGGCAACAACCTTGTTAATGTCGGTGCCTCTGCCATTGCTACCGCCATTACCATTGGCCTGGTGGAAAGCCATGCAGTTGGAATTGCCACCGGCATTATGACTTTTGCAATTTTAATATTTGGGGAAATTTTTCCGAAGACGATTGCCACCCGCAACAACATCCTGATTGCACGACTCGTGATATTTCCGATCTATTGGCTTTCGATTTTATTTTATCCGATTATTCTATTTTTGAACTTTATACCCAAGCTGACGGGAAAAATGCATAAAAGGCCGATTGTTACCGAAGAAGAATTGATGACGTTTGTTGAAGTTGTCGAAGAAGAGGGGGGCATCGAAGAGGAAGAAAGGGAGTTGATTGAAAATATATTTGAATTTGACGATACCAGTTCCTCTGAAATTATGACACCCAGAGCCGATATGTTTGTCATCGATGGGGATGAAGAATTAAATTTGGAAGAGGTTGTTAAATCCGGTTTTACGCGAATTCCGGTTATCGAGGGAGATATCGATCATGTTGTGGGTATTTTAAACGTTAAAGATCTATTCAAGCACCAGGCCACATCCGATGAAGCGGCTGATGTGCGCAAAATCATGCGCGAACCTTATTTTGTACCTGAAAATAAAAAACTGGACCGTTTGCTTCAACAATTTAAAGAACGAAAACAGCACATGGCCATCGTGGTTGATGAACACGGGGGCATATCCGGCTTGATCACGCTTGAAGATGCAATTGAAGAGATAGTCGGCGAGATCATTGATGAAACCGATACCGTTGAGCCCCATATCATCAAAACCAAGCCCAATGAATGGCGGGTTCTGGGAAAATCTGAAATTGATGAGGTTAACGAAACGATAAAAATGGATATTCCCGACTCCCGGGAGTATGACACTTTCTCCGGATATGTTTTGGATCAAATCGGCCGGATACCGCAGGAGCAGGAAGAGATCCCTCTCGGCAATTTTCTGATCACTGTCAAAGAGATGGACGGCAACCGTATCAGTGAATACATCGTTCGCCTGACGGAAGTTGAGTCGCCCAAAGAAGCCTCACCGACCTAAAAATTGACCAGTCTTTTATTTCCTTTCCTCGACGATTTCAAATTGGATGCCAAATCCAATTGGAGCGGCCCAGAAAATCTTGCTCTTCTATTGATAAATTCTTAACCAAATAGCACATGCGCTTGGTGATTCACATAACGGCACTCATGCGTTTCAGGTCTTCATTGTTTTATCATTATATAAATTTTTTTGCGGATTTTTGATGATGTGGCCAACCTTTGGATTTAATATAAAACTGCGCTGGAAATTTTTGCTCATTTTACTGGTGTTCAGCCTGACACCGCTTATCGTGGTGGCCATCATCAGTCAGCATGAGATCTCAATTTTAGGGAAGGTGATTTCCGATGAATCTCGCAGAAAACTTAGCGAAATGGTCAGCCAGGAATTAAAATTAACGGCTGAAAACTCTGCTAAAGTTTTGCTGCGCACCAAAGACGCCATGGAGTTTTACCTCCATGTTTTGGCGGGCGAAGCTGAGCGCGCATTGGCTGAAGCGCCTTTGGATGTCCCGCGGATATATTTTAACAGCGATTTTGACGACCCCCGAACAGCACCGAAGGATTTTTTACCTTCAGCTCAGTATTCAATTAAAACCCATGATGGTCAATTTCTGCCGAACTCGGTCAGCTTCAATCATCCCGTCTTTTTACTGGCACCGGGGGTAATGGCAGAAAGTGTTTCAGACGATATTGCCGGCCTGGCAGGTCTGATTCCTGCTTTTCGGAATTTTTCAAAAGAGTCCGGCCATATGGTGCTCTGGGCCTATGTTAGCCTGGAAAGCGGGGTTCACATATCCTATCCCGGTCATTTCGGCTACCCGGATGATTATGATCCTCGCAAAAGGCCCTGGTATGAAAATGCTCAAAATACAGCCACCTGGACTCGCCCTTTAGTAGACGTGACCAGCGGGCAGGTCATTTTTACGGTGTCCAAGCGCCTTTACCGCCGCGATGGGTCTTTTTGGGGTGTGGCTGCTATCGATATTTTAATATCAGAATTCTTACAGGAACGTGAGCTGTCTCCTTTATGGTCTTCGGAAGTTCGTTCTTTTATGGTTGCCTCTGCTAAGGGTTCATCAGCAGATGGATCCGCGCTTCAGATACTGGCTCAAAAAGATTATCAAACCAAAGCCCAATCGTGGATGGTTGGCATTGAAAAGGAATGGCTTGCGGCTCCCCAAAACCCGAAATTTCATTTCCTTCTTGAGCAGATGACGCTCGGAAAATCCGGTTATATCGATCTGCCTTATAAAGGCATTGATTCCATCTGGGCCTATGCCGGTATCGATGTCGCCACCCATTTTGTCATCATTGTTCCCAAATCAGTTGTGATGCGTCTGCCGGATGAAACCAGCCAGACCATACTAGAATATGCCAGTGATCAGCTCATTTTTTCCGGAGAAGCCATACTGGCAGCCCTGTTATTTCTGGCTGCGGCCGCACTTATCGGCTCGCGGACGACGACCCACACCTTGTTGAAAATCGCTGCTGCCGCAAAAAAGATTTCAGCCGGAGATTTTTCCGTCAAACTGAACATGCGTACCGGAGACGAGCGCGATCAGGTCATTCAAGCATTTAATGAAATGGGGCCTAAACTTGAAGATCATCTGCGCCTGCACCAGTCAATTGATCTGGCCATGAAGGTTCAGCAGAAGCTTTTGCCCGCTGAAGATCCCAGCATATCCTGGCTGGATGTGGCCGGAAGAAGTGTTTATTGTGATGAAACCGGCGGAGATTATTATGATTATCTGGAATATACGGATAACAACCCGCAGGAATTTACGGTTGTTGTTGGAGATGTATCCGGGCACGGTATCTCCTCCGCCCTTCTGATGGCTTCGGCCCGGGCCTATTTGCGTCAGCGAACCTCTTTGACGGGCAGCCTCGCTCAGATGATTACGGATGTAAACCGTCAACTTGCCATCGATGTGGCGGATTCAAATAGTTTCATGACATTGTTTTGTCTTAAAGTCGATCGGGATTCTCGATTGCTGACCTGGGTTCGGGCGGGGCATGATCCCGCTATTTTGTATGATCCCAGGACGGATGTTTTTGAAGAACTTCAGGGCGAGGGAATTCCGTTGGGTGCGGATGGTTCATGGGTGTATGCGCAAAGCACAAAAGCGGGAATTTTAAAAGAGCAGATCATTTTGATCGGCACCGATGGTATCTGGGAAACTCTAAACCCCGGCGGTGAGATGTTTGGGAAAAAACGGGTACAGGGCCTTATCCGCCAAGGCGCGTCTGGAAGTGCCAAGGACGTCATGCAAGCTATTTTCGATGATTTAAATCGATTTCGTACGGGAAAAAAATTTGAAGATGACGTTACTCTGGTGGTATTAAAAATAAAATAGGAGAGACAGCTGCCCTCGCTGAGTGCTACCGGGCAGCGGTTGGATAGGGTCTTCTATACGCTGGTATTCAAGCTGATGGGTCTCCAAATAATCAGTGAATAAAAATAGCTCTGCAACCCTGTAAAATCAGAGATTCGTTTCTTTTTCCTCTTCGTTGTCTTCCGGCTCGTTTTGGATCTCCTGTGTCTCGTCTGGCTGAGCTCCCTTTTCCACCATTGCGGTTTCTTCTTCAGTCGTTTCTTTTGCTGCGGGTTCTGCAACTTTATCTTTTAGGCCACGGTTTTCCTTCTGCAGTTGTTTTATTGTTTTGCGCTGGCTTAATCTGGTGCTGATACCGACCAGCATTCCGATAAATATCCCCACTAAAATGGAAGCGTAGGCGATGCCATAAACCGGAATTGGCATACTGTTCAATCCAAAATAATAATACAACTTCAACGTTTCGTTGTTTTGAATACCGAAAGTAACCAGCGCCACCAGTACAATCAGTAACAATATAGCTTTAAAATAGCTTCCCATTTTCTTTCTCCTTTGGCTATGCTCCCGTTAAGCCGGTTTACTTTAACATGGATGACAAATCTGGAAAATCGACACCCGCAGTGAAATACACCTCTCTGTCGGCTATAGAGTAAATGCGAAAGGCATTTTTTGTCAAGCTTCTCTCCATATTCATATCATGTTTGGCCAAAATTCCAAACTAATTTGTTGCTGCAAGAAAGGTGGCCAGCAGCTGAAAAAACGATAGAATTTATTCCTTTTCTGAATCGGTTGCTTCCTCGGCTTCGGCATCTGATTTTGACGGTTTGATTCCGAGATCTTCAACAACCCTGGATGCTGTTTCTGATTTGGCTCTGGCTTTGGCTGCGCGGCGGGCGGCTTTTTCGGCATGATTCTCGGCTTCTTCCAGGGAAGTTTTAAGCTCCTTACGTTTGGATTCTTTAACACCTCCCTTATCCGTTTCAGAATCCATTTGATCGAGCTTTTCTTTTAGGCCTAATTCTGTTTCTTTAGCCGCGGCTGCATCTTTTTCTGTCGCGCGCACCCTTTTTTCGGCATCCGCCAGGGCATCAAGTGCGGTGGCTCTTTCAGCGGCTTTGCCCGCTTCGGGTTCGGCTTCCAGGATGATATCTTCGGCAGCCAGCACAAGGGCTGTAATGGGTAAACTGTTAAGGATTTCTTCAACGGGCCGGTCAAATGGATCAAAGGGTTGATTGCCCTTGAGACGGAAGGGCAGGAAAACAAGGGCGGCGTCCATTGAATATGCGGCAATGGTTTCAGCGCTGACATCAGATATCACTTTGGGTTGAGCCTCAATTCGAAAATCCTCCAACTTGAGGCGAAGATTTTCCAGCGCTTGTTCCGGCGTGTGCTCAAATTTCTGAGTCAATACTCTAATGGTCGCATCGGCCCAATTTTGACTGCGGGTCATCAGATAGGCCAGCAACAGCATTAAATGGCTGCTGGCATCATCCCCCCACCACACATCGATGCGACGTTCCCCAGCTGGAATGGATGATTCCAGATGAGTCCATTCCTTATCATTGGCATCCAGAACGATAATGTTACAACCCAGGCGAAAGGCAGTTTTGATCCGGCGGCCGTAAAGGATTTGGCGTATTCCGAGATTTGTGGTGGGTTGATGTTCGAACCAGTTTAGCAAAATCGTATTGGCTTTTAGCGGTCCGATTCCGTAACCCTGAACCAGTGTCTGAATTCCCTGGATCAGACTCGGCGCGACGATGACCAGAGGGAAGGCTTCCGAGTCGCTGTCGGCAATGTCTTGGCGCAATTCTTTCTCAGCTTCCTCCCTGAGTTTGAGCATTTTTGCGCCTTCACCTTCAAGGATGCGAACAACGGTGGTAAACCCGGTATCGCCTTCAAGCCACTCGGCAAATTGCAGCAGTCGTTTGCGTCGATGGGCATCAACGGAGAACAAAAGCAACTGGGGGCGCCAATCGCGGGGATGTTCGGGTTCTTCGGCAGCTGCCAGCAGGTTTGCCCGGATGCGCTGAAGATGGTAGGAGCGTCGGCTGTCGGCCCAGCGCGCCGGCCCGCTGGTTCGCTTTAAATATTGGTATATGCCGAATAAAATCGCCAGGGCAACTACACCGGCGGTCACATCGATCGCGAGCATCACTGTCAGACACGCCAATGCGCCCGCCAGGCTGAACCGCTTGTCATACCAGCGGAACCGCGGGCGAAATGATGGGCTGTCGGCACGGGCTTCAAAAAATGTGGCATAATTTAAAAGGCCGTAGGAAATCAAAAAAAACATGGAAACCACCGGCGCAATAATATTTAACTTTCCTAGCCCGATGGTGGCAAAAGCAATACCGGCGGAGAGCAAAACTCCCCTGCGGGGGTTTTGGGTGAGGCCGGTTCCTTTGGCGAAGGGTAATAAAAATGATCCAGAAACCCAGGCCGGTTTCAGGCGCGGTCCAGTTCTGAACCAGCAACTCATTGTTCCATTTCGCAATTCCGCCGATGAAAAAAGACAAAAGCGCTGCCACCAGGATGGTCATCACCACATATTGAAAGCGTGTGGCCCAATCGGTTCCCAACCAGGCAAATATAAACAAAAAGCCTACCGCAACGGCTGCAATAATCTGGGTATAGTTGCCCCCCTGCAATGGCAGCATTCTGGCAAGCACCTCGCCAAAGCCGATACAATAAAAAGCGATGGAGACCGACTGTGCTAAGAATAAAACGATGCCGATGGCACCGCCAAATTCCAACCCCAATGTGCGCGAGATCAGATAGTAGTCGCCGCCGCCCTTGACTTTGAGGTTAGTCGCAATTGCTGACAGAGAAAACGTGGTCAGCACGGAGATGCCGTTGGCCAGAGCGAGTATGATCAGGGCGCGTGCTAATCCTGCATTTCCGACGACATACCCCATTCGCAGGAAAAGAATTATGCCGAGAATCGTCAGGATGCTGGGTGTAAAAACACCCGCAAAGGTTCCCAGCGTTCCGCTGCTTATTTCCGGAGTCTGCTCTTTATTATTATAATTATTTTCCATTCGAATATCGTGCGTCGAGTTAAAGTTCTTCCGGTGTAAAGGCCACCACTTCATCTATTTGCATTGAATCGGCAAAGAGCATAATCAAGCGATCGATTCCCAGCGCATTGCCGGCGGCTTCGGGTAAATCATCGAGGGCCGTGAGGAATTTTTCAGGCATCGGATATTCCGATTTGCCGGACTCCCGGCGATGATCCTGTTCCCGCTCAAACCGTGCGCGCTGTTCGACCGGATCGGTAAGTTCGCTGAAGGCGTTGCAGATTTCAAGCCCGCCAATATAGAGTTCGAAGCGTTCAGCATATCGGGGATCTTGCGGTTTCAAACGCGCTAAGGCTCCGCGGGAAGCAGGATAGTCATATAGAAAAACCGGTTGCGTTTGTCCCAGGTTGAGTTCGATTTCTGCGACCATAATGTCGTCAAATTGATCCTGTTCCAGAGCCGTTTTCAACGTGATTGATCCAAATTTATCAAATGCGTCCCTAACCGGTATTCGGGGCCAGGGTGGGGTGAGCTTGATTTTTTTGCTCTGATAGACCACGCTATCTTCTAAACCGACCTTGCGGGCGACGGTTCCAATTAAGGCCTCACACTCTTTCATGATATCCTGATAATCGCTGTCTGTACGGTACCATTCCAGCAGGGTCATTTCCGGCAGATGGAGTCGGCCGCGCTCTCCATAACGGAAACATTTACAAATCTGAAATATGCGGGGGATACCGGCCGCCAGCAGGCGCTTCATGCAGAGCTCCGGTGAAGTTTGCAGAAACCAGTCCCCGGACTCGACCGCATCGATATGGGCCTCCGGTGCGGGAGCCGGTATTCGAACAGGGGTTTCGACTTCAAGATAATCGTTGTCGATAAAAAAATTCTGGATTGTCTGAATAATACGGGCTCGTAGCTGGAGGTTTTTTTGCAAAGATGTTTGCCGGTAATATCCCATGAGTCAATCCGCATTCGCCCCAAAAGGAATTTATAAGTCTATTGAACTGCTGATTTCTTTTTTATTGGATTGCCGGGTGCGCGTCAACTTATCTTTGACGGTTTCACTTCATTCTTATGATGAAGAAAAATCGGTGCGTATTCTTTTTGCAGTTGCAAAGAGTTGAATCTCATGATGCTCGAGAGCCTGCTTGTTTCGGCAGGGGTAATGCGCCAGAGGCGCATAAATCCGACTGAGGCGCTCTATCGAGCGGGGAGATGGGGTAATGCGGCAGCTTTTGGGCTCAGGCGTCCAAGATTTCCCTGATCTTGC
>JAUVTR010000263.1 GCA_030601425.1 Desulfobacterales bacterium
TTTTCTGGGCTCTGGCCACACCGGTGCAGTTTTATACGGGCTGGGATTATTATGTAAACGGATTTAAAAGCCTTAAAAACAAAAGCGCTAACATGGATGTTCTGGTCGCCATGGGTTCTTCGGTGGCCTATTTCTATTCGCTGGCCTTGCTCATTTTCCCAACATTAGGCCAGCACGTCTATTTTGAAACCTCGGCGATCATCATTACCCTGATCAAACTGGGAAAAATGCTGGAGTCCAGAACCAAAGGGCGCACCGGTGGGGCCATTCGCAAACTGATCGGGCTGCGGCCTAAAACTGCCACCATTATTGAAAATGATGTTGAAAAAGAAACCCCTATCACACAGGTTCAGCTGGAAGATACGGTGCTGGTGCGTCCGGGTGAACGCATCCCGGTGGACGGCATCGTTATCGAGGGCGCATCCTCTGTGGACGAGTCCATGCTTAGCGGTGAACCGCTGCCGGTGGACAAGCGTGCCGGTGACAAAGTGGTTGGCGGCACGATCAATGGCGAGGGCCTTTTAAAATTCAAGGCGGCAGCAGTGGGCAAAGATACCGTACTGGCCCAGATCATCCGTCTGGTCCAGGAAGCCCAGGGAAGCAAAGCACCCATCCAGGCCCTGGCCGATAAGGTTGCCGCTGTATTTGTACCGACCATCATCGCATTGGCCATCGTCGTGTTTTTCATCTGGTGGGGCATTGCCGGAGAATTTGTTCCCGCCATGATCCGACTGGTGGCGGTGCTGGTCATCGCCTGCCCGTGTGCACTGGGGCTGGCAACGCCGACTGCCATCATGGCCGGCACCGGCAAAGCTGCCGAAAGGGGCATTTTGTTTAAAAACAGCGAAGCCCTTGAGATGGCGACCAAACTCGATACTATTGTGCTGGATAAAACCGGAACCATCACCATCGGCAAACCCGCCGTGGTGGACATTATACCGATTGAACCGGAATGCAAGACCGCGGAAGATCTATTGAAGCTGGGGGCCTCAGTTGAAAAAGGTTCGGAACATCCTTTGGGGAAAGCCATCGTCAGACATGCCGAATCCGAGGGGGTACCTCTCCTGGCTCCGGAGGAATTTAAAGCATCCGGCGGATTAGGGGTTCAAGCGCGGGTCAACGGCAGTTTAGTAACGGTGGGAAAACCGGATTGGTTTAGGGAATTAAAAATATCCATTGGTCCGGCCGCTGAACGCATCCGGCAACTGCAATCCCACGGTAAAACCGTGATGGTGGTTGCCCGGGAAAACCGGCTTTGCGGTCTGATTGCAGTGTCCGATGAGCTCAAGCCCGACTCAGCGGAGGCGATACGAGAGCTGCAGGATCAGCACCTTAAGGTGGTCATGCTCACCGGCGATAATCTGCAAACGGCCCGTTCGATGGGAAACCAAGTGAATATCGATGAAATCTTTGCGGAAGTAAAACCGGATGAAAAATCTTTAAAGGTCAAAGAATTACAGCAAAAAGGCGAGCGGGTCTGCATGGTGGGCGACGGCATCAACGATGCTCCTGCCCTGGCCCAGGCCGATGTCGGGCTGGCCATCGGGACCGGCACCGATGTGGCCATAGAAACAGCCGGCGTCATTCTTTCCAGCGGCAGCCTTGCCGGTGTACCGCGGACCATCCGATTGAGCCGGGCCACCATGAATACCATCAAGCAAAATCTATTCTGGGCATTTGGTTACAATGTCATTTTGATTCCGGTGGCTGCCGGAATCCTTTACCCATTTGAGTCCCTGCCGAACATGTTGCGCCAGCTGCATCCCATTCTGGCCGCCCTGGCCATGGCCTTCAGCAGCGTCTCGGTGGTAACCAACAGTCTGCGCCTGTATAAAACCAAAATCAAATAATAGAAACCTCATATTTTGGCCGAGGGCTGTGTTGCGATCCGCTTCCAAATGCTCACGTACTAACGTGTACGCTCCGCTTTTGAACCGAATCGCGCCTTTTGAGCACCTTAATATAAAAAGATCTGATGCGAAATCCCGCTTCCCTGCGGGAGCCCTCAATCAAAATCTGAGGTTTCTAATAATATTTTAACTATTTCTGACAGGTGGGTTAGCTCAAGCCGGATCGTGGCTGGGCAAGCTAGAGTAATTCGACGATCTTCTCGGCCGTTACTTCTGCGCCGTTAAGCATTATTTCACTTTCGTTCTCTATCTCAACTTTTAACTGCTGCTCCAGCCCTTCAGCCAATGTTTTCCAGTTTACCTCACTCTCTTTCAGAGCGTAAATTAAGTTGGGTTTCAACTGACTTATTTTGCGGACATGTTCTTCCTGTTCCCTATCGCTCATCCCCCTGACGATAACGACAGATGGAACCTTCGCTGCCATTATATCCGTCAGACTGTTATAGCCTCCATAAATGATCGCCACCTGTGAGTTTGATAGAGTCGCCAAATACTGATCACTCACATTTTCAACGGTACAATAGGGAATAGCATCAAACTGACGTTTGATATTGTTGGCTTCTGCTTCCATTTTTTTTAGGTCGGTGAAGATTTTCCATCTACCATAACGCTCACCCAGTTCATAAACAGCTTTATACAGGTTTTCCAGTAATGTCAGCGAGGTTTCACTCAGCCAAGGAACTGCAATTGTACCGGCATATCTTCCGGAATTATACGGTGTCCAGTGCTTCATCTCCAAGAATCGCGATACATATCCCGTCACTATAGGGTCTGTGGAAAAGTACCGCCCGAGAGCATCGGGAATTTGGTTCCCCATTACCTTTTTATCGCCGTACCACAACAGTGAGTGATAGTGCTCCTGGAAAGCATTCTTTGACAACTCTGACCAAAAATCCTCGACTTCTCCAACTACTGCGCGGATACCCAGGATCCAGGTGGTATCAGTTCGTTTGGTTAATCTTAGAGAAGGTCGCAATTCTTCCCGCTTACCCGGCGGATCATGATCGACCAACACACAGCGGGGTTTAAAGTTTGTTATTATTGATTCTATGATGTTTGCTCTCGCCGGCCCCAGATAGCAGTTTTTAATGTTGGTATTCCCCAACCGGCCTTTTGATTTTCCCTCGATGATCTGAGTCTCGTATGAAGGCAACTTCATCCAATCCAATGGACAGGGGCCAACCAGTGTGGCTGTCTGTTTGAATCCGGATACGAAAAGAACTTTTAGCTCGGGAAATAGTCTCCTCAATGCCATGCCGATAGTTACACCACGGCTAACATGCCCCAGACCACGGCCGTCGTGCGAATATATAAGAACATCCAGTCTGGATTTATCTAAGATGGGGGCAAATGGCATCAACAAAATCTCCCTGTGAACTCAAAAACACCTTAACCGGCACGCTACAACTCTGGCAGGACTAAAGATATCATAATTAATCGTAGTCAAGTCAAGTAAATCTCAGTTTTGATCCTTGCAAAATCATCTTCAGGCAGCCCCTATTAATGTTTTTGTACTTCTTTTCAATACCAAATTTTTTTGGAGCAAGAAATTTTGTAACCGATCGAAGATACCTGGTTCTTAAAGGGAAACTATTCAAAATGCCTGGTTCAGCACAGGCATCAATCTTTAAGACCATAATGTTGATTTAAAAAATCTTGGTTTTGTCATTGCATTTTCGCTTGTCAACCTGTAGTGCCTGATGTTCAAAAAACAGTGGACAAATGACCGCTAAGATCTTATTAATTTACGAGGAGCGTGAGTATGAAAGAAATTCTCATTATGTTAGCAATCGCAGGAATCTGGATTCTTCTCCAGGCATATATTCTGCCTAAATTAGGAATTTCCACCTGACTGCAGGAATCTTGTCAGGTGACAAGCAAACATGACAGTACCAAAGAGAGCGATCCGCAAACAGATAAAAGATAAAGATTTTGAACTCATTCGGGCCATTAATTCTGGCCGATTCGATCGTTTCCCGGACCTCGTAAAGCGTTATGAGCAAAAGCTCTATAATTTCAGCCTCAGAATGTGCCGGGACGGGGCGGATGCCGAAGATACGGTTCAAGAAACTTTTCTAAATGTATTCAGATACTTAAAAGCTTTCCGGTACGAGACTAAATTTAAAAACTGGCTTTACCGGGTAGCGGCCAGCACGTGCATTAAAAAACGGCGAAAATCAAAGTTTGCGCCGGAACGTGAACTATCCCTGGATGAGTTTTACCCCAAGGATGAAGCCGAGGGTCCCAATCAAGTCCCGAATTGGGCGCTGATGCCCCTGGATAAGCTTCTAAATGATGAGCTATTAGACAAGATCAATCAAGCCATTTTTTCGCTTCCTGAAAAGTACCGGCTGGTGATTGTATTAAGGGATATCGAAGGGTTCAGTACGGCCGAAACAGCCCAAATTTTGAATTTATCGGCGGCGAATGTAAAAGTCAGATTGCACCGTGCACGTTTGTTTTTGCGGGACAAGCTGAAAGGCTATTTTGAAAATGAATAATGATGAGCACGATCATAAACATTGCCTGGAAATGTTTGATAGACTATCCGAGTATCTGGATAACGAGTTGGATGAAGTAACCTGTAAAGACATCGAAAAACACGTCAAAGAGTGTGTTCCCTGCTTTGTGTGCCTTCAAACCCTCAAACGGACCGTAGATTTATGCAAGCAAACCGAAAGCAGGCCGGTACCCAAAGACTTTTCAAAAAAATTAAAAAAGATTATTCAGAACATGCCCAAAACCCCGCCTGCCGGATAACCAAGTGGAGCGCTTCCTAATTAATATTTCAATTTTGCTTTTAATAAATTCGCAGCCCGCTTAATCGGTTTCAGGTTTCGGGTGTCAGGTGTCAGGGCACTACGTGTCATACCGAAACCTGAAATCTCTCTGGGACTGCTTCCA
>JAUVTR010000170.1 GCA_030601425.1 Desulfobacterales bacterium
GACTAAATGTTGAGATGTGTATACAATAAATCGAATATACATTGCAACCTATTTTTCAAAAAAAGACATCTTTTAACCCATAACAAAGCTTCAATTACTCGGAATTCCACATTTCATAATCAAATCCAAAAATTTGAACACTGCAGTATATTTCGTAAGCAGGCACGGAAGATACAATTATTGCAAGACTGAAATTTTGTATATTTGTCATTGTGTAATCCACAAAAAGCATTAGCTACAATTGAAGCACCATTTTTCAAATCAAAGAATCCAATATCAGACCATACCGTATCATCCTGTAAAAAACCTTGCGATATCTATTTGAAATCTGTATTTTTTGCAGAGTTGAGTTCACATTTTTACCCTGAACTTGCATATTCTCAATAAATCACCAACTGCCGGAATTCTCAATTATAATTAGCTAAACCCCACCCATCTGGATATAAACAGATTTAAAATTTAAAAACAGGACAATTTGGAGGTAGCAAATGCAAGGGCTGACAAATGAAGTTAAACAATTTGTACTCGATCAAGGCATGGATCTTGTCGGTATCGCATCCACCGATAAACTCGATGAACTCACTCCGAAGGGATACCATCGACCCAAAGATCTTTTGGCGGAATGCAACACGAGTATTGTTATGGCGCTTCGCTGGTCGGATGCGTTAATTGATGGATTGCCGGAAATTCGTGCCATGTACAGCCGTATGATGATCATGATGAACAATCAACTGGATCAAGCCTTGCTGAGAATTGTGCGGTTTTTGACAAAGAGAGGATTTCTGGCATTACCCATCCATGCGTCGGACCCCTATGATCTGAGCTCTTTAAAGGGGGTCTTATCCCATAAGCATGCAGCGGTTCAGGCAGGCTTGGGTGAGTTCGGCTTGAGCAATCTTTTGTTAACCCCTCAGTTTGGTCCCCGCCAGCGCTTTGCTCAGTTGCTGACCGATGCCAAACTGGTAGCGGACAAACCCCTGTCGTTAAACCTTTGTGAAAAAACGACGCCCGAATGCAACTTTGCGTGTATAGCCATTTGCCCGAAGAATCTAATCCCCAATGATTATGAGAGCGATCCATCCATTATGAAGACGGTGGTTTGGAAAGGAACCGATATCGATAAACTGGGTTGCTCCTATTATCAGGATCGCGGGCTTCCGCATATGGGCCGCAACGGCTACACCTTTCGCTGTGGGTTATGCATCAATGCCTGCCCGGTGGGATCAGATATTCCCAAACGGGAATCAATTTCCAAAGGGGTTCGGCCGGTAAGAATCGTTCCCTAAAACTAATTTGATAACAAACTCTTTTTTTTATTGGATATTACTTGAAGCCGGAAGATGTGTTGAATATCTAAATTAATTTACATAATAGCCAACTTTTGTGGATATCGTTTGGTCATTTGTTATAAATTACCTATCCAAAAAGTGTGAATATCATATATTCCGAGGAAAAAGTTGAAAGTACCGATATCATCTGCTTAATCAGCAAAGAATTGGCTGTCACAAATTCTTGGATTTCTCCAACAAATCGCAACAAATGACCCGCATTTAAACATACGATATCGATTTCCTATCGCAACCAGCGGTTATAAGTTTTCGGCAGCGCGTTTAACCTCCACATAATAAGCCGCAGCCAAAGCCGCTGTGCAGCCGTCGGCAGCCGAAAGCACAATTTGCCGGCCGTATTTCTCTCTTAAATCACCGATTGCGAAAATACCGGAAAGGTTAGTTTCGCATTTCTCGTCCGTACAGACATATCCGTCGGCATTTACCTTGGTACCGGCGGGAACCAGCTGGTTATTCGGGTTAAAACCGATGCCAATAAAGACGCCCTCAGCGGCCAGTTCCCGGGTTTCTCCGGTCTGGGTGTTCTGCAAATCAACCGCGCTGACCTGGCCTTCACCGGCTTTGATAGCGGCAAGGATTGTGTCCCAGAGAATCTCAATTTTTTTGTCGGCCTTGAGGCGTTGCTGCAGGATCATGCTGGCCCGCAGGGCATCCCGGCGGTGAACCAGATAAACCTTGTGGGCTAATTTTGAAAGATACAGGGCTTCCTCAACCGCCGTGTCACCACCGCCAACCACAACGACTGTTTTGTTTCTGAAAAAGAAACCATCACAAACCGCACAGTAGGAGACGCCCTTGCCATAAAATTCATCCTCACCCGGAATATTCAGCTTGCGGGGCAGCCCACCGGAGGCCAGTATGACGGCGTGGCTTTTTAGCTGCTCTGCACCGTTGAGCTGAACAGTATGCCGTTCAAGACCCGGTTCCAATGATGTGGCCTCCTGTGAAAGGACCTCCAAATGATAGGATTGGGCGTGTTCCAGGAATTTTTGTGACAAATCATAACCGTTGATGTTTTGGAAACCAGGATAATTTTCAATTTCATCTGACAGCGTCACCTGCCCCCCTGGTGAGGCCTTTTCAATCAGGACGGTACGCATCGAAGCCCTTAATGCATAAATTCCGGCTGACAGGCCGGCCGGGCCACCACCGATAATAATGACATCATAAAATTCTCGATTTGCCATCTTCTGCCTCCTTTAATTTTCGTGAAAACAAGTACCAGGTGATCGAGTTAACCACCTCCCGAACTAATTAAAAATGGTTATATTTCATAATGGAACAAAAACAACAACATATTTAGTTGACCTCACGTTAAATTTTGGTGTAACTTAGGACACTTTGACGTTTTTCAGGAATATCAGCTTTTGCAGGTTCCTCCGAATGCATGCGATCCCTGACCGGAATTTTAAACAAATCTCTCCCTTTGCTGCTGTTCCCAAAAACAAATTGAGACTTCAAGAAACACCGCTGTAAAAAGCAACGACCAGGTTTCATCATGGACAAATTTCTCACTCAACTGCCCGGGCTTGTCGATGAGATAAAATCTCTCAAAGAGATCATTATTACCAACATCGTATTGATCGGTCAGACGCCTGCGCCGACCTTCAAGGAGAAAAAGCGTAGCAAAATTTTCAGGGAACGATTGGCCGAATTCCAGGTTGATGAAGTTACCACCGATGGGTATCGAAATCCGATTGGAATCGTCCGAGGTGCCGACTCCAGCAAGCCACCTATTTTTGTTCTTGCTCACCTGGATACCTTCTACGAAGGCGATCAGATTCTAAACTATACCATTAAAGAAAACACCATCACCGGGGCCGGTATTTTAGACAATTCGATCGGCGTGGGCGTCATTGCATCTCTGCCGCTCATATTTAAAAAATTGGATTTGCAGTTTGAATCCGACATCGTATTGGCCGGTACAATTCAATCCCTCGGCAAAGGCAATCTGCGCGGCGTCAGGCATCTTTTGAAAACCTGGCCCACCCCCATTAGAGGCGGGATTTGTGTTGAGGGTATTGAACTCGGCCGGCTCAATTATTACTCGGACGGCATGATCCGGGGTGAAATCGCGTGCAGTATTTCTGATGAACGCAATCTGCTGACAGATTACACGCCAAATGCCATCATTATTTTGAACGAAGTGATAAACGAAATAATGAATCTAAAGACCTCCCAGCGGCCCCGCTCACGAATTGTAATCGGCAAAATGACCGGGGGCGCCAACCACGGCAAAATAGCCCCGGAGGCGAATCTCGGATTCGAAATACGCAGCGACTCTTATAAAATCGTTAAAAAGCTTTACGGTGAAATTAGAGACGTTGTTGAAGGGATGAGTCACGAAAATGAGGTCGATCTTAATATAAAAACCATCAGTAATCTAAGAGCGTCCCGTCTAAAGTATAATCACCCGCTGGTCAAACATTCAGCTGCGGTCATCGAGGCCCTGGGCATCAAACCTGTCAGCAGGCCCACGGAATCTGCGCTGTCCATTTTCCTTTCCCACAAGATACCGGCCGTCACCCTGGGGATCACCTACGGCGAAAACCGCTATTTTGAAAATGCCACCATGGAAATTGAACCGATGTATCAAGGGATAGCCCAGATTATCGGTGTTTTAAAAGCTATCGACAGTGGAGTATGTGATGAACAACAATTGGCTTGAAGAAAACACTTTTCATTATTCGGATTTTAAGGATCTTAATCGGCTCGTCGAAGAGAAGGCCAAAAAGAACCTTAAAATCTCTTTGTGTCTGCCGACCTTAAATGAAGAAAAAACCATTGCCAAAGAAATCATCATTTTGAAATCCGAACTGATGACCCGCTATCCGCTGTTGGATGAGATTATAGTTGTAGATTCAGGTTCAACCGATAAGACCACAGAAATTGCCCGAGCGTACGGCGCAGATGTTTATTTAGCCACAGAAATTTTGCCGCGCCTGGAGCAATTTAAAGGCAAAGGCGAAAACCTCTGGAAGGCGCTTTATATCACCAAAGGCGATATCATTATTTATCTGGATGCGGATATCAAAAATATACATCACCGATTCGCTTACGGTTTACTTGGCCCGCTGCTGCTGAATGACCACATCAAATTCGTAAAAGCATTTTACGACCGGCCGATTGCGATCGGCAAAAACAAAATGCGTCCGACCGGCGGCGGGCGGGTCACCGAACTTGTTATCCGACCGCTATTTTCCCTGTTTTTCCCGGATCTGACCCAGCTAATTCAGCCCCTTTCCGGAGAATATGCCGGCTTCAGAGAAGTATTCGAACGTATCCCATTTCCAATCGGTTACGGTGTTGAAACCAGCATGAACATGGACATCTATGAAAAGTGGGGGCTGGAGGTCATGGCCCAGGTTGATCTGGACCGTCGGATCCATCGTAACCAGGATACGAAAGCGCTGGGCCGCATGGCCTTCACCATCTTAAGGACATTTATCAATCGCAAAATTCGGCTGGGATTAATCGACCTAAAAGACGAACTTTTTGACGAAATGATCCAGTACAATCTCGTTAACAACAAGTATCAGCCGAATATATTTAAAATTGAAGACCACGAACGGCCGCCCATAATCGAAATCCCTGAATACCGTGAAAAGTTTAAAATTGACCAGGAGCGTCTTCGCAATCTTCAGGAGGCCTAAATCCGCCACGGCCTGCGTGTGTGCCGCATATAAATAGCGGGTGAGTCCATACAGCAATTAGCAGTCAGCCTGACGGCAATTCCCGGTCCTTTCGAAAATTCGACATTATAAGCCCGAGTTGTGCTCAAATGGAAATTCAAACTGTGAAAGACGCAAAGCTCATCGACAATTGCAACCGACATCTTAATTATCTACGCATATCCATTACCGACCGCTGCAACCTGCAGTGTCGCTATTGTGTGCCGCATGATTTGATCCCCAAACTTTCTCATGGTGAAATATTAACTTATGAGGAAATTTTGCGAGTTGTACGAATCGCCACCCGCCTGGGTATATCAAAAGTTCGGGTAACCGGTGGCGAACCTCTGGTTCGAAAAGGGGTTTACGATTTTCTTAAGGCATTGGTGGCGACTGAGGGTCTAAAGGATGTGTCTTTGACGACAAACGGGGTCTTGTTGAAAGATAATCTCCTAAAAATTCAATCCGCCGGCATTGCAAGAATTAATGTTAGTCTGGACACGCTAAATCGCAAGAAATATCGTGAAATAACAGGTTATGATGATTTTGATCGCGTATGGCAGGGAATCGAGAAAGCCCATGATATGGGGTTTTATCCAATTAAACTGAATATTGTGGCCTTGAAAGGCGTCAATGACGATGAGTTTGTTGAGATGGCACAGTTATCATTTAGATATCCCTTTCATGTCCGCTTTATCGAATACATGCCGATTGGGCAATCCGATTTCAGCGCGGGTTCTCTCTTGCTCGCCCCTGAAATAAAAGACCGTATCAGGGCCATTGGAAATCTGGTACCGGTTCAAGGCGTGCAACATGACGGACCTGCTCAGCGTTACAAATTCGAAGATGCAAAAGGTGAAGTCGGGTTTATTCCAGCTCTCAGCCAACATTTCTGCAATAAATGTAATCGGCTCAGATTGACCGCAAGCGGACATTTAAGACCCTGTCTTTTAGCGGATCATCAGGAAGATCTAAAAGATCTCCTTAGAAAAGGCTGTTCGGACCAAGAATTAGCAAACATTTTTTTTATGGCGATAAGGCATAAGCCCTCGGACCACAACCTGGCTTCCCAAAATCCCACACGGGTCTGCAGTCAGATGCGCGCCATTGGCGGGTGAAAAAACGCCTCAAGCTCATCTTAATTTCGCATTCATCATTGCCATCCGACCCGATTCGATCGACATGTCACGCCATTGCTCCGGCACTTCTTTACGCCTGATGACCCATCATAAAAAAGAGATAGCTTCATCCGCTACGCTGCAAAAAATTAGTGTTGAAGGCATTAAAAAAGAAGAAAGCCCGGACCGCAGTAGTGGGAGGCTACATTTACTCGCGCACATTTACTGTATGTGGTCCGGGCTAAAATGAGATAAGCCTGCAATGATTTGCGGACAAATTATAACAATGTCACAAAGTATCAGGCTTATAAAATCAGGCAAATAACAAACTCGTACCAGTAGGTCAAGGTTTTTTTTAAAAAAAGTTTAACCATTTTGCAGATTGGAGGGCTTTATGGAAATCACAACCGTTACCATCGAAAATCCGGACGGATTGAATCTGATTTTAGGTCAATCTCATTTTATCAAAACCGTTGAAGACATCTATGAGACCATGGTGACGACGGTTCCCATGGCTAAATTTGCGCTGGCATTCTGCGAAGCCTCCGATAAGTGCCTGGTGCGTCATGCCGGCACAGATGATGAACTGCTGGAACTGGCAAAAAAGAACGCTTTCAGCCTGTCCGCAGGGCATAGCTTTATCATGTTTATGAAAGATATGTTCCCCATTAATGTCTTAAATGCAATTAAAAGCATACCCGAGGTATGTCGAATCTTTTGCGCCACGGCAAACCCGGTGGAGGTCATAATCGCCGAAACGGATCTGGGACGCGGGATCCTTGGCGTTATTGACGGATTTAGGTCCAAAGACATTGAAAACGAAGAGGAGGTTCGGATTCGCAAGGATTTTCTCAGAAAGATCGGTTATAAGCTGTAAGCTTTAGGTATTCGAAATCGGCCTGCGGGTTACCGGTTTTTTTAAATTTTTCTTTGACATGGGCAGCGGATTGTTTTATTTAAGCGGCTAACCGATCTGTTCAGGCCTTTACCACTGTTCCGGTTTATCATCATCTTATTTCGATTGTTTTGACCCAGCATAAGGAGGGCGCAATGGCCCCAACTGCAGAGCAGCGCGACACGACACGAGTAAAACATAAAGCCAGCATCCTGCTCGAAAATTTTCCTACCGGAACCCATTACGAAGCTAAAATGTATAATTACAGCCGCGGAGGAATGTATTTTGAGTCGGATTATGCTCCACTGCCCGGAACTGAAATTTATATCGGTATTGAAAACTCACCTTATGATTTAGGACCGGATTTGTATCGGGCGAAAGTCAGATGGCGCAAGGAATTGCCCGGGCAAGAATCCAGATATGCGTTTGGAGTCGGCGTCAAATACTATTATCCTGTCGCGCCTCAATAACAAAAGACCATCAGCGACCTTACAAGCCCACAACAATTATTCCTGATCCAAGCCCCCTGCCTGTCTTATCATATCAAAATAAATAAGGTTTCAGCAATCAATAGGTGTCAGGTTTCAGTGTTCAGGTGTCAGGCAAATAGCTCATAGCTGATAGCTCATCGCTCATAGGCTTGAAGCTGGGATGCCAGGATGCTTGGAAGCTTATGTTTTCAATGCATTTCGGCCTCCATGCCTTCCAGCCATTCAGCTTTTGAGCCTTCAAGCCTTCCAGCTTCCCAGCCTTCAAGCCTTCTTGACTATGAGCCATGAGCTATCAGCTATGAGCTAATATGGCTTTCTGGCAA
>JAUVTR010000148.1 GCA_030601425.1 Desulfobacterales bacterium
GGTAGAAGATTTACCCTCTTAATGTTTCGGTATGGCCGTCGACGCTCAGCGCCTGGCCTGATATTTTATTTCCAGCCGCTGAGCAAAGAAAAAGGACCAGATTGGCAACATCGTCGGTGCTGACGAAGGTGCGCATCGATGTGCCCTCAACCAAGCGCTCATAGACCTCTTTTTCCGAAATATCTTTGGCCTGCGCTTCGGCAGTGATGACCGCATCCATGCGTGGGCCCTCAACGGCGTTGGGGCAGATGGCATTGACGCGAATGTCGAATTCACCCAGTTCCATGGCCAGGGTCTTGGTTAGACCGATAACGGCCCATTTGGAGGCGGCGTAGGGTGATCGCATGGGGTAACCGAGGATTCCGGCCGAAGACGCCATGTTGATGATGGAACCGCCGCCGGCTGCCTTGATGAGGGGTACGGCGCGACGGGCGCAATAAAATTGGCCGTTAATGTTTATCGCCATGGTGCGATCCCATTCTTCGGGCGTGACATCTTCGACGGCAGCTGTCGGCCCCGCAATGCCGGCATTGTTTATCAGGACATCGAGCCCGCCAAGATGGGCCAGGGCCTCTTCAAACATGCGGTCCACTTGAGCCGGGTCCGCGATGTCCGCCAGGGTCGTACCGATATGCGGCAATGTTTTTTTGCAGTCCGCCAACAAATTTTTCTTGATATCGCAGATATGAACCCGGGCACCGTTTTCAACGAAGGCTTTGGCGAAAGCATACCCGATGCCTGAAGCAGCGGCAGTGATCAACACACGCTGTCCTTTCACGGATGTCTGCATTATGGGTCTCTCCCTGTTTCAATCGTTTTGGGATTTCCGGAAATGAACCAAAGCTTTTATGATTTTCTTGCGCCATGCTTCGGTAAACTCGGGTGTCCATTCATAGAAACCCTTGCCGGTCTTTGCGCCCAATTCGCCTTTTTTTACCTTCTCAAGCAGGAGCGGATAGGGTTCATTGGACGTATCCATGTCGGGCAGAATATATTTTTCACATTGCAGTGTTAAATCATAACCATCAATATATTCGTATAGCTCAAAGGGCCCGACCGTGCCCAGGCGGCGTCCAAAACTGTTTTTAACCGCCAGGTCCACATCCTGAGGGCTGGCGATTCCGCGCTGAACAATATTAAATGCTTCGCGCCACAATACGAGTTGAAGCCGGTTGGCAATAAACCCCAGAGCCTCTTTTTGACAGATGATGGGGCTTTTACCCATCGCCTTCATCAGATTATAGACCGTGTCGATGGTTTCATCTGAAGTTGATTTTCCGCGCACGATCTCCACCAGGGGCATCAAATAGGGAGGATTGAAGTAGTGGGCAATCAAGACACGATCGGGTCGCCGGGTGGCCGCGCCTAAATCGCTGGGCAACAGGCTGGACGTGTTGCTCGCCAATATGGTGTGCGGCGGGCATATGCGATCTAGATCCTTAAATAATTGCTGTTTAACTTCCAGATCTTCAATAATGGACTCAACAACCAGGTCGGCACCTGCCCCCGCCTCTTCAAGTGTCGTTGTCGTCTCAATTCGATCTAATGTCGGTCTTACGTCATCGCCCGCAACAATGTCCCACTCCGCCAGCTCTTTGAGGTTGCGTTCAATCTTTTGAAGGGCCTCCTGAAGCCGTGCATCTGATCTTCCGCTCAGTTTAACCTCAAACCCGGCCGAAGCAAATTCCTGTGCGATGGCATGGCCCATCATTCCCGGCCCGACAACGGTTATTTTTTTTATTTCGGCGGCACTCATTTTATTTAGCCTTTCGGTTACCTCTTTTTATTGGAAGATGTTTTAAGCCGCATGTCGGATATACTCCTGAAGGGCGTTATCCACTCCAGGGCCAATTAGGGATTGCAGTGCTTTTTCCAGGATTTCTTTATGGCCTTATGCGGTCAGCAGCAGCTTTACTTTCTTAACACCGTCGCCGGCATCCTGAGCATAGGCGTCGGCACCGATTCGATCTGCCCAGCGCTGGGTTACCGGGGCACCGCCGACAATGGTTTTATACTTTTCTCTCAAACCGGCTTTTTTCAATTCCTGTTCCAGTTGTTTCTGCATCGCCATCGTTGTGGTTAACAGCGTGCTGGAACCGATAATATGGGCACCAAACTTTTCCGCCTGATCAATAAAACGCTCAACCGGCACATCGCGTCCAATATCCAGGACTTCAAATCCATTGGCCTTAAAAAGGGATACGACGATCGTCTTGCCGATATCGTGGACATCCCCCTCGACGGTTCCAACGACAACCTTTCCGGTGACCAGGGCCTTTTCTTCGGGTATCGCGGCATTAATGATTTCGGTTGCCTTTTCCATTGCCATCGCCGAGTAAACCAGTTGCGGGAGAAACAGTCTTCCGGTCTCAAATAGATCACCCACCTGATTGATTCCCTGGATAAATCCCTTGTCCATTAATTCTATAGGATTCAGCCCTTCATCTAACCCTCGTTTGGCCACGTCTGTTGCCTTGTCGGTATCACCTTTTAAAATGGCCTCTATCGCTTCTTTAAATATTTTTTCGCTCATTTTGCTATCCTTTCTTAAAATACCAGGTGATGAAATTTTGATCGGAATGAAGCAACGTGGGTTCGGTACGCGTCATCAGAAGCGGTTTCAAAACCCCATCTAAGGCCCAATGGCTGCGTTGCGAGCCTCTTCAAAATGCTCACATACTCCCATGTATACTGCGCTTTTTCATCGACTCGCGCCTTGCTGAGCACATTAAATTAAAAAGATAAGATGCGAAGTCCCGCTTGCTAGCGGGGCCCTTGGACCTGATCTGAGATTTTGAAACCACTTCTAATCAAATGATTGATAGGCCCGAATACCCACTCTTTCCTTAAACATGTTGACACAGTTGATTGCCAGATCCAACAATTCCGCAATTCGGAATTTGGCGTCAATTCCTTTGGCAACTGCCGGGGTCTCGTTGACCCGGCCGATATCCAATTCTTCCCTGACTTCACTCATGACAACCGTATCACTGAGATCTAACACCGAAACGCCCAATTTTTCGGCCACATATTTTTTGGCTGCATCGATTCGCATCCCTCGGTTCAGTTGCAAACGCGCCACCAGATCTCCGGCAGTGCGGATACCGCCCATCCCCGAGACGATTGCATGTGCAGCATGCATCCCGAGCGGATCACCGACGCCAACCTACAACCCATCAAGCCGGCACAGTTCTACATGGGCTTTTGAGGCCCGTGATAGTGCATCCAAAGGCGGCGTCAGCGTTAACGGTACCCCGCCGACTCCCATACCCAAATTGGCGTGGATCGGTATTTCAGCGGCTTCGGAACAGGCTTTGGTAAAGACGATCGAACGTGCCAGGTTCCAGGGGAGAGATTCATTGGTGCCGATGTTAATCGCCGGCCCGAAAATCGTCACCCCGGCTTGTTCGGCAAGTTTGACCTGGTCCTGGGGATAAAGTCCGGCTAAACGCACTCCGTTGTATTCGATTTCACTGTGCAGCCCCAATATGAATTCGCCGGACATACCCATTTCGATGCCCATGTCAGGATATTTGTCGTGCAGGATTTCGGCGGCTTTTAGGGCGGCATAAAATTCGGCATCGCCGGCAGCTGCGGTGGTATCAAAATTAATACCATCCGCCCCGGCTTTTTCATACAGTTCGCTGCCGACATACACCATGTCTTTGATGGCGTATTCGGCCATTTGCTCAAACGCTTCTTTGGATTCCTCAATTTTCCCCAATGGCAGCATGTCCCCCGGGTTTGCCACGGGACCGTCGGGTACGCTGTACAACCCCAGATTCGGCATGGATCCATAGAAAATGGGTGCAATGGTCTGTAAAACGGCCTGCTCCATATTTGGTTTTTCATATTGCACAACATGCTTGCACTGCTTAAAGCTGTAGTCGATATGCGCCAGTTCCAGGGTGTCGGCGCCAAGGCCTCTTTCAAATAAAAGCAATTGTTGAATTTTACTGATCGGAATATGCGCCCGTTTGATTTTGGAAGTCATATTGTCATAGGTCAGACAACATTCCTTGCCTTCTTCCACACCGACGACTCGGTCTTTGCATTTGTAAAGATCGAGCAAATACTTTATCTCATCATCGGTCAGCGAGGGCACGTTGGCGCGCTCAGCCGCATCCTGCGCAGCGGCTTCCAAGTCCTGTTGAATTTCGGCTGCGGTCATTTCGACCCGGCTGCCGTCGCCCATTCTTGTTAGGATTTTTCCCATGGCGTTTTCCTTATTGGTTATAGTGGTTGTCAAAAAAACGTTCCGCTATTCAAACGTTTTTTTCTACAACCACTTATGCCGCAACTCCGTAATTGGGTGTTTTTAAACCGGGTTCTGTTCACCCGGTTACACCCGCACCGATTAAGGCACTGCCGTGCCTTTGTTTTTTCCCGCCTATGGCGGAAAAATCCAAGCCACCCGCTCTGCGTGTGGCCGGTGACCCGGAACATTATTATGAAAAGCGGTATAAAATTCACATTTTCGTTCTTTCGTTTTTGGGATCATAAGGAGATCGGATGTGCACTTTAGCCGGGATCATTTTACCTTCAACTTCGATTTCGTATTTGCCGTTTAAAATCCAATCCTCGCTGATCGTCTGCTCACTTTTCACATACCCCATGCCCACCGCAGAACCCACCTTGAAGCCATAAGCGCCGGATGTCATGTTTTCCATCCAAACCCCGTCTCGATAAATCGGTTCACTGCCGTAAAGCATGATATCTGGATCTTGCAAAGTAAACATGACCAGCTTACGCTTTATCCCTTCTTCCTTTTGCTTCAGCAGTGCTGTTTTTCCGATAAAGTCATCCTTGTCCAGCTTGACACCGAATCCCAGGCCGGCCTCGTAGGGTGTGTCATCCGGTGTAATATCAGATTCCCAGTGGCGATATCCGGTTTCCAGACGCAGCGAATTGACCGCTTGCATGCCGACCAGGCGCAATCCAATTTTTTTACCCTCCTGCAGGATGGCATCAAACACCGCCAGCGCAAAATTGGTCGGGATATATAATTCCCAACCGAGTTCGCCCACATAGGACATCCTCATTGCCCATGGTCGGGCATAGGCAATGTCGATTTCCTTGGCGGTGCCGTACGGAAAAGCATTGCTGGAAAGATCGGCAGGGGTCAGCGCCTGCAGCAAGTCTCTGGATTTGGGTCCCATGATCGCCAGCATGGCATAAGCGTGGGTCACATCGGTTATGGCCGTGCGGGCATCCTCGGGTATTAGGCGTTTGAAATGGTCATAATCGTGCACCACTGTCGCGGCAGCGGTAACGATAAAAAAAGTGTCTTCCGAAAAACGGGTCACCGTTACATCGGTTTCAAATCCACCTCTTTCATTCAATACCGGGGTATAGACGACTTTTCCAACGGGCACGGCGATATCGTTCGAGCAAAGCTTTTGCAGGACTTGCTCGGCATCCCGACCCTGAAACAGAAATTTACCCATGGAAGTTAAATCATACAGACCGACACCGTCTCGAACCGCCATATGCTCTTCGCCCTGGTATTCGAGCCAATTCGGTTTTTCCCAAGTGTACTGATGAACCGGTTCAACGCCCTGCGGTGCGAACCAATCCGCTCTTTCCCAGCCGGCATTCTGGCTAAAGGCAGCCCCGTTCGCCGCCAAACGATCATGAATGGGAGAGCAGATCACCGGCCGGGCGGTGGTGCGTTGCCGATTGGGATAATGGTGGTGATAAAGAACGCCGACGGCCTCAACAATGCGATCATGTAAATAACGGGCGTTTTGCTGCCAGGGAAAATAGCGTTTGATATCGACCGGCCAGAGCTGTTCAGTGGGGTGCCCCTGATCGATCCAATACGACATGGCGCGGCCGATACCGGCGGAACTTTGGATGCCGACCGAATTCATGCCGCAGGCCACAAAAAAGTTTTTAACTCCCGGCGCCTCTCCAATCATAAACGCCGTGTCGGGCGTAAAGCTCTCCGGTACAACTGACAGGTGGCGTATTTGGGCGGTTGCCATGGCCGGAAACCTTGTCAAGGCACAATCCATAAAGGGTTGAAACTGATCCCAGTTCTCCTGGAGCTCGTGATACATAATATCGTTGGGGATGCCCTTCATCCCCCAGGGTTTTGAAACCGCTTCGAAGCCGCCAAACAGGATGCCATCGGATTCGGATTTAAAGTAGGTCTCCCCATCAAAATCGCGTACCGTGGGAAAATGCTTTTTTAAACCTTCAATCGGCAACGTCACCGCATGCATGTGCTCGGCGGCATGCAGCGGGACACTCACGTTAACCATTTGTCCGATTTGTCGGCCCCACATGCCCGCACAGTTGACCACGTATTCGGATTTGATATCGCCCTGGTCGGTCGTCACACCGCCTATCACCCCTTTTTCCGTTTTGATGTCGGTTACCATCACATTTTCAAAAATTTTGGCGCCGCCCATTTTGGCCCCTTTAGCCAGCGCCCGAGTGGTCTCGATTGGATTGGTGACACCATCTTTCGGAAGATAAAATGCGGCCAGCAGATCATCGGTACTCATCCCGGGGACCAAATCGCCCGCTTCTTTTAGGCTGACTTCATGCATTTCGATGTTAAAAGCCCGGGCCATTGCTGCTGCGCGCAGCAATTCCTTTTTTCGATCTTCTGTCTGACAGACCGGCACGGCCCCGTTTTGCCTGAATCCGGTGGCCATTCCGGTTTCGGCCTCCAGCCCGGCAAAGCATTCAATACCGTACTTGGCCAGGTTGGTCATCTCCTGGTTTTGCCGCAATTGAGTTAACAATCCGGCGGCGGCCCAGGTTGTTCCACAAGCTAATTCTTTGCGTTCCAGAAGTACGACGTCGCTCCAGCCGATTTTTGTCAAATGATAGGCAAGACTGCAACCGACGATACCGCCGCCGATGATGACGAGTTGGGCCTGATCCGGAATTTTATTGCTCATGTTACCTCCTGAATTGATGGGTTGTTTTTGTTTTAAACCGCTGGACGCAGTTGATATCAATTCCCAATACATCGGCGATACGAAACTTGGCCTCAATACCTTTGGCGCACTCCGGCAGCGGTGTTAGCGCACCGATCTGAAGATCCTCACGCACCTCGGTCATTATGACGGGATCGGTTAATTCCGAAACCGCAATGCTTAACCTGTCGGCCACATAGGCTTTTGCCTCCTGAATTCTCATGCCGCGGGTCATTTGCATGCGAGCGACCAGATCTCCGGCAGCTCGCATTCCGCCCATCCCCGAAGCATGTGCATGCGTAAGGGCCATGCCAAGCGGGTCGCCGACGCCAACCTACAACCCGTCCAGGCGACAAATCTCCACCATGGCTTTGGATGCCCGCGATACAATGTCTATGGGAGGATGATCATTGACCGTCACCGCACCGACACCCATGCCCATGTTTACGTGGATGGGGATCGTGGCTGCGGCGCAGCACGCTTTCATGAAGGTAATCGCGCGCGAAAGATTCCAGGGGCAGGACTCGGATGTATTGGTATTGACCACGGGTCCAAAAATGGTAACGCCTGCTTTTTGTGCCAGTTTCACCTGATCATGCGGATACAATCCGGCCAGCCTCACCCCATCATATTCAAGCTCGCTGTGCATGCCTAATATAAATTCTCCGGCCATGCCGAGCTCGATGCAGATATCGGGGTATTTTTCCTTCAGCTTTTCGGACGCAATCAGAGAAGCCTGGAAATCAGCATCCCCGGCAGCGCCCACGGTATCAAGATTGATGCCGTCGGCTCCTGATTCATGCATGCCGCTGCTGGCATAGACGATGTCTTTGACCGCCGTTTCCACAGTCGCTTCATAGGATGCTTTGGCCTCTTCAATTTTTCCCTCAGGCAGCAGTTCGGCGGGATTGGGAAACGGACCGTCCGGTTGGCTGTACAGACCTAAATTGGGCATGGCGCCGTAAAATAATGGGATGTGCGTTGATAACAGGGCCTGTTCCATGATGGGCCGTTCCATTGTGACAATCGGCTTGATCGGCTTGAAGCTGTAATCGATGTGACAGAGTTCCATGGTATCGGCGCCGAAAAGCTTTTCGTAGATCTGCAGTGCTTGAATGCGATCAACGTTGACCCCCACGCGCCTGATTTTAAGTGTCCCGGCATCATAGCTTAGAATAACTTCATTGCCCCGTTCGACACTTACAAAATTATAGGGGGATTTGAATACATCGAGCAGATACTGCAGTTCTTCCTTGGAAAGAGCAGGTATATTACCCCGTTCGGCGGCATCCGAAGTTCCGTTCTCCAGATCTTGCATGAGATCTTTTTCGCTCATTTCTACCGGAGTCCCGTCTCCATAACGGGTAAATATTTTTCCCATATGCCCTCCTATCAAGTCCAACTTATCCTAACCCGGATAAACCGGAAATACGAAACTCGAAACACGAAATACGAAACAAATTTCTAATCACCAAAATTCAAATGACCCAAACAAAAAAAAGTTGATACCCGCTCAGATTCCTATGAATAATTGATAGGCAAAGATTTACAAAGATGCTAAAAAATTTCTTTGCACTAAAAACAACAAATTCACAACTAAGACTCTAAAAATCTATTGGGACTATAAAAGCCTCTTTACTCAATTAGGCGCTTATCTTGATAAATTCGAATCTCG
>JAUVTR010000255.1 GCA_030601425.1 Desulfobacterales bacterium
GCATTAAACCCTGCAAGGCCAAAGTCTCTTTTTCGATCAAACTCCATCACCCGATTGTTTTGAATTTGCCTGCTCCAGCTCTTCAATTATTTCTTTTAATCGAAATTCTCGGGCCTCAACTTTGACCATCATCATGCCGAATGATTCCGCCAATTCGGCAAGGACACCGGGATATCTACCCTTTTTTGAGAGCTCAAACAAACGCTCGGAGTCTGCTTTGTCGTATTTACCGGAGGCAATTTTTTTACAGCATTCATTAAGCATTTCAAACAAATCAAGATAATAGCGTTCAAAATCCATAGCCGGTCTCCCTTTCTTCCGTTCTTAGTGGATCAAGCGTACGTAAATCAATATATTAACTCTTGTCGGCATTGGCAAGTGGCTGTTGTCACTGGCAGCTGGCTGCTGGTCACTGGTTTCCGGTCTTTGGCTAAAAGATACTCGATATTCGATCCTCGATGCTGGATACTCGATCTGCATGTACGGACCAGTCAGAATTGCATCGAGTATCGAGCATCCAGTATCGAGTATCAAGTGGTAATGACAACCAGACCTTCGGTGATAAGCGACCAGAGACCAGCAGCCGGCGACCAGACGTAAATCTATTGACGCACTAAGAATTTTTATGATACCAACCGGGCGAGACCCCGAACTTCATCGAGGGAGACGCATCACTATGACCGAGCAATTGAGCCTGTTTCCGGATAGCGCACTGAACCTGTTAGACACTCCCCAGGACGAAAACATCGCTGACCTGGAGACCGCCTTCAACCCGGTGGACGAAGTATTTGCGGCCCTCGAACGTTTTAGAAGAAACCCTGATTTCATGGAACTTGTGCGGTTTATCGCCCGCTTCCCGAATTACTCTGCCTTTAACGGTTTGTTGCTCTATCTCCAGAATCCTTTGGCCACTTATGTCGCCACAGCGCGGACATGGGCCCAAAAGCATAACCGACAGCCCAAACGCGACGCAAAACCCCTGGCAATCCTGGCACCCATGGCACCGATCCTATTTCTGTTCGATATCCGGGACACAGAGGGCGTACCGGTTCCATCTACCTTGCTGCGGCCGCGAGAGATCGATGATCAGCAGCTTGGAAAGTTTTATGCGACCACATTGCACAATGCCGCGATCCATGGAATCTCGGTTTATGAAGCCGCATTAAACAGCGGTGAAATCGACACCGTGAGCCGAATTACCCCGGCTTTAAGAAAAAAATATCAGGATTTAAACCTCCCCCGGGATACCAACTATTTAATATTCATCGATAAAACCCTGACCCTGGGAGGCAGATATGCCTCCCTCAGCCATGAGCTCGGACACATCTTTTGCAGCCATCTGGGCATTGACCGTCATGCCTGGTGGCCGGAACGTGGGGATTTAAATATCAGGGGAGAAGAGATTGAAGCCGATTCGGTTGCCTATCTGGTGTGTCGGCGCAGCGGTTTGAGGACAAATTCGGAACATTTTCTACTCCAATTTTCTGAAACACATCAGGAAATTCCCCTCTTCAGCATAAATGCTGTTATCCAGGCCGTCAACTATATTGAAGACATGGGCAAGCACCGCTGGAAGGCCCCCAAGAAGCGTCGATAAAACTAGCTGATAAAAATTCTCTCCAGAAATTCTCGCAGACCGCCGGTATCGACCCATCAAAGCTCGTTTTGTGAAATCGGTTTCCCAAATTTTGGGAAATGTTTTTCATAGGAATAGTTTTGACCACACCCGGGATCCTATTAACTATCTGATATAAATATAAATAATTTTTTTCTCAAACCTTGCACGATTTTTGCTAGCTCGAATTAAATAAAAAAGAAAGAGCAAAACTCACAGGAGGCACAAATTGTCTGATTTTCATGAAATGGTAAGCAATTTGCGGATGAGAAAAGAACGCGCCTTACATATTAAAAACCCTGTTTACAATATTGACAAAGGCGGCCGTCGGCTGGGGATTGAGCGACGGCAGTTCACCTATTCGCAACATTATCCCGAAAGAAGAATTGGTATTGAACGCCGGTGCGTTCCGGAACGAAGGGTCGAAATGGAAGCCGGAGCAAGCAACTAAAAGATCCGGTAACTATGATATTATCGGCCTCATTTGCGCTGTAACGGCCATATCTCAGGTGCTGTCGTTTTAGTTGGCCGGCCCCGCGCCCGTGCAACACCGCAAAATACGTCATGGGTCAGTCAGAAGATGGTGCCGCAGGCAGCCATCATCGTAAGGACTATAAGGAGAAAACCGAGCAGGTATGGAAAAAAAGCTCAAGCGAAAAGAAATGGATCTCAGGGGCCAGAACGGTTTCACCTTACTTGAAATTATGTCTGTATTAGTTATTCTTGGCGTATTGTTTTCGGTGACCATCCATCGATTCACCGCCTTATCTGATACTGCCTATCAAAAAGCCCTGGAATCAGCCGAACATGAACTCGATATCCGGGAAACTTTGATCTGGTTTGATGTTAAAATATCCACCGCTGGCTGGCAAAGTGACGATGATGTCTTTGGGCTCCTGGATACACTACTCGGGGCGAGATATTACTGGGATCCTCCCGCCGCCAAAATAGGCGGTTCACTTCATTTCGGGCCCAGTTCCATTATTCTTACCCGGACCCCGTCCACCAGAAAATCGGCCGGCTCCTGGAATTAGCCTTGACCCTTCTTTTTGCTTCACGGCATTCCCCTATTGCCTTTTAAGGTCATTTCTGCTTTATAATGGTTTATCCGCATTGCGGATTTCGTATACACCCCGGCAGTATTTGCGTGTCACGTGCGCTGCACAAAACGGAGGCATATAATTTAAAATGGATAAATCAGCCAAAATAGTCGTAGCCTTGGTAATAATTGCCGTGAGCGGCTTTTTCATATTCAGCAAAATCTCCGGCTGGCACAAAAGTAAGCTGGAAAAAGCGGTCAAAACCGAACAGGAAGTCTGGCAGGGCAAAGCGAATAACTTGGAACAGGAGGTCTCCGAGCTCAAGCAGGAATTAACCGAAGTTAAAGGACAGGCAGTTCCGGAAGAAAAGTTAGCAAAAATTTTTGGTAAAAAAGAGGAGCGCCAGCAGGTAGAAGAAACGAAAACACCCCCCCCAAAGTTGTCGGGTATTGCTGAGACAGAACGCCAGATAGCAGCATTTTTCAGCTACCTGGATAGCCGGCCGTATGTTCAATCCAATAATCTGGCGGGAGGGAGCTATCTGCAATACCAAATCGCGATCGAAAAATTATCGGCCAAGCCTCCGATAATCGTCGGTGAAATGGATTCGCTCTACAACATGGTCCGCAATGTTGCTCATTTCTATCGGGTCATGGGTAAAAAACGGGTGCTGCTCACCAAACAAATTTTGCAAAACGAGTCCGAAGTGATTGAATCGGTAGTGAAAACTTTTTATCAGTGGTTTACCATGGACGATGGGGGAAAAGCCACTTTAAAAGGCCGCCCGTCAATGACTGCCATGTATGAATATGCCGGCTATATATTGAACACGCTTGGCGGACGAAGTTATTTGTTACGAAGAAATCCAAAAGTGAGGACCTTAACAACGTATTACTGCGTTCTTATACTTGATAGAGCCAATGACGCGGAGCTAAATTCAAGGGGCATTGATATCCGGCCGTATATAAAATCTTCCCTGCTGGAAATTAAAAATCAAATTGGTCTTATCCATCAAAAAGAATATATAACCAGGCTCAGCGAGCTAAGTCTGAAATACACCTAGCCCCTTAAAAGGGGAGTTATTCGTTATTAGTTAATGGTTAATCGTTTAAGGCGCACCTCAAATAATAAAGATCGATGCGTCATCCAGCTATGCTGGGAAAGGGATACAACTGCTGATTATTTCACTATAGAAGCCATATAAAATTAGGCTGCCATCCAAATTCTAATAACCAATAACAGATAACAATTAACCCAAAATATAGGGTTCTCACGGCTATGCGAGGCTTTAAATTTGCTGTTATTGGTATATTGTTTTGGTCCTTTTTTTCCGGCCTATTGCATGCAGCCGAATTGAAAGAAAGTTTTCTGGGTGTCAAATGGGGAACCAATATCTCCGCGTTGCCGGAATTTAAAAAAATAGCGGGCAAAGAAGATGTTGCCTATTACGAGAATCCGACCAAAATTTACACCGTTTTTGAAGTCGAAAACCCCTCGGTCATTTACGGATTCTACAAGGATCAATTCTTCGCTACCTATATCCAGGTTGATACATTCACGGTATTTGAGCGGGTTAAAGAACATATCAGTGAAAAATTCGGAACACCTAAAACCATCTTAAAAATGAAAGCCCGGCAAACGATTTACAGATGGAAACATCAAGGCATTAAAATAAAGCTCAAGCTTTTTGAATTAGAAGGCAAAATGAAACTGGCCTTTTATTACACGCCCCTTTCCAATAAATTAAACGCGGCGCAACGAAGCTCTTTCCCGGTGGTTCAAGGCCGCGTGACCGGCCCTGATGAAAGCACCCGGCAGGAAATACACAAGGACCTCAAATTACAACGGGCTCTTGATGTGATGGGTTTTTAAATCAGAGGAGTGCTGAATGTCGCTGAAAGAACATGAATATATCCGACAGACACTGGAGCGCTATACCAACAGTAAACTGGAAGATTTTTGTGACCATGTGCTGATTACCAATTTCAGGCAGTATATCAAGCGCTTCCAGGAAAAGACCAATGGGAAGGCTTCCGAGGGTAATTTTCGGATCGTCAATGCCAAAGAAAAGAACTGCACCATGATTGACTTTGGCATCGGCTCACCCCAGGCGGCGCTTATTATAAATTGCCTGGCCTATCTCGACAATCTCAAATCCGTTATCATGCTGGGAATGTGTGGCGGGATCGACGATGTTCTCCAGGTGGGAGACTTTCTCGTCCCTTCGGCCGCCATCCGCGGCGAAGGCACCAGCCGGCATTACCTGCCCGATGAATTTCCCGCCATACCGACCTCCTCGGTCAACCTGTATTGCATCGGCGCTGTTCGCAAAATCGGCCTGACCCCAAGGTGTGGAATTGTTTACACGACTGATCGGCGGCTGTGGGAATATGATGAAACGTTTGTCAAACATTTAAGAACCCAGAGGATCCTCGCCATCGAGATGGAACTGGCAACCCTTTTTTCAGTGGCTTACCG
>JAUVTR010000073.1 GCA_030601425.1 Desulfobacterales bacterium
AACCAAAATTCAAATGACCCAAACAAAGAAAGTTGAACGCCCGCTCAGATTCCTCTAAATTATTGATAGGTAAAGATCTACAATGATGCTAAAAAATTTCTTTTCATTAAAAACAATAAATTTACAACTAAGGTACTAAAAATGCTTATGGACACACTTGAACTTAGTTCGCTTCGCTTCCATGTAGGCGGCATAAGACCAGTGTCGTTAAAAGCGACATGCTTTCAATATGTTATAGAAATTCCGAGACGTAAATTAACTTTAGAGATTGATTAAGGATTAATCCCTTTAACTTCCAAGCAGCTCATTTTTAGATGGATATTGCTTATAAAGCAAATATCCCCCCCATACAATAGAACATATCATCAAAATGGAACTAAAAAAAGGCAGCGTCGTTACGACACTACCTTACTGATTTTATTTTTTCTATCCGATGAAGCTCAGGCCTATTTGGTAAGCGATCAATCCAGGTACAAAGTTTGCTGGTTTGGGACTCCCCTTTCTCTCCGGTGGCGCTTGACTTTATTTTCGCTCTCTTTTCTTTTGCGGTGCTCCCTGACGATTATAATTAACATGACGACAATGACGCCGATTTCCGATAGCAAAAAAAGGCCTTGAGAAATGAAATCCTTCATATAGGTCTCCTATTGGTGTATGTATGATATCGGGAAAAACCGCCTAAACTTTAGCGCTAATTGAGAGCTGCAACCGTGGCTTTCGCACATAAATCATAATAATGATCAGCAGTTGCCAAACCTCTCTACCGGCCGACCTCGTCGTTTTTGATACGTTAAACCTTTGATGGGATGCTGGTTTTGAAGCCCGTTAAAAAGGGCATAAGGTGCTTGGATTTTCAAATAAACTTTACGCCGATTCCATAGGTGAGAATGGAATTCTCATCACCTAATTCCTTGCACCATTTTACAGTCGAATTGAAAATTTTTGGGCTGGATTTAAAGGGCTGGGTATCAAATTTAATGTTGATTTGAGTTCCGGGTTTGAAAGCAACTTCTGATTCTAATAACATTCCGTCATTGCTAAAATCTTTTGTTTGAGCGTAACTCCAGGCTCCTGAATTCGCATCTTCCAATATGACGGTGGCTTTATGCCGATAGCGTTTGTTTTTTCTGAATCCGGTTGCGGCGCTCAATTGCGAATAGGATGATTGCAAAATATCATCCAATTGAGCAGGGCCGGTTTCAATGGAGTTGAATTTTTTCCCGCGGCTTATAATTTTTTTAATTCTGGATGAACTTTTGCCTTTTAGGCCTTTGTTGCAGTCAGGACAGTCTTTCCCCTTCATTCTGCTTTTGACCGTATCTTTCCACTCATGACCTTCCTCACAAATCCACCACACTTTTTGATTAAAACCAGAAGGCAAATTCCTCAGGTTCAAGCCGCTGTTTTTGGTGAGGTGCCATTCTTTTACAAGTTCTGTATTCGATATTAACAAGTTACTGTTATCGGCCAGTGTCGGCTTATTGCAAGAAGGACAGCCGCTGCCTCTGTTTCTGCTGTATATCGTCACTTCCCATTCATGCCCATCTGCACATATCCACCACACTTTTTTGCCGGAACCCGGCGTAACATTCCTCGGATTTAAATCCCCGTTTCGGGTCGGGTGCCATTCTTTTGAGAGGCCCGGATTTACGACATGAAGGTTATATTGCTCGGTTGCTTTTGGCATATTTGCACTTTAAACTTTCTTTTGAATAACAGACGTGCATTCGCACACTGCGATAAAATCAGAGAGGCAACTATATATACGTATATGTAGTTAATAGGAGATGACTTTTATAATATCAATAGCTTTTTTTTAATACCTGAGTTTTGCACGAGTCGGAGGCTTTCATAATCTCATGAATTTTCATGCAAGATTCAGGTAAAAACAAGGAGGCAATAATCGATAAGGTACAAGAAACCGACACCGCATAAATCGGCGCAGTTGCGATGTAATTCTGAAACCGCCTCTATAAACTTCCTGCTGAAATTAGAGTAACGCCTCCGATAGCAAGTATTACACCGGTGGCACTGATCGGCGCTACAATCGCCATAGAACCGATGGAAAGTCCCCGATACAGAAAAAACATCGCTCCGAGTCCGGCGAATCCACCTAAAACGGCCCACAGCACCACAGGATTGGTAGGTGGCGCGACACCTCGGACCAGAACAATAGCGAGGATGACGGCGAGACCAAAAATGCTGGAAACCATCAATACGGTGAAGACCGAAAGCTGGCGGCTTTTGAGTCCTCCCAGAAAATCAGCCACCCCCCAGCCAAAGCAGGCCGCCAGTGATAAGCTTAATGCAAGCAAGTTTTACTCCTAAGATTTAGGGATGTTAGAAGCAGGAGTGTATATTGAAGAATACCAGGCAGGTCAAGGAGAAAAATAGGCTCCTGTCGCGGAAGTCTTTTTGAAATTGAAATGACAATTCTTTAATTGCTGTCAAACATAATTATGTTTCCGGCCAGCACCCATGAGGCTAAATTTTATTTATCACCGAATGCGTAATTGACTAAACCTACTTTTACTTATTCGGTTGAAGCGTTCTCACTGATATCCCAATTACATTTGGCAGGGGCCAGGGAATCGCATCCTCATTGCTTTGAGGTGAGCTTGTTTCGTAACTTCCGACGAATTCAAATTCCTTTTTCCCGGTGTTGATGTACAGCTGGGCCTGGGGTCCTCCCTCTGTATACATGGCTTTTGAGATATTCAGGGGAAGTTTTTTGAGGACATTAATTAGATCGTGGGTGCTGTACCAGGATCGCACATGAATGAATAGGATATTTTCTTGCCCGTCAATGGCGATTGCGGCCGTGCTCCACTTTTGTTGCTGCTGCTTCCAAACATTTTTGCCTTTACATGATAGCATGCGAATACTTTGAACCAGGGTTTTGTACTTTTTCTTCCAGAATTGAAAATCTTCACACTGGCGGTCAATAATTTTGGCTCGCGGGACATCGGAGCTCTGTCTGTCAAACGCCAGAATCGTCATATCTTTTGATAGCCTGGGGTTATTGGTATGGGTTTGGGTGCGCATCAAGGAAACGCTGGTTTTGTAGTCTGTCTGGAACATGCTGGGGTTAATCGCGGCGATCAATCCGTTTTGTCGGCACCATTGTTTGGGTGTTAAAGGAACGCCATTTTCAATAGCCGAGGCATTGAGCAATCGGAGGCGATAATATTTCGGATTGATTCGCAGCACCCGCACCAGCGAATCGCCCACCTCAGCCGGTTGGGGCGAAAGAAATGTACCCAATTCGAGCCCTCTATCCAGCTGCTGCCAACCAAGTTTCTGCCTGGATTTTTGCTCTCCAGCTATGGGTTGAGCTTCAACGCTAACTGATATGGCGAGAAGATAAATCAATATGAGTAGCGAGTTTTGTGTAAGTTTCATATTCTATTCTAAATGCTTGGGTGGTTTGCCAATTTTATCCCCCAGCGCTCTTTCGCGGTTTTTAACGATCTGGTCGGAGATTTCAACAATGGCATTTTTAATCCACATAGATGTTTGTGACCCTTCTGTATAAATGGCTTCGCCGAATGATTGGACGCGTTTTTGCTTTTGCAGGTTATTAACCTGGGAAAATTCATCTTTTGAACCCGGTTGATAAACGGCAAACGTTCTTCCGCCAAATTGGTTTATTAGCGAAAAAACCGGTATATCGCTGGGACCGTCGGCAATATAAATCATGTTTTGAAAGGGTACACGGCGATCCTCATCCGGTATCATGGCATTTACATCAATATCCGGGATTTTGTTGCTCCCTTTGTTGATTTCAAATACAGCTCTGGTCTTGGTGGTATTATCAAGGACATATGCAACCTGAGAGATAATTTTGATGTCTTGTGAAAACTTTTTCTTACCGGCATCCAAATAACCGGGAGGGGGCGCATGTTCTACAAATTCGCATCCCCAAACGCCGTCAACATGCGGCGCAATCTGACTGCCCAAGATCATTTGTCTTAACCCCGTTGAGACAATGTAATGCTCCACCTGTATTTCATGCTGTCCATATTCCGGATTCGTTGCCGCGAAGTGTTTTATTTGGTCAAAAAAGTCCGGCAGTCCCTCGTAGAGCTCAATTTTACCGCCGAGCTTTCGCAATCGGGCATTGTTAAGGCCCCTAAATGTGCCCTGTCGGGTGTAGGTTAATATATGATTTAAATACAGCGTGTCAGTTGAAATGAGATCAAGGCCGTCATTTTTGTAGTAGGCGGGTAATTCATCAACTTCTTTCCAGAATTTTTTGGGATCGACATTATACAATTCAAATATGGGTGCCTGCATGTACCCGGGGCTTAATGTCTTGTCAAAGTCCCAGATGCAAGCGATGATATTTTGAAGAAAAAGTTGCTGGGTCATCCTGGATCCCTTAAGATTGGAATTGATAGCATCATTACTTAGTATAAAATATGTTGCGGATCAAATTATAATTTAATTTGCTACAGGCTCACTTCAGGGGTTCAGGGTTCAGGTTTCTGGTCGCTGGCCACTGGCTTCTGGACGCTGGCTTCTGGTTACTGCCTTCTGACCTCTGTGCTCTGTTTTCTGTCATCTGACACCTGAACACTGACACCTGAAACCTTCAAACAGGTAATGAAAGATGATTGCAGGTTAAGAAGTCTTTAGTATATACTAAGCACAAACTCAACTCCATCTAACCATAGAAAGGTGAAGGTATGATCGAAAAAGTAATCATCATGGGGGCAGCCGGTCGAGATTTTCATAATTTCAACGTGTATTTCAAAGATAATAATCGTTACAATGTCATCGCTTTCACTGCAGCGCAGATTCCGGATATTGCCGGTCGTTTGTATCCGCCGGAGCTAGCCGGCAAACTCTACCCAGAGGGCATACCGATTCATCCCGAAGCTGAGCTGGCCGAGTTGATTCGAAAACATGAAGTGGATCTTGTCGCGTTTTCTTACAGCGATGTCCCCCATGTGGAAGTGATGCACAAAGCCTCGTTGGCCATGGCCGAAGGTGCGGATTTTATCCTCATTGGTGCCCCCTATACCATGCTCAAATCCAAAAAGCAGGTTGTGGCGGTTTGCGCAGTCCGCACCGGGTGCGGCAAATCCCAAACGACCCGTAGGGTTTGTGAAATCGTCAAAGGGCTTGGTAAGAAGGCGGTCGTAGTGCGCCATCCCATGCCATACGGTGATTTAAAGGATCAAATTCTCCAACGCTATTCGACGTATGAAGATTTTGAGAAGCATCAGTGTACGATTGAAGAAAGAGAAGAGTATGAGCCGCTGGTCGAGCAGGGCATTGTTGTGTATGCCGGCATTGATTATGGACAAATATTAAAGGCAGCCGAAAAAGAGGCGGATGTCGTTATCTGGGACGGCGGCAACAACGATACTCCCTTTTATAAACCGGATTTACATATTGTATTGTTTGATCCCCACCGGGCAGGCCATGAGTTGCTGTATTTTCCAGGGGAAACCAACATGATTATGGCAGATATCGCCATCATCAATAAGGTGGATTCAGCTCCGGCTCAAAAGGTGTGGCAGGTCAGAAAAAATATCGAAAAATATGCACCCAAAGCGAAAATCGTCCTGGCGGAATCTTCCCTGGTGGTTAAGAATCCGGAAATGATTCAGGGCAAACGAGTCCTGGTAATTGAAGACGGACCGACCTTAACACATGGGGAGATGCCCTTTGGCGCCGGGGTTGTTGCCGCTGAATCATTCAAGGCTGCAGAAATCATTGACCCCCGTCCTTTTGCGCAGGGCTCTTTGAAAGAGACGTACAGCGTTTATCCGCACATAGGCAACGTGATACCGGCTATGGGGTATACACCGGAACAAATCAATGATTTGGAAAAGACCATCGATAAAGCCGATTGCGATCTGGTCATGTTTGCCACACCGATTCATCTGCCGCTGGTGTTGAAAATTAAAAAACCGACGTTGCGTGTGCGCTATGAATACCAGGACCACGGCAATCCAACACTAGAGGAACTTATAACGGCGCATCTGAAATGATTTATTTTAATTAACCGCAGGTTTCAGGTTTCAGGTGTCAGGGGACAGAGTTCAGAGGACAGAAGAAAGATGCTAAAAATTGGAGTTTAAAACTACCCTATCTGACGTCTGTTTTCTATCCCCCGTCATCTGTTTACTGACACCTGACACCCGACACCTTGTTGTCCGCCGTAGCCTTTTAGGCGAAGGAGGGACACCTGACACCTTGTTAATCTATGTGGCTAAAAAACCTTAAAAAGCGGAAGAGAGAATGATGAAAGAAACACCTAAGCCGACCCTGCTGGTGGCCTTGGGTGGTAATGCCCTGATTCGCAAGGGAGAGGAAGGCACCGTACCTCAGCAGTTTAAAAACCTGGCAATGCCAATTCGCCAGATCGCCAAGCTTTCCCAGGACTATCGGATCATCATCACCCATGGCAACGGCCCTCAGGTTGGTAACCTTTTATTGCAACAGGAAAGCTGTCAGGAAGTGCCCAAATTACCGCTTGAAATTCTGGTAGCACAGACCCAGGGCCAAATCGGCTATATGATTGAATCTACCCTGGACAGCGAACTTATGGACCTGGGTATCCACGTGAAACCGCTTATCAGTCTGATTACATACGTTGTGGTGGATGAAAATGACCCGGCCTTTTCCGATCCTTCCAAACCGATTGGCCCGGCATACAAACGAAAAAAAGACGCACCGCCCGGTCAACCGGTGCGCAAAACAGCCAAAGGCTTCAGACGTGTAGTGGTATCTCCCCAACCGGTAACCATTATTGAAAAACGTGAAATTAAAAAATTGATCAATGCGGATTTTATCGTAATTTGTTGCGGCGGCGGCGGAATCCCGGTGGCGCGAGAGGGGAGGGCTTTTCAGGGAGTTGACGCCGTAATTGATAAAGATCTGGCCAGCTCCAAGCTGGCCGAGGAGGTTGGGGTCGATATTTTCTTAATTGCTACAGATGTATCCGGTGTTGCGCTAAACTACGGTGCACCGGATCAAAAATATTTACGTAAAGTCACCATAAAGGAAGCGCAACAGTATTTATCGGAAGGTCATTTCCCCGCCGGTTCCATGAGTCCGAAGGTTGAAGCTGCCATTCAATTTATCCGCAACCAGGGTAAAAGAGCGGTAATTACATCGATTGAAGAGATAGAATCGGCAGTAAATGGGGAAGCTGGCACAGAAATAACGGCTTAAGGAATAAATAAACATAAATTCCGATCGTTTCTAATATTGGATTGATTTTTAGACCTGGCTATACTAACATTTTTTAGTAGTAACGGCAGTGAATTATCCGCTGACCGTTATCGACGTTTAATTGGAGGTAATAGAAAAGAAGCGTTATCAATGGGGCGTAATAGGAGTAGGGGATGACACATTGCATTTTGCTAAATGCAGACTACACGTTTCTGAATGTGGTTCATTGGAAACGCGCTATCTGTTTGCAGGCTAAAGGCAAAGTCGAAGTATTAAAAGATTCTGCAAAAACAGTGAGAAGTTCCAGCGGTGCAGTATTCAAAGTTCCGGCAGTGATGCGATTGATCAAGTTAATTCGAACCCTTTATCGTACCGGGGTTGCCTTTTGCAAAAAGAATGTTTTTATCAGAGATGGTTTTAAGTGTGCTTATTGCGGAACACATAAAGTGCGTCTCACGATCGACCACATAATTCCAAAGTCCAGAGGCGGTATTACCAGTTTCGAAAATTGTGTTGCGGCCTGTAAACCGTGTAATATTAAAAAGGGTCATCAAACCCCCAGAGAAGTAAATATGTTCCTCAAAGTGCGACCTGTCCAGCCGACGATTTCCGAATTTTTAAGATTAAAGCTCAAAAAACTTGGCATTAATGCTCTTTTACGGGATCTTGGGGTTTATTAAGCGCAAAATTTAATTATAATTCGAAATGTTACGCTGAATGTATCCCTCCAGGTATTCAGTTCAAAATTTTTAAAACATATAAATCTCAATAAAAAACAGGGCTAAAATAACCAGATAAGAGGAGGCTATGAAACTTATTGTTGCGGGAACCGGATATGTCGGACTTGTCCAGGCCGCCGTATGCTCGGAATACGGCCATGAAGTCTATGCCTATGATGTCGATAAAGACAAAATTGAGGCATTTTCGACCGGTCAGGCCGATGAAATTGAAAAATTTGTTATGGAACCCGGGTTGTCCAATATTATCCGTGAAACTCATGGAAAATCTCTGTTTTTTACCGACGGTTTGAATTCGATAATCGAAGGCACCGATGCCATATTTTTATGCCTGCCCACCCCATCAAATTTGGACGGCTCCACGAATCTCACCTATTTCGATGCTGCAGCTGAAGAAATTGCTGAGATGCTTGCCAAAAGAAAAGATAAACGCCGCGTCCTTATCGTCAGTAAGAGCACCGTACCCATCGAAACCGTCCGCCGGCTGGAAGGCATTATGAAAAAAAACAATGTGCAAAATTTTGGTGTGGCGTCTAATCCTGAATTTTTAGCAGAAGGAACGGCTGTCGATCAGGCTCGCAGGCCGGATCGGGTTGTAGTTGGCTGTGATCATGAAGATGATTTTAAGATACTTAGGCGCGTATATTCCCAATTTGTAAACCATGTTCGCATTAAATATATTGAGACCACCCCCGAAACTGCTGAAACAATCAAATACGTAGCCAATACGATGCTGTTGACCTATATTTCTTTCTGGAACGGTGTAGGGGCTAAGATTGGCGAAAAGATACCCAATGTGGATATTGACGACCTCAGGATGGGCGTAACGGCGGATGACAGAATCAGTACCTGGGGCTCATTTGTTAGCAACGGGGCCGGTGGGAGCTGCTTTGGCAAAGACATTGCTTCCCTAATTTACCAGTTACGACGGATGAATGTTAGTACCAAGATGCTGGAAGCTTCTTATGAGGTCAACGAACACCAGAAAGTATATCTGGTTGACCGGGCAATCAATGAAGCCGATTTCAAATTTAACAACAAAACGGTTGGCGTTTTAGGCCTGGCATTTAAAAAGCACACCAATGACATGCGCGATGCGTCCTCAATTAAAGTGGTTGAGGCCTTACTGGGCAAAGGTGTATCCCAAATCAACGCCTATGATCCGCTGGCAAATGAGACGGCCTCGCAGGTCTTTAACCCTTCTAAGAACATGTTATTTGAAAAAATAAAATATTTTGATTCTGCCAGGGCAGCCATAGAAGGAACTCAAGCTCTTTTTATTTCTTCGGACTGCGAAGAATTCCGCGGTTTCTCGCGGACCATCGAAGACACCGTAAAGCCGCCCTATTTGATAATGGACGGACGCCGCATGATTCCGGATTACGTTGAGCTGGTGGCCAAGAATTATACGTATCTTGCCGTCGGCTCTGTGGTTAAAATGCCGCAATAAAGCTTTTGCGGAACTCCTCCAAATACTGACTCATAACAGGACAATACAACGTCTATTGACGTGGATTTTTTGAAACAATAGGAATTAAGCGTTATGAAGGGAATTATTTTAGCAGGGGGTTCGGGGTCCAGGCTTTTCCCAATAACCAAGGGTGTCAGCAAACAGCTTTTGCCGGTCTATGACAAGCCCATGATTTATTACCCATTGTCTGTATTGATGCTGGCCGGGATCCGTGAAATTCTTATTATTTCCACCCCTGAAGACCTGCCCATATTCAAGCGCGTGCTTCAGGATGGCACCCAATTGGGATTGACGCTATCATATAATGAACAACCCCGCCCGGAAGGTCTGGCCCAGGCGTTTATCATCGGTGAGAAGTTTATTGGAAATGATACGGTATGCCTGGTTCTGGGTGATAATATTTTTTACGGACCTAATCTTTCTCAAATTCTTGCAAGGTCCGTCCAGCTTGATAAGGGCGGTTTAATCCTCGGTTACATGGTAAAAGACCCCGAACGTTATGGGGTTGTGGACTTTGACGCCAGCGGTAAAGTTATCGGAATAGAAGAAAAACCCAAAAAGCCTAAATCCAATTATGCTGTGCCGGGCTTATATTTTTACGACAATAATGTCATCGAAATTGCCAAGCGCCTCAAGCCGTCGGACCGCGGCGAACTCGAGATTACCGATGTAAACATGACCTACCTACGTCGGGGGGATCTGAGAGTCGAGCTTTTAGGGCGCGGGTATGCTTGGTTGGATACCGGAACCCATGAAGCCTTGCAACAGGCGGCCAGCTATGTTCAGGCTATTCAGGAGCGGCAAGGACTTAAAATCGCGTGTATTGAAGAAATTGCCTATCGCCAGGGTTACATTACCAAAGAGGAGCTTCAAAACCTTGCGGCTGATTTGACCCAAAACGATTACGGGCAGTATTTGATGGATATTACAAATGATGTGGTGTGACATCATTGATTATTTCTGAAGCCGGACTCCCCAACCATCCCACCTTCAACCATAAGCTTTTACCTTTCTTATTTTATCCTCTCTGAAATTTCGCGATTGTCCCATGGGATTTATACGACTTCATTTTTGAAAAGGAAAAACGATAAAATCGAATTCGGGTTTTATATATGAAAAATAGGACACCACACTTGAAGGCGGGGCAACTCTGCTAAAGGAACAGAAATCAAGGTCGTATAACGAATTCTTGGGATGTATTTCCTTGACACTCGGTATGATTCTGATTAATTATCTGTACTTTACTTATAGCCGATACTGGAGGAATTAATGGATTACAAAAAGACCCTCAACCTTCCGATGACCAAGTTTCCCATGAAGGCGAATCTGTCGAAACGTGAACCTGAACAGTTGAAACACTGGGAGCAAACGCGGTTGCACGATCAAGTCAGAAATTCTTCAAAAGGCCGGGAACAATTTATTTTGCATGACGGGCCCCCGTATGCCAACGGCAATATACACATCGGGACAGCGTTGAACAAGATTTTAAAGGATATCATTGTTCGATCAAAACAGATGGCAGGTTATGATGCTGTTTATGTGCCGGGCTGGGACTGTCACGGGCTTCCAATCGAACATAATGTGGATAAAGAGATCGGAGAGAAAAAGAAAGACCTTACCTTGGTAGAAGTCCGAAGGCTTTGCAGGGCGTATGCTGAAAAATTTATTGATATTCAACGCGAGGAGTTCAAGAGGCTGGGCGTTATGGGGGAATGGGAAGATCCTTATTTAACCATGAACTATGTGTATGAAGCCATCATCGCCCGGGAGTGCGGAAAGTTTGCACAGGATGGTAGTTTGTTCCGCAGCAAAAAACCGATCTATTGGTGTTGTACCTGTCAAACAGCTCTTGCCGAGGCAGAGATTGAATATCAAGATGAGTCGACGCCGTCGATTTTTGTAAAATTCCGCCTGAAAGATGATCTCAGCAACGACTATCCGGAATTGAACGACAAATCGGTTTATGTGGTGATCTGGACCACGACGCCCTGGACGCTTCCGGCTAATCTGGCCATCGCGCTGCACCCTGATTTTGAATATGTGGCCGTTGATGTGGGAAATAATGAAGTCTTCATATTGGCACGCGAGCTGATGGAATACGGTATGCAAACCTTCGGCATTTCTGATTACTCGGTTATCGTCGAGATCGATCCGAAATCCCTTGAGCACAAGCGCAGCCGCCATCCGATGGTTGATCGGGATTCCATTATCATCCTGGGTAATCATGTCACTCTGGAAGCCGGCACCGGCTGTGTTCACACGGCACCCGGACACGGTCGCGAGGACTATGAAGTGGGTCTTGAATATGGATTAGAGGTGTATTCTCCGGTTGATGACAATGGGCGTTTTACCGATGAGGTCGAATTTTTCAAGGGACAATTTGTTTTCGATGCCAATGCAAATATCAACAATAAGCTTAAAGAAATCGGTGCGCTGGTGGCCGAGGGCACCATCGAGCACAACTATCCGCATTGCTGGCGATGCAAGCAGCCGGTTATATTCCGGGCAACACCCCAATGGTTCATTTCCATGGACAAGACCGGACTGCGCCGTAACTCGCTGGAGTCAATCGACACCGTAACCTGGATCCCGCACTGGGGCCGGGATCGCATTTACGGCATGATTGAAAACCGCCCGGATTGGTGTGTTTCCAGACAACGAGCCTGGGGAGTTCCGATTACCGTGTTTTATTGTCAAGACTGTGAGACGATTCTCCTGGATCAAAAGGTTATGGAAAAAGTTTATTCTTTATTTGAAAAGCACGGAGCCGATATCTGGTTTGAAAAGGACATTTCTTATTTTCTTCCGGATAATGCAACGTGTTCAGAATGCGGCAGTAAAAAATTTGTCAAAGAAAACGATATCCTTGACGTATGGTTTGATTCAGGAGTGAGCCACGCCGCTGTGCTTGAGCCTAGAGAAAATTTACGGTGGCCGGCGGATCTATACCTGGAGGGCAGCGACCAGCATCGGGGCTGGTTTCACAGTGCACTCCTGACTGCGGTCGGCACCCGGAAACAGGCACCCTACAAAGCGGTGCTAACGCACGGTTTTGTTGTAGATGCCAATGGAAGGAAAATGTCCAAATCGCTGGGCAATGTCGTGGCACCCAGTGAGGTAATCGACAAATATGGAGCTGAGATACTGCGGCTGTGGGTGTCGGCAACGGATTATAGAGAAGATATTCGTATTTCAGAAAACATTTTAAGGCAGTTAAGCGATGCCTATCGGCGAATCCGAAATACCAGCCGCTTTGTGCTGGGCAATTTGTTTGACTTCGACCCGGCTGTCGATCAAGTTTCCTATGAGGATATGCCGGAAATCGACCGATTTGCGCTCCATAAGCTGCAAAGCTTGGTGCAAAAAACGCTCGCTGCATATGATACATACGAATATCATATTATCTATCATGCCCTTTATAATTATTGCACCCTTGATCTTTCTGCTTTTTATCTGGACATCCTCAAAGACAGGCTGTATACCTCCCCGCCCAAATCCGGAGCCCGAAAAAGCGCCCAGACCGTCATGCATATTTTGCTGGACTCTCTGGCGCGGTTAATAGCACCGATTCTTCCTTTTACCGCCGAGGAAATTTGGCAGCATATGCCGGATCGCAGTGAAAAAGAGTCAAGTGTTCATCTTGCTTCACTGCCTGAGGCAAAAAGCAAATGGAAAGATGAGGACCTGGCCCAGCGCTGGGGAAAAATTTTGGACGTACGGGCAGAAGTCACCAAGGCGCTGGAAGAAGCGCGAGCTGCAAAGCAGATCGGTCATCCTCTTGATGCTGCGGTTACCATCTCTGCCAAAGAGGATTACTATAATGCGCTTCAACCGTATGCCGATGATTTAAGATTCATTTTCATCGTTTCAAAGGTTTCC